>CAYOIP010000021.1:0-17742 GCA_964404065.1 uncultured Candidatus Peribacteria bacterium
TTGCTAGTCTATTTCCATCTCTAGCATTTAGTGTATATCCTTTAAAAGATACAAAAGCTATTGTAGCTAGAATTGCAAGAATAGTAATTACTATGATGAGTTCGACTAAAGTAAAACCTGATTTTCTATTTTTGATAGAGATGTTTTGACAAAACATCTCTACGTTTTTATCCATTGTTTTCATAATAAAAAAGTAAAAAAATAAAGTGACTTTATAATCACTTCATTTTGTTTTCCTTTTAAGCTCTCCCTTTTGTAAAGGGAAGTTTGGAGGGATTTAGCAAACAAAAAGGAGTAATTATCCTAAGTCGCCAAACTAACAATTCCTTATTCCACAACAAAGTGTAATAATGAAGAGGGATAATTACTCCACCTCATCACATTGTTGTGAATTGAAAACAAAAAATTGTTAATTTGGCACATATATTTTACTTATATATAAAAATTTGCAAATTTATTTGATTTTATAAAAAAATAGTTTATATTTGTATTACTTTTCCTTACTTTTATAACTTTTAAGAAAATATGAAAAAATGACCTTGTAAAATGAAACTTCACGGAACAACAACAGTTTGACCAAAATGACAAATCGTTATTCCAAAGGAAGCTAGAGATAAATTAAATATTAAACCATGAGATAGTGTGACTATTATTACAAAAGATGATTTAGCTGTGGCCATAATAAAAAATGAAGATATTAAAGAGCTTTTTGAATACGCAAAAAGTGAATGAATTATTTTAGAATAACTATTGATTTTATATCAAAAATAATTAAAATAACCTCTTTTATTTATTAAATTTAAAATATGAAAAAAATTATTTCATTATTATTGCTTTCTACTTTATTACTTTCATCTTGTTGAAAATCAGAGTGAGAAGTGGTTGTAGAAACAAAATCAAAATATGTTGAAACTATGACTTTAGAAAAAAAGCCTTTTATTGAAGATTTAAAATTAACTTGAAAAGTTTCATCATTTATGGAAACTTCTATTTCTCCATTATCTTCTTGAGTTATAAAAACTATAAATGTTAAAGTTTGAGATAATGTAAAAGCTTGAGATATACTTGCAACTATTGATACTCAGTCAAATTTAACAAATGTGAATTTAAATAATGCGCAAAATGTTTATAATAATACACTAAATATTTATTCTTCTACAAAAGAATCTTTATCAAAGACTCTAGAATCAGCAAAACTTCAATATGAAAATTCTTTAAATACAAGAGATAATACTTATATTACAACAGAAAAACAATTGAAGCTAGCAGAAAGTCAATTGGAATCTATAAAAACTCAAAAAGATAATACTTCAAAAACTAGTTCAACAAGTGTCGATTTAGCTCAAAAAAGTTTAGAATCAGCAAAACTTAATTTAGAAAATTTTAATAAAAATTATAATGAAACTTTTAAAAGTTTAGATATAAAAAGAAATTCTATAATAAGCAATATAAGAGTTTCTATGGATTCATCACTAGCAACTTTTGATACATCACTAAATTTAATTGATACAATTTTATGAATAACGGATTTAAATAAATATCTAAATGATAGTTATGAAATGTATTTATCAGCAAAAAATACATCTTTAAAAACTGATACAGAAACCTTATTTAAAACTGTTAATAATAATTATTTAACTTTAAAAGATAATTATAATCACAATTTATCTGATGAAGAAATGTTAAAATATTATTCAGATGTAATTTCACTTAATAATAAACTTGTTTCTCTTTTTGATAAAATGGTTTGAGTTTTAGATAATTCTATAACTTCATCAAGTTTTTCTGATTCTACTTTATCTTGATATAAAACTTCAATTAAAACTTATCAATGACAGGTTATTTCTTTGAAATCAACCTTAACTTCTTTAAATAATTCTTTAATTGATATTGATAATAGTATTTCATCTACAAAAGTTAGTCTTTGAACTCAAAAAGCTACTTTAGAACAAGCTATAATTATTGCGCAAGCAACTTTAAATAATACAAAAAATTCTACAAATACATCTGTTGATAGTCTTTCTTCATCAGAAAATACAACAAAAATACAACTTGAATCAACAATTGCTAGTATAAAATCTAGCCGTGATAGTGTAGATAATGCTGTAAAAGTAGCAGCATCACAATATGAGTCAGCAAAAGCAAGTTATAATTCTTCACTTGCTTCAGTGAAATCTCAGCTTGATAATGCATCTTGAAATAAAAATTCGTTATTAGAACAACTTGATAATTCTATTATAAAAGCACCTTTTGATTGAGTAATTACTGCTAAAAATATAGAGGTTGGGACTACAGTTTCTTCTTGAGTAAAAGTATTTTCTATCTCAAATTCTGCAAATAAAATTATAAAAATGGATGTAACTTCTGATAATATAAAATATCTTCAATTATGAAAAGAAGTAAATATTGAAAAAAATTGAATTACTTCAACATGATCTATAACTTTACTTTGAGCACAAGCTGATGATATAACAAAAATGTTTAAAGTTGAAATAACTTTTAGTAATGATGAATTAGATAAAGCTTTAGTTTTATGAGATTTTGTCGATGTTTATATTGCAAAAAACTTGTGAGAAGAAAAATTCATAATAGTACCTTTTTCATCTTTGATAGTTTGATCAAATGATACATATAGTGTTTATGTAGTTTGAGAAGGGAATCAAGTTGTAGAAAAAAAAGTTACAATTTGATCAAGTAATAGTTCTGAAATAATAATTTTAAGCGGATTAAAAGAAGGTGAAAAAGTTATCACTTCTTGAGCTTTAAATGTTTCTGTTTGAGATAAAGTAGAAGAAAATAAATAATTTATCATTCCTAATTCTTAATTTTAAACTTATGTCAAAACATAATGAATCAATATATTTAGAAAAGCTTGAATTTGATGAAAAATTAAATAATAGTTGGATGTCATTTTTTATAGATAGAACTAGATTTACTTGGCTTGTAATAATTGTTATTTTTATTGCGTGATTTTTATGACTTAAATCACTACCTTTAGAATCATCTCCAGAAGTTGATATTGGAATGGCATATATTTCAACAACTTTTCCTGGAGCTAGTCCTGAAACTATGGAAGATTTGGTTACAAAGAAAATAGAAAAACAAATTTCAAAAGTAAAATGAATTGACACTATTTCATCAACAAGTATGAATTCTATGTCAATTATAACTGTTCAATTTTTATCAAATGTAAATAAACAAACAGCTATGTCTGACTTAAAAGATAAAGTTGATTTTGTAAAGTCAGAACTTCCAGATGATGCAAATGAACCAGTTGTAAAAGAAATTTCCTTAGATGATTCTCCAATTTGGACATTTTCAATTTCTTGAGATTATGATTGATTCGAGCTTTATAATTATGCAAAAGAAATTAAAAATGAACTTGAAAAAAATCCACTAGTTTCTGAAGTAAATATTGCTTGATGACTAGAAAAAGAATTTTGAGTTTTTATTGATCCAAAAAAACTTGAAGAATATAATTTATCTTTAACTCAAGTTAATCAAGCTATTTCAAATGCAAATATGACTTTGCCAATTTGAGATATAAATGTTTGATCATATAAACACTCTATAAATGTTGATTCAAGATTTTATAATATAGAAAAATTAAAAAATGTAGTTGTTACAAAACTTTGAGATACTTGAATAGTTTATCTTAAAGATATTGCAGATATAAAAGAGTCTCCAAAAAAAATTTCAAGTATTTCTAGATTATCAGTTTCTTGAAAAGAACCATTAAATGCAGTAACTTTGTCAGTTGTAAAAAAACAATGATGATCAATAGTTAATTTAGTTTCTGAAGGGGAAATTTCACTTGAAGATTTAAAAGAAAAATGAATTTTACCAAAAGATTTACATATAAAAACCATTTTAGATTTAGCTGAAAGAATAAAACTTGACTTAGAGCATTTAGTTAGAGATGGTATTTTGACTGTTTTGCTTGTTTTTTTTACACTACTTTTAATACTTTGAGCAAAAGAAGCACTTGTAGCTTGAACTGCTGTTCCTTTGGTTTTTCTTATTACTTTTGCAGTTATGGCAATGTTTGGTCAAACATTAAATTTCTTATCAATGTTTGCATTAATCTTATCACTTTGACTTTTAGTTGATGATGCAATAGTAATTATTTCTGCTATAAATCAGTATAAAAATACTTGAAAATTTACATCAAGAGAAGCAGCACTTTTGGTAATGAGAGATTATAAAAAAGTTTTAACTACAACGACTTTGACTGTAGTTTGGATATTTTCATCAATGCTTTTTATGAGTTGAATTATGTGAAAATATATTTTCTCAATTCCTTTTGTTATAACTATTACTTTACTTGCTTCTTTAGTAGTTGCATTAACTCTAAATCCAGCACTTGCAGTTATACTTTCTTGAAGAGATTCAAAAGTTGATTTAAAAAAACATGACAACTTAATTTGATTTAAAAAAATTTGGAAAAAAGCTTTAGATAATTGATTTATTTCTATTCATACTTTAGAAACTAAATATTGAAAAGCTATTGAATATCTTGTTTCTCAAACAAAAAGAGTTAAAAGATTTTTATTATTTGTTTTTATTTTATTTATTTCATCTTTATTACTTCCAATTACTTGAATATTAAAAAGTGATTTTTTCCCAAAATGAGATGCAGATAATTTTTCTATAAATGTTGAACTTGAACCTTGAACAAAACTTGATGTTACTTCTGAATTTGTAAAAAATATTGAAAATACTTTATTAAAAGAAAAAGAAATTGATAGTTTTTCTACTTCAGTTTGAAATTTATCTAGTTCTGATGGATGATCAACTTCCGCTGAAAATTATGCAACTATAAATGTAAATCTTATAAAAGAAGAATATTGAAGAAAAGAAAGTTCTATGAGTATATCTGATAGACTTAGAAAAGATTTTTCTAATTTAAAACAAGCAACTATAACTGTAGTTGAAGAAGCATGATGACCCCCAACTTGATGAGATTTTGAGCTGAAAATTGCATGAGATGATTTTGTTGTTTTAGATAAAATTGCAAAAGATGTTAAAAATACGCTATCTTCAATTCCTTGAGCAATTGATATAACTTCATCTAGAAAACCACTTCCTTTTGAATTTAATATTTCTTTAGATAATTCTAAATTAGCACTTTATGATATATCTATTCCTCAAGTTGCGATGTTTTTGAGAAATGTAATTGACTGAAATGATAGTTCAAAAATTTATATTTGAGATGATGAAATAAAAATAAAAACTATGTATGAAAAAACTTCAGTTGATACATTTGATAAAATAAAAGATTTAAAATTAAAAAATAATAAATGAATTGATGTTGCATTAAGAGATATAATGAAACAAGATTTTAAACCAACTGTATTTTCAATTACTAGAGAAGATCAACAAAGAGTTGTAACTATTTCTGCAACAGCTAGTAATATGACAAATTGAGCTGAAATTAAAAGACTTTTTGATGAAAAAATGAAAAATTATAAACTTCCAAGCTGATATAAATTTTTGACTTGATGAGCTAATGAAGAAAATGAAAAATCAGTTCAAAGTTTGCTTGTCGCAATGATGTTTTGAATGATGTTTATAGTTGCTACACTTGTATTACTTTACAATTCTTATAGACAAGCAGTTTTAGTAATGGTTACAATACCACTTTCTTTGATTTGAGTTTTTTATTGATTAACTTTATTTTTACAACCATTATCGTTTCCTGGGCTTATTTGACTTGTTGCTTTATTTTGAATCGTTGTTAGAAATTGAATTATTCTTTTTGATAAAATAAATCAAAATTTAGAAGAAAAGATTCCATTTAAGGAAGCAATAGTTGATGCTTGAATGAGTAGGTTAGAACCTGTGTTTTTAACATCTGTTTGTACGGTTTTGGGTATGATACCACTTACTTTATCAAATCCTACATGGACTTCACTTTGACTTTCTATAATTTTTTGACTTTCAACTTCAACCATATTTACACTTTTGGTTTTACCAAGTTTGTATTATCTAGTTTTTAGAAAAAAATATTGAGTTGAATAAAATTTTAAGTAAATTAATAAAAATATTTTTTTAATTTTATTTTATGAAATCAAAAATAGAGTCATTACTAAAAGATATAAGGCAAAAAAAAGAAGAGTTATTTTTAGAATACTCAAAACTTAAACAAAAGTATTGATATGTAATTGAACAGGGGAGAGTTAGATTTGAAGAAGAAATGAGAAAAAGAAATAAAATTTATAAAATTTCCATTTTTGAATCAATATTTTCAGCACAAGTTAGGGAAATTTTATCAATGCCATTTATTTATGTTATGATTATTCCAGCAATAATCTTGGATATATTTCTTTTTGTCTATCAACAAACAGCATTAAGACTTTATAAAATTCCACTTGTAAAAAGAAATGATTATATAGTATTTGACAGAAAACAATTGGATTATTTAAATATTATTCAAAAAATAAATTGTTTATATTGTTCTTATGTAAATTGACTTTTTTCTTACGCTGTTGAAATAGCTTGAAGAACAGAAAAATATTGGTGTCCTATAAAAGCTGCAAACAAGAAAAAATGAGGTCATGATTGGGAAGAATATTTTGCTGATTATTGAGATCCTGAAAATTTTTTCAAAGTTATGAGGAATTTAAAAGATTTTAAAGAAATAGAAAATAAAAAAGATTAAAAATTTGATTTTTATTATTATTTTTATAAAATTCAGAAGCATTTTTTTAAAATGCATTTTTTCATAATAAAGTTTTTCTTTATTAGAAAGGCTTAAAAAAATAAAGGGAAAGTGGCTGAGTACCACTTTCTTGGATTTGTAGCTCAGTTGGTAGAGCAGCGCCCTCTTAAGGCGAAGGTCGTGGGATCGTGACCCACCAAGTCCACCATTTTTTGTTTTTTACTAAACTTAGATTTTCTCTAAGTTTTTTTATTGCTTATTTTTTTGCAATAGAATAAAAAATATGATATCATTGAGTTAGAAAATTTAATTTTTGTTTTACATAGTATGAAAATAATTACTAAAATCACTGATTTTTTAACTAAAAATAAAAAAAATATAATATATATTTTATGATTTTTAGTTATTTTTTCTTTTTTATCAGATGTAACCTTTGCTACAACAGAATGAAATTCATGATGAACTTGAAATTCAACTACTGTTACTGATGGAAATAAAACTTCAAAAGATTGATCTGCAATAATTAACTGATTAAATGAATTTTTAAAAGCTGTAGCAATTGTACTTACAGTTGGTACTAATATAGTTTGATGGTTTTTATACCCCGAATGGACTTCTTGAAAAATTATTTGAATTGATGGAATTTTAAAAACTATTTGGATAATGGTTTCAAATGTTGTTTATTTTATATTTGCTTGAGTATTTATATGGATAGCATTTATGAATATTATATGACAGGAATGAGAAAATTATCAACTAAAACAAGCTTTACCAAAATTTATAGTTTGAGTCTTAATAGTTCCATTTTCTTGGTTTTTTGTACAATTTGTTTTATCAATGTCTAGTATTTTAACTGCAGCTGTTTTATCTCTTCCAATGACAGATGGAATTTATAATGCTTGAGAAAATAATAAAACTAGCCAACAAATTGACGTTTGTGCGAATGGATATACCATTTATACATGAACTGATGAATCATTAAAAAAATCAACTGCCTGACAAAAGGTATCTGCAAAATGAAGCTGATATGTTGTAGTTTGTGAATGATGAAAAGTTAAAAAAGATTTAGCTGAGTTTTTAAAATGAAAATGAATTTATTCTGTGATGTATTATTATACATTCTCAGTTATGAAGTTTGATAGTTATTGAAAAGTATTTTCTCAAGATGTTATTGCATGAGGAATTAGGGATATATTAGCACTTATATTTAAAACTTGATTTTCTCTAATTTTTATAGTTATTTATGCTATTTTAATAATTACACTTTGAATAGCACTTTTTGTAAGATGAATTTGGTTTTGGATATTTGCTATGTTGTCACCAGTTTTTTGATTATTACACTTTTTTAATCACGGACATGGTTGATGAGATGGACATGGAAATCCTCTACAAAAGTTGAGTATAAAAAACTTAATTTCACTTTGAATGGTTCCTGTTTATGTATCTGCAGCACTTGCTTTTTGAATAATATTTATAAATACTGCTTGAAGTTGAATAGCAAAAAATGAATTAATTAAGACTGATTGAAAAAGAATTGTTATGCAAGCGCCATGACAAACCGATAGTTCTACTCAAATAGGTTGGCCAAATGCTTACTTAGATGATAAATCAAAATCAACAACTTGACAAATAGTAGATGCTTTTCAAACAAGCTTTTGAACTTTAGTTATGCAAATATTTGGTATAGTATTTTTATGGATGTGAGTAATGGCAGCACTACATAGTTCTGAAATCACAAAAGAAGTTACAGAACCAGTTTCTCACTTCTGAGAAGAAGTTTGAAAACTTTTGAAAAAGTCTCCAACTTATGCACCAATATTTCCTGGAGGTTTGAGTGCTCAGGGGTTGCAAACTATTTGATGACAAGCTAGTTCTTATTATCAAAATAAAGCTTCAACTAATGCACAAGATTGGCTAAAAGATAAATGATTATTTACTAATCATGAAGTAGAAAAAGATAATAATGCAAAACAATCAAATAATAGATTAAGAGCAAATATGTGAGTAAAAAATAATCAATCAGATGCGATAGAAAAATTAAGAGCTTATGATAATATAAGAGATTTTAAAGATAGTAATGAAGCAAGAGCGCTAGCAACTACTTTAGCTGAAGCATTATGAGTTGCAAAAGATAAAATAAAATTTAGTTCAGATGCTGAAATAAAAGCAGCATTTGAAGCAATGAGACAAAAAGATATTGAATGATGAAATGTATTATGAATATGAAAAATGTTTGATTGAGAATGAAATTTTGAAAATAAATTTTTCACTTGATGAAAATCTAAATGATGACAAGCAGAAACTCCAACTACTACACTTCCATCTTCAATAAAAGAAGAAACTACTCTTAATTGAAAAAATGTAAATATTTATAATTTTGATGTAGATGCAAAAAATCCTTGAAGCAATAAAGCACAACCTATATTTATTCCAGACTCTTGAAAACTAGATACAACTCAAATTAAACAAATAGTTGAAGAATTTGTAGATAAAAAATATGCTTGAAAATATTGAGAGTGAGAGTTTATAGATTTATTACAAAAATTATGAATAAAAGAATGAATTACTGATGTAATTTCATGAATAAAATGAAAAGATAAAGATTTCTTTAATAAAAAATCTTAATCTAAAAAAAATCCCGTCAGGGATTTTTTTGCTTTCACAAAGTTTAAAAAAGATTTTGCAAAATAAAAAATAAAAGTATCATACATCCATATAAAATATTTTTTAAAAATTGATTATGCAACAAAATGATGATATAAGTGAAATTAAAAAATTATTGACTTGATTTATTCAGGAACAAAAAGCTTTTAATGAAGAACAAAAAGCCTTTAATGAAAAAATTGATAAAAAAGTTGATAAAGTACAATATTTTTTGGAAGAAACAATTGCTGAAAATACAAAAATGTTCTTTGAAGAGCAAATAGAAATGAAAAACTATATAAGAGAATTGGAGATCAGTTAAATGATATGAGATGACAGATTTTGGATTTGTCTTCAAGAGTAAATTTATTATTTAAATCTTAAATCTAAAAAACCCCGCAATTCTGCGGGGTTTTTTAGATTTCTATTCATACTGGACAATGATCACTTCACATAACCTCAGGTCTAATAAAAGCAGATTTTAGAGAATTTCTCAAACTTTCACTAACTAAAAAATAATCAATTCTCCATCAAACATTTTTTCCTCTAGCATTTCAAAAATTACTCCACCAACTATAAGCTCAAATAACTTCTGGGTAAAAATGACGAAAACTATCAATAAAATAATTATCTATAAAGTTTTGCATTCAAGCTCTTTCTTGGTCTGTAAAACCTGCATTTCCGGGTTTTGTGGCTGTAGTTTTATTTCACTTTGGATTTGCTAAATCTATTTCTTTGTGAGCGACATTTAAGTCTCAACAAAATATTACAGGCTTTTTAACTTCTAGATATTTTAGATATTTCAAAAAAACATGATCCCAAATTTGTCTGTACTGCAAACGGGCTAAATCCGGTTTTGCATTTGGAGTATAAACTGTAATAAAATAAAAATTATCATATTCGGCTGTAATAACTCTTCATTCATGATTTTCTTCTATTACTTCATCAGTTTCTATTTTATCAAGATTTAATCAAGTTGTATCAATTCAATTATAAATATTTAGTGGTTTTATTTTTGTTAAAATTGCAGTTCCAGAATAACCAGGTCTCTGAGCAGCATTCCAATAAATCTCATATCAAAGATTTTTAATATTTTCTATATCAGATTTTTCAAGTTGTTCAAAATTGGCTTTTACTTCTTGAAGTCAAATTATATCAGGATTTTCATTTTTTAAATATTCAAAAAAAGTTCATTTTTTTATTCAAGCTCTTATTCAGTTTACATTCCAAGAAATTAGTTTCATAAAAAAAGTTTATATAATAAATTTCTAAAATATTATATAAACTAATTATTAAAATCAAATTAAATCTATTTATAAATATATAGTCAATTATTTCAATCTAAATAAACAAAAGCTTTTCATATTTTTCTTACTATTCTTGATAAATCTGGATTATCTTTAAAAATTATATGCGGAATTCATGATTCTCTTAACATCATGTAAGTATGTGAAAGTTTATACCTCTCTTCATCACTTTTAAATGTTACAAGTTTTAATCATGGATATTTCCTTAAATCAATATTTGGAAATGTTTCCAACCTATCTAAATATATTGCATAACTTCCTCAAGAATATTTCTCTTCTAATTTATTTAATGCATCTATTAAAACCCGATTATCATGCATTCTTCTCTCTTCAGAGTTTCAAGGAATAAATGGTAGTCTTAATAATTCAAAGTTTAATTCAATATTATTTAAATATCATAATCATGAAAAAATATCTCAGCTACTAAAAATAATTTCTTTTGACTCTAAATTTGGTAATTCCATATTATTTGGTCTAGTATAATTATTTGGATATTTTCTAATTTGTAATATGTAAATTTCTCAATTATTTACTGCAAATTCTATATCTAAAGAATAACCAAAGAATCTCTCAAGTTGTTTTCATATATAAACAATTTTTTTATAAATGTCTCATGAAAAAATTCAAACCATTCAGTTATTATCTAACCTAGTTAAAGACGCTTTATTATGTGATTTTTTTAATATTCAATTACTAAGAACAAATTCATCATTAATATACATTTTACAACTATCTCATTCTTTTATACAAGCATGTAATACATTTCAATTTTCTTCAAGGTCAAAAGTAATAACTTCACTATTTTTTCAAGATGTTATTCATACGGGTAATCAAAATTCACTAGATATAGTTGTTCTATCTCAAAAGTTAGTGGTGGCCATTACTCATCATCAATCAGGATAAAAATCTCAATTTGCGTGTTTTATTCAAGTTACTTCCATAATAACTATTCACATTCATATTTCTTTATTTCTTACATTTCAGGCACTTTCTAAAACTTTTTTTATTTCTTCTAAAAAGTGTTCAAAGTCGTTAGTTGAGCAAAATCAGCTATAAAAAACTCAAGAATAATTTTTATCTCATATGTCTTCAATGTCTGCAGATGATCTGATTGCTATATAAGGAGTGTTTGAAAAACTATCAAAAACTTGCTTTAAATATTTTTCCTGCTTACTATCAAATTCTATATTTGGATTTTCCCCTTCAAATTTATAAAAATCTGTTGGTATAATATGAAAATTTGGTATTAAAAATGGAATTTCTCTAAAACATGGTTTATTTTGTAAGCTTTTTGCAAGTAGTAATCAATATCATTTTCATCAAAATCTACCAATCATTTCCTCTCTTTTTTCTACTAAATAATAAAATGAAAATTCTAATATATTAAAAACCTCGTCATTTGTGGCTCAGTTTGGCATAAAATATAAATCTTTATTTAATCAATCTTTATCAAATCAATTACAGTACAACATATTTTATAATATTGATTATTAAAGTATGTTGCTATTTTAATAATCAAACATTAATTTTATGTTAATTTTTGAAAGTTTTTTAAAAAAAATGTTGATTTTTAATTTTTTTTATCCAATTTTTTAAAAAATCAAGTTGAAAAAAATATATTTTTCATATAATAAATTCACGATTTTATATTTTAATATTACTTGATTTATGTCACAACAAGATGAAAATAAACAAAATGAAGAACAAATTCTAGAAAATGATTTAGAAGAACTTAGGGAGGAGATTTCTGAACTAGAGTGACTTTCTGAAGAAAATAAAAAAGAGATTCAAGCTGAAGATGATGAAATACTAAAACTTAAAGAAATGCTTGCAAGAACTCAAGCTGATTATCAAAACTTTAAATTTAGATCTGAGAGAGATAGGGAAGATATGATGTTTTTTTTGAAATTTGAAATACTTAAAAAAATTCTTCCAAGAGTTGATGATCTAGAAAGAATGATAAAAAATACACCTGAATCAGAAAAATCTTGAGCGCTTTTTGAATGAATTTTAGCTATGGAAAAATCATTAAAAAGAGACTTAGAAAGTATGTGAGTAAAACCTTTTGTTTCAGTTTGAGAAGAAGTTGATCCAAATAAACATGAAGTTATGACGCAAGTTTCTAGCGAAAAACCTGGATTCATTGTAGATGAATTTGAAAAATGATATTTGCTTTGAGATAGAGTTTTAAGAGTTGCAAAGGTAGTTGTGTGAGTTTAAAATAACAAAATAATTTTTAACATTTTAAAATGAGCTTACTTGAAATATTTTTCGTAGTTTCTTGAGTAATTATACTGATTTTAGCAATTGATATTGCAAGAAAACAAAAATTTAATGCACTACATTTTTTAGTTTTTATTTGAATTTGAAGCTGACTTTTAGTTTTTTCGTTTTTCCCGTCAGTATTAAACTACATTTGATCAATATTTTGACTTCAAAGATGAGCTGATTTACTTGTTTATATTTCAATAATTTTTCTTATTTATTTTTCACTGCTTTTATTAAATAAAGTAGAATCTGACAGAGAATATTTAACAAAACTTATAAGAGAAATAGCTATTCAGAATAGTGGGAAAAAGTCTATAAAATGAGAAATATGATTTATTGTTAGAGTTTATAATGAGTGAAAAGTTATAAGAGAAACTTTAGAAAATTTAATAAATAATTGATATAAAAATATTGTTTTAGTAAATGATTGATCAACTGATAATTCTTTAGAAGTTTTAAATCAATTTGAGGATTTGATAATTTTGAATCATTATATAAATAGATGATGATGAGCTGCTTTGGAAACGGGATTTGAGTATTTTAGAAGATTTTGAGAAGTAGAATTTGTTTGTACCTTTGATGCTGATTGACAACATCAAATAAAAGATATAGAAAAATTTTTGAGAGAATTTAAAAATGATAAAAATTTATGAGTTGTTTTAGGTTCAAGATTTATAAAGAAAACTAACACTAATATAAAATTATCAAGAAAAATAGTTTTAAAGTTATGAATACTTTTTACATTTTTTATAAGTAATATAAAACTTACTGATAGTCATAATTGATACAGAGTTTTTAGAAAAAATGTTTTAAATGATATAAAATTATCTATTGATGATATGTCCTATGCTTCTGAATTAATAGATATAATTTCGCAGAAAAATATTTCTTTTAAAGAAGTTCCTGTTGATATAATTTATACTGATTATAGTATCTCTAAATGACAAAAATCTTCAAATGCTATAAATATAGCACTAAAGATGATTTGGAGTAAATTTTTTAAATAATTAAATAATTTTTATGAGTAAATATTCAATTGTTTCTAAATCTTATGATTTGAGATGAATTTATGGAAAAGACATAGATGAAGATTTTTATAAAAAACTTTGATATGCTTTTGTAAAAGTGACTAAAAATAAAAAAATTGCTTTATGATACGATGCAAGATTATCATCAGTTAGCCTAAAAAATGCTTTTATTTCCTGAGCAAATCTTGCTTGAGCTACAGTTGTTGATTTATGACTTTGTTCTTCAGATATGCTTTCTTTTGCAACTTGTTATTATGATGATATAGATGCTTGAGTTATGATAACAGCTTCACATAATCCAAAAGAATATAATTGAATGAAGGCTTTATCACATAACTCTGAATCATATAATTTGAAAAAATATTGACCAGAAATGGTTGAAATAATGGAAAGTTTGGAGTTAGGTAGTAGTTTAATGGTAGAAAAAAAAGTTGAAAATCGTGATGTAAGTGATGAATGGGTTGAACATATTTTAAACTTTGTTTGAAAGGATGTTGATTTTTCAAAATTAACTATTGTAGCTGATGTATGAAATGGAGTTGCTTGAGCTTTTATGGAAAAATTAGCTAAAAAAGCATGATTTAAACTTATTCCTTTGTTTTTAGAGCCAAATGGAGAATTCCCAAATCATCATCCAAATCCAATGCTTGAAAAAAATAGGATTGACGCAAAAAAAGCATTATTTGAAAATAATGCTGATATGGCATTTATATTTGATTGAGACGCTGATAGAATAATTATTTTAGATGATAAGTGAGAAATTATAGTTTCTGGAATATTATCTTCCATTATAGCTTTAGAGTTATCAAAAAAATATCCAAAAGCTTGATTTGTAGGAAATGCAACTATTTCTCATAATTTCAAGGATACAGTTCAAAAACTTGGATGATTTTATGAAAGGGAAATGGTTGGTCATGTTTATATAAGAGAACATATGATGAAAAATAAAGAAATAGTTTATGCTTGAGAGCATTCAGCTCATTATTTCTTTAGAGATAATTATTATATGGATAGTTGAATTATGGCTTGAATGGTTTTTGTCTCAGCTATTTTATGAACTTGAAAAAAAATAAGTGAAGTAGTTTCTACTTTTAGTAATTATGTGACTTTAGAAGAAACAAATTTTGAAGTTGCTGATCCAAAATGAGCTATTGCAAAATTAGCTGAAATTTATAAAAATGAAAATTTTGATTTATTTGACTGAATAACTGTGGAATATGCTGACTGAAGTTGGTGGAATTTCAGAGCTTCTTCAAACGAACCACTTTTAAGACTAAATCTTGAAGCAAAATCAAAAGCTAGATATGATGAATTATTTGAAGAAATAATGAAACATATAAAAACTTTTTGAAATGCTAGTGATAATTAAAAATTATGAAAGTATCAATATTAATTTGTGCATATAATTCAGGAAAATATATATTTTCAACAATAAAAAGTGTTTTAGCTCAAAGTTTGCAAGATTTTGAGCTTTTGATTTTGGATAATAATTCAACTGATGATACATTTAAAAATATATTGTCTTTTGATGACAAAAGAATTAAATTATTTGAAAAAAAAGTAAATCATTGACCTTATGGATGACTTAATTTTTTGCTTGAAAAAGCTACTTGAGAATATATCGCAATTTTAGATCATGATGATTTATGGACTTCTGATAAACTAAAAAAACAAGTAAATTTTTTAGACATTCACAAAGATTTTATCTGATGCTGAAGCAAAACTCTTATGTATTACGAAAGTGATAAAAAGTATTTTTTATATAAATTAAAAGAAAAAAATAATTATACAATTCATTCTTCACTTTTGTTTAGAAATGGAAATTATAGATATGATGATAGTATTTTATATTTTGCTGATGCTTATTTTCAAAAATTTAATTTATGTGAATGAAAAGATAAAATATATAATTTAGATGAAACTTTAACTTTTCATCTCATAAAAGATAATTTTAATAATTTAACTTATACTTGGTTTAAGTTGAATTTCAAAAATATAAAAAGACTTTTTGATGTACATGGAATAACAATATATGCTTTTTTGGCTTTATGATATGAGATATCAAGATATTTAATAATAAAATCAAGAACTGCAAAATATTTTCCAGAATTTTTCAAATGGTTTGATAGAATTCCATATAAAATTGTTTGAGATGGATTTGAAAATTTTATTGGAAGTAAATATGAAAAAGTTTTTGATTTAAAATAAAGAGATGATTTATCATCTCTTTATTAGTTTTTTTAGTATAATTTTTGTAAGTTGTTTTGGTAATATAAGGAAAACAAATATAGCAATTTTAAATTTTAAATAACTAAATATTCAATATTTTAATGACTCTATAAAATTATTTAAAGCTCATTTTTTATTTCAAATTTCTAAATCAAATATAGTAGATACTATTTTTGTCCAAGATTTTTTGTTATTATAGATGTCTTTTGAAATTAAATTATTTTTATAATAATAATCAATTAATTTATCTAAATCGTCACTAGTTCATCAGTTTGATCAAGAAAGATTTCAAGAATGTCTTCTATATAAAGTTAAAGGTTTTTTAATTCAATAAACTTTATTTTCAGTTGTTATTTTAAAATATAAATCATAATCAGCAACAGAATATTTTTTATTTTCAGGCTCTAAAGAAATAATTTTGTATTTTTCTAAAATATCTTTTTTAATCATTGCTGTACTCCAAGAAGCAATTGGTCAAGCTTCAGATAAAATGAAATTATCTTTTGGAATAATTTCATTTTGATAATATTTTATATTTCTATTAGTAAAAAAACTTTCTAAAATTATATCGTTTTTAGCATTAATAAAACTTAAATCAGAATAAACAAGTTTTAAATCATTATATTTTTCAAAAATACTAATTTTTTCTTGTAAATTATCAGAAGTAAACATATCATCTCATTCTAAAAAAGCAATATATTCACTTTCATGATTTACATTTTCAAGTAAAAAATTCATATTATCAACAATACCTAAATTTGGAGAATGATGCCAAGCTTTTATTTTATCAGGAAATTTAGAAACATAAGATTGAATAATATTCCAAGTTAAATCATCAGGAGAATCATCTCAAATCAAAAGTTCCCAATCAGTAAAAGTTTGAGATAAAATACTTTCTATTGTATATTTTATAAACTTTTCGTGTTTATAAGTTGTTGTTATTATTGAAATCTTTAGCATATTATATAGATTTATATTTTTTAATAATGTAATTTTTTATAAAATTTGGCATAAAAGAAAGAAATAAAATTCATAATCTTTCAACTATGCTTTTTGTTTGATTATAATAAAAACTTTTTAATATATGTTTTATAGTTTTTATTCTTGTTCATTCATAAAAGTTTGATACTCAATTATTATTTTCAATGAAAAAATTACAAACATTACTTATCTTTTTATCAGTATTATTTTTTAATATTTGTTTGTAAATTAATTCAATTTGTTTGTTCATTAAAGAAATATTTTTTATAAAATTATTGTCATGAATTCTATATAAAAACAATTTCTTATCTAAAAAATAAATAAAATTATTAGGAATAATTTTTGTCCATAAATAATAATCAAGAGGTCAAAACATTTTATTATTTTTATCTAAATTTACAAAAGGAACATATTTGTTTAAGAGCTCTTTCTTAATCATAACAACTCAAAAAGATTGTATTGGATTTCATAGTTTTAAAAAATCTAATAAAGAGAAAATATGTTTTCAGCTATCTATTTTAATAATTGGGTTTTTATATATTTTTTCATTTTCATTATTAATTAATTGAGAGTCAGAATAAACAAGTTTTACATCATGATATTTTTTAAAAATACTAATTTTTTC
>CAYOIP010000021.1:17842-19003 GCA_964404065.1 uncultured Candidatus Peribacteria bacterium
GTATATTTTATAAACTTTTCGTGTTTATAAGTTGTTGTTATTATTGAGATTTTTGGCATAATATTATATATCAATCTGTAATTTACATTCTAAAATTTTTTTTCAAGATTTTTTTTGATTATATATAAAAACATTTAATAATCTCTCTGCTAAATATCAATATACTCTCTTTTGATATGAATAATGAGAAGGATATATTTCTTTCTCTAAATCAAATAATATTTTAAATAACCACTCACAATAATTAGAAAATAATTCTTTCTTCATAATAAACATATTAAAAGCATACATATTATTATTAATATATGGTATATTTCTTTTTTCAAGTATTTTTAAATCAAAATTAGGAAAATTCTTTTTCATATAGTTTTTCATTATACTGAAATCTTCTTTAATATGCATGTAATTATAATGAGATTCAATACTTGAAAAAGGTCATAAATTTATTTTTCTTGGCATAATAATATCAATAGATTTATTTTTTTTAATTATTTTTTCCAAAAAATTTATATTATATTTTCTTCTATAATGACAGAATCATATGTGGGTTATATTAGATAAATCATAATTTTTCCAAACCCAATACATTCAAGTTAATTCAGAATAAAAAGGATTTTTTATGCTTATATTATCTCAAGTATTATCAGCTAACATAGGCAGTTCTGCTTTTGAGATATCTTTTCAGCATTGAATCGGTATTATATATTTTTCACTCTTCTTTATATTAGAATTTTTAAAATATAAGTTAAAAATTTTTAAGTTCATATTTATAAATTAATATTTAAAGCATTATATATAGTATCATCCATATCATAATATTTATAATCAGCTTGTCTTCATAAAAATACCACATTATTAAGTTTTTTTGCTTCTTTTTTATACTTTTTCAAAATTGCTAGATTTTTATCAATTTCTATAGGGTAGTCATCCATATCTCATTCTCAAGGAAATTCTTTACATATTATAGTAGAATTTAAATTAAAATTTTTATTATTTGGGTAAAATTTTTTAAATTCAGTTATTCTTGTAAATCTATAATCATTAGGATAACTTACCATACATGCATCCTGATAACTTTGAATATTATGTTTTTCAAATACAAATTTTGTTTTTCTATATTCAAGTTTTCAGTATTTATAATCAAAAAAATTATCAATTGAT
>CAYOIP010000022.1:0-18136 GCA_964404065.1 uncultured Candidatus Peribacteria bacterium
GATAGAATAAGTGATGCTCAGGAATTAGTTCATAAAACTGACCCAAATAAAATAGATACTGATGGAGATAATTATACAGATTATGAAGAAGTTTTTAACTCTTGGTTGCCACTTGATAATCATATATGACCGAATCAAAATCCAAGAACAGAAATTCCAAAAGATATTTTAGAAAAAGTGAAACTTCAAAAAAAATCTAAAGAATTTTGTGAAAAAGAAAATTTTATGACAACAAAAGTTTCAAAAGATAGCTGACTTTTATCGTCTTGATTTGGAAATGAACTTTTTATAGAAACGATGAAAAAGATTTCAAACTATATAAATAAGACCTCAAAAGAAAGTTTTTTGACAATATTTTTTATAGTAGTTTGACTTTGATTTGTGCATGCTATGTGACCAGGACACTCAAAAAGTCTTTTAATTTCATATATTTTTTAGATAAAAATAAAAATTTTTTAGACTGACTTTTATATATAACAATTTTTACTATTACACATTTGATAGATATAGTTTTACTTTTTTTAGTTACAAAAGTTTTTATCTCATTTTATGATATTTCAAATTATATGCTTTATATTCAAAGAATTTCTTTGATAATAGTTTTAGTTTTTAGTTTGTATTTGATTTTTAGAGCATATAAAAACTTGAAAATCCCTCCTCGCCTACCGAGTCCTCCCTTTGAAAAAGGGAGAAATAAAGGTATTTCTTGATCAATTATGTTATGATTTGTTGCATGACTTGCTCCTTGTAGTTTTGGTTGGAGTATATTTTTACTTTTATTTTCTATGTGAAGTTTTTCACTAATTCTTCCTATGATTCTTGCTCTTTGAATATGAATATTTTTATGTTTGATGGTAGTTTTGATCCTGACTTTTATACTTAGAACAAAAGTTTTTGAGAAAATAAATTTATTTTCAAAATATTCTTCTTTAGTATCAAGTATTATATTATTTTTCCTTAGTATTTACTTAATTACTTTAATATATTAAAAAACTTAAAAATAAATTTGAAAAAAAAGATTTATCATATATTATACCTTTAGTTGCTAAAATCTTCTCCAAATAAAAGGGGAGATTTTATTTTTCTTATTTGCTTAATAAAATTTATATGGAAACTCCAAAAAAAGTTAGATGAATGCAAGACATTTTACCTGAAAACCATTTATATCATACATTTTTAAAAAAAGTTTTTAGACATGAATTTCGTAAAAATTGATTTAAAAGAATCTCAACACCAATTCTAGAGCATAAAGAATTATTTACTTGAGCTTTATGAGAATGAACAGACATAATTGATAAAGAAATGTATTGTCTAACAGATAGAAAGGGAAGAGAACTTGTACTAAAACCAGAAACAACAGCTCCAGTTATGAGAGCATATATAGAAAATGATTTACAATCAGAGCCACAACCAGTTTTTTTGTATTATGTTGAGCCACATTTTAGATATGATAGACCACAAAAATGAAGATATAGACAACATTTTCAAGTTTGAGCTGAAATTATCTGAGAGTCAGATCCTATTTTGGATGCGCAACTTATATTTATTTGATATAAAGTTTTAAATAAAATAGGTCTAGAATGAGATTTTAAAGTAAAAATTAATTCTATTTGAACTTTAAAAGATAGACAAAAATATATTGAAGAACTTAGAAGTTTTTATGAAAATAAAAAACATATTTTGTCTGAAGATGCATTAATTAAATTAAGTAAGAATCCTTTAAGACTTTTAGATACAAAACTAGAAGATGAAATAATTTTAGCAGATTCTGCTCCAAAAATCACAAAATTTCTAAAAAAAGATTCTTTAGAACACTATAAAAAAGTAAAAGAATATTTAGATTTACTTTGAGTTCCATATGAAGAAGATCATAAGCTAGTTAGATGACTTGATTATTATACTCATACAGTTTGGGAATTTGCAGATGCAACTTGAAGAAATCAGTGATCTTTTGGTTGATGATGAAGATATGATATGTTATCTAAAAAACTTTGACATCCAGATGAAATTCCAGCAGTTGGTATGTGAATGTGAATGGAAAGAATGGTTGAAGCATTAATTGATAAGTGAGTAATTCTAAAGGATAAAGATAAAATAGATTTGTATTTCATCCAACTTTGAGATGAAGCAAAAAAAATAGTTCTACCACTTTCTCTAGAAGCTCGTGAAGCATGAATAAACACCCTTTCATCACTTTGAACTCCTTCGCTAAAAGCTCAAATGAAAAAAGCAAATAGACTAAATGCTAGATATGTAGTTATGGTTGGTATCATGGAAGCAAGTTCAGGAATATATCAAGTAAGAGATATGGTCGCTTGAACTCAAGAAGAAGTAAAAAAAGAGAATTTGATAGAATATATAAAAAGTAAAGTTTGAGAAAATTGACTTGATTTTTATTGTCCAGCTAAAGATTTTATGAAAAAAGTTGATTAAAAAATAAAAAAATCTCATTTGAGATTTTTTTATTTTTTTCGTTAGAATTCAGTAAAATTATTATCTTTTATGTCAATAGAATGTACTTCAAATAATTTTAATGCTTTAGTTTTAATATTTTCCCAAATCATATTATATCAATAAATCTTATCATTTTTATCAGTAATAAAAATTGGAATTAGTAAATCATTTAATTTATCAATTACAACTAATAGTCTCACTGATTTATTACAAAAATTAAATTTTAATTTCATAAAAGGTCTATTTAAATAAAATCCCTTTTTTATAATAACTTTGTACAATAAAGAACTAAGTTTTATTAAATTACAAGATGAATAATTTTTTCAAACAAACTTTTTAAAATCGTTTTCAAAAGTTTTTGTGATTATTATTTTCATAAAAATCTTGAATTAAGAGTACTTTGAAATTGTTTAAATTCTTTAGAGTTTAATATATCTTGTTCTTCTTTATCACTAAAACTTTCTATTTCTACACTTGAGTCCAAATAATCATTTAAAACTCATTTAGAGTTCATTATCTCAAGAAAATCATAAACTGAAACCTTTTTTATATCTAAAGTTGTCATATTTCCAAAAATTAATATTAAATTTATTTTCATTATATTAATCATGATTTAAAAATCAACAAAAAACATTCCGCAATATTGCGGAATGTCTTTTTTATCTTATAAGTATTTTTGTAATTCCTTAAGTATTTCTCAGAAAGTAATATTTTCTTTTTCAGTTTTAGAATATATAATAAAAGGCATAATTTTATTTTCTTTTATTTTTACTAATAATATAATTCTAAATCATCAACTTTTTCAAGATAATAATGATGAATTTTTCATTCTAAATTTATAGATTCATTTTCATAAATGTTTTCCATTTTGAATAGAAAAAGTTTTTTTAAAATCTTGAAAATCATCATTAATATATTTATACTTTTTTGATAATTCTTGAATTTGTTTTAAAAAGATATCTTTGACAATAAATAACATACTTATATTTTTATGGAATTAAGTACATCATCTAACTCTTTTGATTGCAGAATTTGTTTTCTTAATTTTTGGTCTTGAAGTTCTTCTTTATACTCTTCAAAAACTCTAGATAATAAAAAAGATAGAGTTTCTTTATCAATATTCCTCAATAATCTTTCATTTTTTGTATCTATATCAAGTTGAATAGTGACCATAATTTCTAAATTAAATATTAATAATTTTATTATATGTATTTATAAACAAAATCAACAATAAAAAATCAACAAAAAAACATTCCGCAATATTGCAGAATGTTTTTTTATCGGTTAGATTCAAAAAATATTAGTAAGCAAAAACAGTTGTACTTATTGGATTTGTTCCATCACCAACTAGGTAAGAAACTTCGGCTCAGTTATTTAATAAAAGTCAAGTTACCGCACCACCAACTGAAGCCGTTGTAATATTCACAGTTATTGTTGCTAAGTCTCTTGATATTGCAGTTATTTCTCATACTCAATCAGTAGTATCATTTATTGTGACTATATCTCCTTTTTTTAAAAATCCAAGATTATTAGTTGCAGTAAATGTTTGTGTTCATAATGCTATTCAAGATATAGTACCAGTTACTTCTGTAGTTCATCTAGCAGTATAATTTCAAAGTACATAATTTTCTTGTGTACCATCTACTTCTTTTACTGCAGCAAGTTGGTATACTCAACCAGCTCTAGTTGTTGCTGCTATAGAATATCATACTTTATCAAGAGGATCTTTAAAAGAATCAGCATTTCCTCAAACTATTGTATGATTAACAGTTCCTCAAACATATTCTCAAGCACTAAAAGTTGCAATAGTTTCTCATGCTAAATTACCAGCAACAACACGAGTTGCATCAGAAGTAACAACACTAGTTAAACTTACTCATTCTGCGACTTTAACCTCAATTGATTTTACAATAGAATTTAAATCAGAAGCTCTTTTTGAGTTTCTAGCATCTTTTGTATATCCTTGGAAAGAGATAAAAGCAATAGTAGCTAGAATAGCTAAAATAGTAATAACGATAATCAACTCAACAAGAGTAAATCATTTTGTATTTGTACTTTTCATAAATAAAAAAGTTATAAAATAAAAATATAAATGTTGCGAAAACAACGATTATATTATATATAAAAAATCAAAAAAGTCAAAATATATGAAGCTTTTTATTGATTTATTTTCAATATAAAAAAAAACTGCAGAAAATCAAGTTTTTACAGTTTTTTTGCGATTTCTCAAAGTTTGAAAAATGGAAGCATAATAGCAATTACTATAGTTCAAACTAAAGCTCAAACAATTATTATGATAAATGGTTCTAGCATAGATGCTAGGTTTCATATATATCTTTTTAGCTCATAAGAATAATTATTTCATATCTTTTTTAAACTTTCAGCTAGTGTTCAAGTTTCTTCTCATGTATTTACTATATAGGCAAATTCTTCAGGGAAAAGCTTATTTAAATAAATATTTGTATCGTATTCTAGATTTAGTCCAAGTGATTTTGAAATAGTTAATCAGCTTTCTACTTCGTTTTTTACTCTTACAACTTCTCTTTTATAGTGTATATTTGGGACAACTTGACTGGCAGTTTTTAGCGCGTCTAAGAGTAAAACTCAAGACTCCATCAAAAGAGAGAAAGAGTTTATAAAATAGATTATATTTGATTGCCTTATTATGTGTCAGAAAATAGGTAAGTTTATTGCAACATATCATAAAAATAATTCTCAAATATGTAAGCTTTTTAATATTCTTAAAAAAACAAAAAATCAAATTATTATTAATATGATTAAATACCACTCACTTCTAAAAAAATCTGATATATTTATTACTACTTGAGTTAAGTAAGGTAATTCAGTCTGAGTTTGTGCAAAACTTTCAGTAACTTTTGGTATGATAAAAACCATCATAAAAGTTACCATAGAAAAAGTTAATGTAAGCAAAATAACTGGATAAATCAAAGCTCATTTTACTTTTCATTTTAGTTCTATATTTTCAAGTAATTTTTTATCAATTTCTGATAATATTTTTCATAAATTTCAAGTTTTTTCTCAAACTCAAACAAGTGCTACCAAAAGTGTGTCAAATACTTTTGGATATTGCATCATTGACTCACTTATTCAAATACCATAATCAATATTTACTTTTATTTCTGTGGCAATTTTTTTTAAATATGGATTTTTTGTTTGCTTTACAAGTATATTAAAAGCTCATTTTATATCTATTCAAGAATTTATAAAAATAGAAAGTTTATTTATAAATTGCCATAATTCCTTTGGTGAAACACTATTAAAAAGGCTTACATCAAAAGTTAAACCTTGTTTTTGAGTTCTTTTATTTTTCAATCATTTTTGTGCTTTTTGTAATAAATCTAAAAATTTTTTATTATCAAAATTTCCATATTTATCAAAGAAATTATTTCAAAACATAAATTAAATAAATTAAATTTTTATACATTTCAGTCTTTAGATATGATATTTGAACACTCACTTATTACAGTTTCAAAATCTCATTTTTTATATAATTCATAAAGTATATTGTATTTATCATGAATTTTTTTATCTTTTTGTTTTATTTTAAAGTTATTTTCATTATCTAGCGCTTTTTTTAGATAGAAATTTATTTTCTTATGAATATATCATTCTTTTATATATCTTATACAATCTTGTTTTAGTTTTGGTAATTCTCAAGTTTTATATAATACATCTAGAGATTTTATAATATTTTTTAGAGCATTTTCTTTCTGTATTTTTTGTATTTCTTCTCTTATTTCCTCTAATGATTTTCAAACTATTTTCTTTTTATATTTTTTATCAAGTCATTCTTTTATAATAATTTTTTCAACTTCATCTTCTTTTTCTAACACCTGTTTATTAAAATCTCTTTTTAGTAAAAGTAGAGTTACATCATCGTTGTAATTTGCTTTTCATCAAGTCCAATTTTTTAAATCTTCAATAAATCTTTTATGTATTTCCTCTAGAGAAAATTTAGGATTTTTTCAAAATTCTTCTAATTTTCTTGCTATTCTATCAATAGAATACATTTGATTTTCTTCACTTTTTGCTTCTACTATTCAATCAGTATAAGAAATAAGTATATCTCAATCATCTAAAGTTATAATCTTTTTCTTTATATTTAGAATATCTTTTATAATTCTTATTCAAGCAGCAAGTCATCCAGGAATTATTTTTTCAACAGTTTGAGAGCTTTTCCTAAATACAAATATTGGCTCATGTCACATTCAAATAAACTCAACTTCATTAGGATTATTTTTATTTATATTGAAAAATATTGATGTGATAAAATTTCAACTTTTTAATTCTTGCTTTAAAGAATTATTTATTTCCATTACAATTTTTTCTATTTTTTCACTTCAAGATATTTCGTGAAATTTTTTTGTCATTTGACTTATAATAAATCAAGCTCTTATTCAGTGTCCGGTTGCATCTCAGATAAAAAAACTATAATTATTTTTTCCAGCGTGAAATCATAATGAGTCTCAAGATATTTTATCAGCTCACATTATTTTTCAATAAAGCTCAAATCAATTTATTTTTTCATTTGATATTTCTCTTGAGATTCAAGAATGAATTTGATCAAGTTTTGATTTTGCAACTAAATCATTTTTTTCATTGTGAGATTGAAGTAAAAGATCAATTTCTTCAATAAGTCTTTTTTCTTTTAATCTTTTTTTAAAATTTCAGTAAAAATTCAGTTTATGTTTAAGTTTTTGAAATAAACTTAATTCGTCTTTTTTTAAATCTTCTTCAAATTGATTATTTTTAATTTCTCATATTAATTCTTGAGCTTCCTTTAGAGCATCTTTTTTAATTTCTTTTTGTTTCTTTTCTTTGTATTTTTCAAGTCTTTTGTTTATTATTTTCTTTTGATCATTTACGAAATTTATTATTTGTAAGTCATTTAAGTTTTTTTCTAAAAAATTATTTACAAGTGAAATCGCTTCGTCAAAATTTCAAACTTCACTTAACTCTATTACTTTTTTTGTTATAAATTTTATTTCTTCTTTTTTTCTTTTTTTATCAAGTTTTATTTGATGGTTTTTTCTTTTTTTATTATTTTCTTCTCTTAATTTTTCTAATTTTTCAATTTTTTTCTTAAATTTCTCTAATTCTTCTTTCTTCTTTTTTTCCTCAACATTTTCTATAAATATTTTAAAAGATTCATTTTCTTTTTCAATTACTTCATTTATAGCTTTTTCAGCTTTTGTAAACTCCTCAAATAATATAAAATCTTCAATAACTTTTAAAACGTTATTGAAGTTTGTTATTTCATCAGTATTTATGTTTTTTTTCTTTTTTCTAAATATGAAGAACATATGTTATTTATATTAGTTTAAAAGCTTCTTCTAGGCTTGTTTCTCACATAGCAGCCTTTAATATAGCGTCTTGTAAAATAGTAATCATTCACTCTTTTTTTGCTATTTTATGTATTTCTGATGCAGAAGACATTTCTAAAATGCTTTTTTCAAGATAATCTCATAATACTAAAACTTCATGAACTCATAATCTTCAACTATATCAAGTATTTTTACATTCACTACATCAAGTTCATTTATAAAAAACAAGTTCATTTATTTCACTTTCATCCATTATATCAGAAAGCTCCTTTTTTACTTTTGCTTTCATAAACTGATCAACTTGATGTTCTTTTTTACAATGTGGACAGATTTTTTTTACAAGCCTTTGAGAAATTACCATTTTTAGAGCACTTGCAATTAAAAAAGGTTCAATTCACATATTTATAAGTCTTTGTATTGTAGCTGATGCAGAGTTTGTGTGTATAGTTGATAAAACTAGATGTCAAGTTAAAGCAGCTTCAATCGATAAAATAGCGGTTTCTTTATCTCTTATTTCTCAAACCATTATTATGTCTGGATCTTGTCTAACAAGACTTCTAAGTCAAGAAGCAAAAGTGTATCATATTTCAGGTTTGATTTGAGATTGATTTATAAAATCTATATTATATTCAACAGGATCTTCTAGAGTAGAAATATTATACTGTAAAGGATTGAAATTTTTCAATATAGAAAAAAGTGTAGTTGATTTTCAGCTTCAAGTTGGTCAAGCTACAAGAATTATTCAATACTTACTTTTTAAAACTTCTCTAACTTTTTCTAAGTTCATTTCTAGAAGTCAAATACTTTCAAGATTTATCAAACTATCATCTTGTCTTAACATTCTCATTACAACTTTTTCTCAATAAATAGTAGGAAGAATAGATACTCTTATATCTACAGTTTCTCAAAGTTTTTCTGAAGTATAAACTATTTTTCCATCTTGGGGTTTTTTATTTTCATCAATTTTTACTTTTGCTAGAACTTTTAGCCTAGTGATTATAGTTGATATATGTTCAAGTGAAATTTTATCTTTTATAATAAAATCTCAATCTTTTCTAAAACGAACCAATAAAAAATCTTTTGTAGTCTCAATGTGAATATCAGATACATTATCTAAAATTGCACTATCAAACATTTCGTTTATGTAGATTATAACATCATGAAGATCTTTTTTAATTTTTATTTCATCAATATTTGTTTTCATATTCTATTTAGATTTATATTTTTCTTTTAAATAATTGTGTAATTTTTGGTTTATATTATTAGAATTTTCAATATTATCAACTTGGTTTGGAATATTTTCTTTGACAATATCGCTTTTAGGTTCTAATTTATTTTCAGTAATTACAGTATTTTCTGTATCATTTTTTTGGATTGGTTTATTTATTTGAATTTCTTCAACAGGATTATTTTGAATATTTTGTTCAATACTTGGATTTAAATCTTTTGTTTCTCTAATACTTCATTTTACAAAATCAAGTTGAGAAGTATAAATTCCTCAAACTAAAGCTCATAAAGTTATAACTATTCAAGCTATGATTTTTTTATTTTTTAATTTTTTAAACTTTTCTTCGCTTTCAGAGTATCTTTCTAAATTTGTTTGATTAGAAGAATTTATATTTTTAACTATCTCAGGAATTTCTTGCATTATAGCTTCTTGTTGTAGAACAACTTCTTTTTCTTCTTTTTTAGTATCTTTTTTTTCAATTTTTACTTCTGGAGTAAATGATCATTTATAGTTTGAAAAAATTTCATCCTTTTCTTCTTTTATAATTTTACAACTTGTATCTCAATCAGATATCTCAAAAGAAGAAATTTTTGGTATTTCTTCTGCTTGAATTTCAGTCGTTTCATTAATTGAAGTTTTTATATTAGATGAAGCTATATCTGTAATAGAATCATTTTTTTCTTCACTTGAAACTTCAGCTCAATCAGATTTACTAGCTTCTGTTGTAGTATCAATCGCAGTTTCTTTTGATGAAAGTCAAAGTTTTTTTAGTGTTACTTTTTGTATTGTTGGTTTATCTTCCTCATTTGTTGTTTGAATTTCTTGTTTTATTTCCCCCAAAACTAAAGATGATAAATTTTCAGAATTATCATTATTTCTTTTTAAATTTTTTAAAGAAATTTTTTTTCTATTACTTGTATCTGCTTGATTTTTATTATCTGCTATAGCAGAAATTTCTTGTGCTTCAGGTTCATTAATAACTTCTGAAGTAGTTTGTGTTTGCATAGTGGATAATGCAGAAAGGTTTATTTTTTTTATTTCCATAAAATATTTTTATCAAATAAATCATATGTATCATAACATATTTTTGACAATGTGTCAAAAATACAACATAATTTTTTTAAAATAAAATTTGAAAAATAAAAAAAATACATAAAATAGAGAAAGTTTTAATAATTTTTTTTATTTATGGATCCCCTACTCATAATATTATTTTTTATTTTATTTTTATTATCAGCTTTTTTTTCTGCTTCTGAAATAGCTCTTATGAGTATTCCAGAACACAAAATAGATTCACTTGTTAAACAAAATAAATTTTGATCTCGTGATTTAAAAATACTAAAATCACAAAGTGATAAACTTTTGATAACAATACTTATTTGAAATAATTTAGTAAATGTTTATATAGCATCTCTTGCTACTCAATTTGCTTTATGATTATCTTTATCTTGAAATTTTGCACTAGAACAATCAATCATAATTTGAATTTCAACTTGAATCATAACATTTTTACTTTTGATGTTTGGAGAAATTGTTCCAAAAAGTTTTGCTTCAAAAAATGCTGAAGTTATTGCTTTGACAGTGGCAAAATCTTATAGATTTTTAATTTTTTTATTAACTCCAGTAGTTTTTTTGATGGAAATTATCATAAAAATAACTACTTGAAAAACAAAAGTTCCAAAAATAACTGATGAGGAAATAGAAGCTTTTATTGACATGTGAAAAGATAATTGAATATTAGAAGCAGCAGAACATGAGAAAATAAAAAATATGTTGGAGTTTTCTGATATCACAGTTGAAGAAATATTTACTCCAAGAGTCAATGTGGATGCTATAGATATAGAAACTACTATAAATGAAGCTTTGGATTTTGTTTTATCTCAAACTCATTCTAGAATTCCTGTTTATGTTGAAACTATTGATAATATAGAATATGTTGTTAATTTGAGATTTTTATTACAAGAACAAAAAAAATGAAATGGAAATTTGAAATTAAATGAAATAAAAAATCTTGATAAAGCTATAAAAATTCCACTAAATTATCCTATTGATAAACTTTTAGAAATATTTAAAAATTCTCGTAAGCATTTAGCAATTGTGCTTGATGAATATGGATGAGTTGCTTGACTTGTGACTTTAGAAGACATCATAGAAGAAGTTTTTTGAGATATAAGAGATGAATATGATAAAGAAAAAGATGAAATCAAAAAAATTGCAGAAAATAAATTTGAAGTTGATCCAAGTATAATTTTTGAAGATTTACTTGATGAAGTTTGAATAAAATTTGAAAATTTAGGCTTAGATGAAAAAGATTATTATGCTACAACATTAAATTATTTTATCACAGAAGAACTTGAAAGATTTCCACAAACTTGAGAAATTTTAGAAAAGGAAATTGTTTGAGAATGATTTGAAACTGATAAATTTAAAACTTATTTAGTTTTAAAAATTAAAAATGTAATTGACAACAGAATAGAGTGAATAGAAATTGAAATTATCAAAAAAGAACTTTTAGACTAGTTTAAAAGTTCTTTTTTGATTTGTTTTCTTTTGTCAAAATCGTGGAATTTTAACATATTCTTATTAATTATTATTCAATAAGGTTTTGCTAGTTTTTCGTAATGCTTTAAAGTCTTTGGTAAAAATATTTTTTCTAACACTTTATCAATTAAATAAAATATTTTACAATTATCTCAAAAAGATTCTCAAGTGAATTTTATAAATTTTTTATTTTCTTTTATTAAATCATTATATTCGCTAAATTCTGCCCAAGTTTGAGAAGATATAAAATTTTGAAATGTATTATCAAAATCTAAAATAGGTTTTAAATAAATAATCCGAAAATATAAATAAATATCATTTTCAATTGCAAAATTTTTAAAATCCATTCAAGCAGTTGTTGTAAAAAAACTTAAACAAAATCTTTTTGCGTGAAATTTGTCAGTTTTTCTAACTCAAAGTACTTGAAAAATAATAGTAACTAAAATTCTTACAAGCCACATTCTATTTTGTGAGGTAATAATAAAAAGATCAATATCACTTTCTTTATTTGAAGCAAACATAGAAGTAGAGTTTCAAACTCAAATAAATTTTACTCAAGGAATCCATTTTATGTAAGGAATATACTTGTAAGCTTTACTAAAAAGCTCCTTATCAGTCTCTGAAGGATTTTCTTTTATATTAAAGTGATTTATAAATTTTTTATGTAGCTCTTGAGAGAAAGTTTGCATAGTTTTTTATAAAAAGTATTTTTTTTAGTATATGAAAAAATTTTTAAAGTAAAAAAATAAAGTGATGCAATCACTTTATTTTTTTACTTTTCCATGAGGCGTTCATTCTACAAACCCAGCAGGAGTTTGAACTCAAATAATTACTTTCTCGTTAAAATCTTCTAAAGTTTTACCTCAAACATAAGTTAGACTTGATCTAAGTCCTGTAGTAAATTTATCAACTACATCTCAAACTGACTTGTATCCTTCACGTAAATATATTTTTGAAGTAGAAATTCATTCTTGAAATAGGGCTTTTTTAGCTTGCTCAAATTCTGATAATTTTGAATTTCTAAGTAGTACTGCTCTTCAAGATGCCATTCAGTAATTTTGTTTGTACATATTTCATTCAGCGTCATAGAAAATATCTCAAGTTGATTCAAAAGTTCAAGTTAAAATACTTCACATCATTATATGACTTGCTCCGGCTGCAATTGCTAAACATAAGTCTCTTGGTTCTTTTATTCCTCAGTCAGCAATTACAAAACCTCAAAGTAATTTTGCTGCTTTAGCACAGTGATAAACTGCACTAAATTGAGGTCTTCAAACTCAAGTCATCATACGAGTTGTACACATAGCTCATGGTCCGATTCAAACTTTTACTCAGTCTGCTCAAGTTTTTATTAAAGCTTTTGTAGCTTCTGGAGTTGAAACATTTCAAGCAATTAAACATATTTCATTTCAAAATTCTTTTCTAAAAGTTTTAATTGCGTCAATCATAGTTTTTTGATATCAATGAGCTGTATCAAGTATAAAAGTATCTACTCAAACATCTATAAGTTTTTTAGCCTTTTCTAGAAAAGAGTTAATTCAAAGAGCAATACAAATATTAAGTTTTCAGTTTTTATCTAAAGTCGGAGTATAAAGTCATCTTCTTACAGCATCTTTTTTTGTTAAAATTCAAATAAGTTTTCAAGTATTATTTACAATTGGGAGAGCTGAAATTCATTTTTGGTGCATTAAATTAAATGCTTCTTCGGGAGTAATATTTTCTTCTCAAGTGATGAGATGATTTTTATTTATATTTCAAAGTTGAGTAAATTGTTCATATTTTTCTAAATCAGAAGGTGTAAAAATAGAAAGTGGTTTATTTTCTTCATCAACCAGTATTACGCATTTATGAGCTCTTTTATTGATGATTGAAAGTGCATCTCTCACATATTCATCTTTTTTCATAGTTAAAGGAGTATCAAAATTTATATTTGCATTTTTAACAAAATTTACTATTTCTATCATTTTCTCTATTTCCATATCTTGAGGAAGAACTCAAATTCCTCAATATCTTGCTAGAGTTTCTGCCATTCTTTTTCAAGTAACAGCGTTCATATTTGCAGAAACTATAGGGAGAGTAGTTTTAAGTTTATTTTTTGGGTTTATATCTACATCTGTAATTCTTGATTTTCATTCAAAATATTGTTGGAAAATAAAAACATCTTCATAAGTTAATTCTTCGTTTTCATAAATTGGATTGTTGAATTTCATAATTTTTTTTTAAAAAAATAAAATTTCGTTTTCAAACATTTTTTATTATAATAGAATTAAATTTTTTGCAAATAAAAAAAGCCCTCACCCCTAACCCCTCTCCTTTGGAGTAGATGGGAATATGATTTAAATGATAAAATTATTTTATGAGATATTTACTTTTAATTTTTAGTTTATTTTTGTTTGCTTGTTCAACTGTACAACCAAAACCTGAAGTTGCTGAAAAAATTCAAGAGAAAAAAGTAATTTTAGCTTTATGAGATAGTCTAACAGCTTGATATTGAGTAGAAGAAAATGATAATTATCCTTCAAAGTTGCAAAAAATATTAGATGAAAAATGATATAATTTTGAGGTAATAAATTGATGAGTTTCCTGAGACACTTCTGCAAATGTTTTATCAAGGGCTTCTTTGTATTTAGAAAAAAATCCTGAGATAGTTATTTTAGTTGTTTGATGAAATGATTGATTAAGATGACTTTCTACAAGCGATTTAAAACAAAATATTTTACAAATTATTGATACTTTTCCAAATAGTAAAGTAGTTTTATGATGAATGGATATTCCTGCAAATTTATGAATTGCATATAGAAATGAATTTAAAAAAATATATAAAGAGATAGCGAGTGAGAGAAAAGAAATTTATTTTTTAGAGTATTTTTTAGAGTGAGTAGCTGGAAAAAGTCAGTTTAATATAGATGATATGATTCATCCAAATAGTGAAGGGTATGATATAATTGTTTGAAAATTGGTGAAATTTTTGGAAGAGAGGAAATTAGTAGAATAACCTCACCCCCTACCCCCTCTCCCTCGGGGGAGAGGGGAATGTAAGGTTTATCTTTTTATTCCTCTCCTCCAAAGGAGAGGTTAGGTGAGGGGTAAAATTAACTTTTAAAATTATGATAAAAATACAAAACTTAAAAAAAATATTTAAAGTCTGAGATGAAGAAATAGAAATATTTAAAAATCTGAACTTAGAAATCAATTCGTGAGAGTTTATTGCGATTATTGGACCAAGTGGAAGCGGAAAATCAACTTTTTTAAATTTACTTTCTGGAATAGATAGAGATTTTGAAGGAATTTTAGAAATTAATTGAAAAGATATTTCAAAAATAAGTGATGATGAAATTACCCAGTTTAGATGAAAAAATATTTCATATATTTTTCAAAATTTTAAATTGGTTGAAAATCTAACAGTTGAGGAAAATATAGATTTGATAGTTGAGCTTAATAATTTAGAGAGAAATTTTTCTACTAGTGAGATCTTGAAAATCGTGTGACTGGAATCAAAAAAAGATGTGTACGCGTTTCATTTGAGTGGATGAGAATCCCAAAGAGTCGCTATAGCTAGAGCCTTTGTAGGAAAAACTTCATTACTTTTAGCTGATGAACCAACATGAGCATTGGACTCAAAAAACAAAAAAATAATTATGGATCTCATTTTAGAGCTACATAAAAAAATTAAAAATACTATTGTGATGATTACGCATGATGATGAAGTAGCAAAATTGGCTGAAAAAGTATATAGAGTAGGGAATTCTAATATAGAAAAATATAAAAATTAATTTTTTGCAATTTTTTCAAAAAGTATATAATAAAACTAAATTTACAATATAATTTTCAAACTTATGACTACATTAATTTTAGAAAATAATAAAAAATTAAATTTTTCTAATATGTTAGATTTATATAATTTTATTATTGATAATCAAATTATTACAGAAGTTTGATATTTGGATGAAAAGGATTTAAATGAAAAAAGTAGAACTCTTTTTGAAAAATCTAAAAAATCATCAAATTTGATAAATATATAATTATGTTCAAAATAAGTAAGATTTTTGAAGAGGATTATATTCTTGATTTTTTATAGAAAAGAAACTTATTAAAACAATATAAAAAATCTAAACAAAATATATTAAATGGACTTCACTCTTGAAATAAAATCGGCTATAAAGAACCTAAAAAAGAATGAATTATTTATTTTCGTATAAATAGACAATTTAGAGCTTTATGCAGATTGTCAGATACTGAGGAGTTAATAGTTTTTGATATAGATAATCATCAAAATTAGATTTAAAAGCCAATTGGCTTTTATTTTTGCAATTTTTTCAAAAAGTATATAATAAAAAAGCCAAAATATTCAATGTTAAAACCTAGATAAGGGCAACTTAGTTGCTCAAGTCCTTTTTGTGGTTTTAACAAATTGAGAATGTTTTGGCGAACATCAGAGTGTGCTAGGTTGCCCTTTTTTGTTCGTCATAATATTTTCAGTTTGTTTTTTTTGGTAATAATTTATTTTATTACTTTTTTTGTATGAAAAATTTAGAAAAAACTATTTCTACTAAAAGACCGGTCTTTAGTGGAGAAACTGTAAAAAGTATGTTTAAAAATTATACTTGAAAACAAGTTAAGACCGGTCTTAATTCTTGATTTACTCTCGTAGAACTTATTATCGTTATCACTATCTTAGCAATTTTAGCAACAATAGCTTTTGTATCATTTAAAGGTTATACTATAAATGCTAGAGATTGAAATAGACTTGCTACTCTTAATAGTATTGAGAAATGATTACAATTATTTCAAATTAAATCATGAAGTTATCCAGACCCAGATGAAAAAATAAATATTGAAGCTTCTTGAACAGTTATATCATACCAATGAGTGGTTTGAGATAATGTATCAAGAAATATAAATATGAGTAAAACTCCTACTGATCCTCTTAATAATATAAAATATGTTTATGCTACAAATGCAAACAAAAATAAATATCAATTAATGGCTTTAATGGAATGAACAGATTATTTATCACTTGTAACTCAAACTTATGCAGAGGATTTATCAACAAGAAATCCTAAATCTATATGAAACAATGTATGAATAATATTAGAAACAAACAATTCTCTACCAACTACAACTATAAATACTTATTCTTGAACTACAAGTTATAAAGTATTATTTAAATGAACTGATAGTGTAACTTGAAGTTGAAATACTTTATTTTCAAATATTTACAACAGAAGAGATGATTTAATGAATAACAAAACTTATGCAAGTTTAGATGATAGTTTAGTCGGGTATTGGGATATGGAAACAACTACAACAAGTTGAGCTTTAACTGTATTAAAAGATTTATCAAAATACTGAAATAACTGAACTTGTTATAATAGTTGAACAATTGTAAATTGTTGAACTGTTTGAAGCTGACCTCAAATAGTTACTTGAGAATGAAAAACTTGAAAAGCTATGAGTTTTGATGGGGTGGATGATTATGTACAAATAAATAAGAATATTAATAATACATCTACAAAAGAATATACAATTATATGAATAGTTAAAAGCTATGATTTAACAAGCAACGCAAGAAGAGTTATTTTTGAAAAAAATGCTTGATATTTTTTGCATATAAATAGCAGTGGTTCTATATGGAGTGACTTTCATAACTGAACATGATGGATATGATGATGAATACTTAATAATAAATTACAATTAATTATTAATAAACAATCTTTTGTTTGAATATCAAGAAGTGTTAATACATGAAAAATAAAATTTATTTCAAATTGAGATATTGATACAGTAGAAAGTAGTACTTGAAATATAAATAATTCTGTAATAACAAGTAGAATATGAGCTCCTGCTTGGATGATAGATTGGGTTTGGAAATGAATCATCGACGAAGTTCGTATCTACAATCGCGCACTTTCAGATAGTGAAATAAGAGAACTTTATAATGCTACGAAATAAAACTTTCTTAAGTCCGGACTTTTTTTGACTTATTTTTAATTTGATTATAATAAAAATAAATTTAAAAATTAATTTTCAAAATATGACAACAATAACTTTAACTGATGATATAAAATTAGGAAAATCTAATTTTGTTAATATATATGAACTTTATGAGTATATAGAGGAAAAATATATATTACCTGATTTACAATTTACTTCTTACGATGATATGACTGAGACTCATAAAAAAGAATATGATAAAAGTGTAAAAATTGATAAATCTAAACTGATAAATATTTAATATGTTAAAAATAAATAATATTCTTGAAACACAAGAAGTTGCTGATTTTCTTGAAAAAAGATGACTTATAAAACAATATAAAAAATCTAAATCATATATACTTTCGTGAATATTCTGAAAAACCGATTTCAAACTCAGACAACCAAAAGAAAAATGAGAATGGAGTTTTAGAATAAATAAACAATTTAGAGCATTTGGAAGATTAGATGAAAATGATTTGATAATATATCTTATTGATAATCATCAAAATTATTAAAAATCAAAACATTCGTTTTGATTTTTTTGTTTTTCTTTTAAAATGAAATGTAATTATTTTAAAAAAAATGAATAATT
>CAYOIP010000023.1:0-6335 GCA_964404065.1 uncultured Candidatus Peribacteria bacterium
ATCATTTACCTTGTTTTCTTCTTGATTTTCAGGAATTATGATGTCTGAATTTTTATTTTGTGTTTCATCCATAATTTAAAAATTAATATATAACATTGCAATAATAACATATATTGAAAAAAATTACAAAAAAAATCTGCTAGACTTTTATAAAAAGTGATTTTTAAATTAAAAATTACTTTTTTACTTTATTTTCCATAATTTTTAAAAAATCATGTGAATTTCAAATCTTTATATTTATATCATGTGGAAAGCTAGATCTCATAGCTATTCACCAATTTGTAGAATAATACCTATCATCAAGTAAAATAACTATTCAAGTATCAGTTTTTGTTCTGATAAGTCTTCAAAATCATTGTTTAGTTTTTATAATTGCTTTTGGTATAGAATATTCTCTAAATGCGTCCGAGTAAAGTTTTCATCTTGCTTTAAAAATAGGATCTGTTGGAACTAAAAAAGGAAATTTATGAATAATTAAATATTTTAAATCATCACCTGGAATATCAACTCATTCCCAAAAACTATCTGTTCATAAGATAACAGAAGTATTTGCGTGTTTTTTAAAATGATTTGCAACTTTGTGCTTACTTCCAGCAACAGCTTGAGCCAAAACTGAAACTCAAAGTTTTTTAAGTGGAATATTTAAAGTCAAAAATAAATCTTTTATAGCGTTGAAGCTTGTGAGTAATACAAGCGTATTTCCACGGACAATATTTAAAAATTTTAAAACAAATTCATTTATTTTTGGATTGTTGTATTTGATAGAACCTAAATCATTTGGAATATATAAAAGCGCTTGCTTGGCGTAATCAAAATCACTTTCTAAACTAGTAAAATCAAAATCATCTAAATTTAAAACTCTTTTTATATAGTCAAAATTGTCATTTATTTTCAAAGTTGCTGATGTTAAAACTACACTATCAAGCTTATCCCATAAAGTTTTTTTCAAATAATTTCCCGGATTTAAAACTGTATAATATAGAGTATTGTTTCCAAATTTATCATAAGAAAACATCGGTATAAAGTCACGAGAAGATTTATCATCAAGACAAACTTTTAGTATCTGAAGTATTTCTTCTAGATTTCAAATCTCAGTTTTTAGTGAATTAAATACTTTATCTGGAGAAGTTTGAAGATGGTTAAATATTTCAACAAGTTGAATTTCAATATTATTGAGTAAATTTTTTATATCAGAATTTTCTCCAAAAAAATCTTTTTCAATTAATGCCTGAAAACTTTCATTTCAAAAAGTATTTTGTTTTATAGCATAATCCAAAAATAAATCAAAACTCAAATTTATCTGAGAATATAGATTTTCAAACTTTGTGTCTAGGTTGTCTATAAAAAAATTTGCTTTTTTTAATGAATTTTGGATTTTTTCTATAGAGTCTTTTAGGCTTTGTAAATTGAATTGTTTGATGTTTGCATCAGTTGTTGCATCTTCTAAGTTGTGAGCTTCGTCTATAATCAGATTTTTGATTTGTCCAAAAATAGGTTGAGGAGAAGATGCATCTTGAACTAAAAGTGAATGATTTATAATTACAATATTTGATTTTTGAGCTTTGCTTCTTGCTTTAAAGATATATTCATAATTTTTATAATCATTGCTTTCAAGTAAAACTAAAAAATGTTCTGCATTTATGTTTTTTAAAAAATAATTTTCTTTTGGATAAAAATTTAATTCATCAAGTTCTCAAAACTCCGTATCAAAAAGCCATAAACAAATCTTTGAAAAAAATATAGTTTCGTTTATATCAAACAAAGAATTTTCAAAAATATAGTAAAAATATCTAGAAATAGAAAGATAATTTTTTCTTCATTTAAGTTTTGAGAAAGAAAAATCATATCATAAGTTTTGCTTTAAAAAGGTTAAATCTTTATAAAATATTTGATCTTGAAGAGCTTTTGTATTTGTAGAAATAATTACTTGTTCATCGGATTTTAGGCTATAATTTATAGATGGAATCAAATAAGCAAAAGTTTTTCATACTCAAGTTGGTGCTTCTATAACAAGTTTTTTATCTTTTAAAAGTGTTTCTTCTATATCAAGCGACATTTTAAGCTGATTTTCTCTAATTTCTGAGTTTGGGAGAGAAGAAAAGATTTCTTTAATCCCCTTTTTTGAACCCTCACCTAACCTCTCCTTTGGAGGAGAGGGATTTTTGGAAATGTCCCCCTTATCAAGGGGGATGTCATTTATGACAGGGGGATTTTCATACTTTCAAACTACTTTTAGAGTCTTTTTTATAAATTCTTCTTCTGTGATAGTTTTAGCTTCTATTTCAAATAAACCTCTATAAAAAGAGAATGATTTATCATCACATTTTGAAAACAAAAATCATAAAAGTTCTTTTTTATCTTTAGAAAGTTTTTTAAAGGTTTTTATAATTAATTCAAATAACTTAACTGTAGCTTCTACATCTCAAAAAGCTCTGTGTGCATTATCTAAAATAATTCATTTTTCTTCACATAAGCTTCACAAATTAAGTGATTTTTCATTATGAAATATGATATTTGAAAGAAAAAAAGTATCTAAAACTATATTTTTTTCTAAATCAACTCCATAATTTATCAAAAAATCTCTATCAAAATTTGTATTGTGTCATAAAATTGGTGCATCTCAGATAAACTCTGATACTTTTTTTCTTAGGTCACTGTCAAAAGTTGGTGCATCTTTTAAATCATCATCAAATATATTTGTGATGTTTGATATAACTTCTGGAATAGAAATACCTGGATTTATAAGTGTAGAAAAAGTTTCAATGATTTCAAAGGTATTTTCATCAAATTTTATGAGAGCTAGTTCAATAATTTTATCTTTTTTATTATCAACTCAAGTAGTTTCTAAATCTAGTGCGACAATCATTTTTTTGTATTTTAAAACTAATATTTCAAGATAATATTTATTTTAAATCAAAAGTCCAAAAAACTTTTTATTTATTAAAATTTGACAAATAATAATTTTACCTAAAATATATAAACTTAATATTAAATAAAAAAATATGTCTATAAATTGAGAACAAGAATTTTGGAATAGAAATTTAAGTAATCTTCATCAAAATACTGATTCATTAGAAAGAGCTTTAAATTTAAGAGATAGGGAAAAAGCATTATTAGAGTTATCAAAATTACAATGAATAATAAATCAATTTAGACATTCAGTTACTGAAAATTTGCCTACAAAAGAAGAAATACAAAGAGCTAAAGAAAAAGCTAAAGTTTAATTTGACTTTAAAAATTTTAAAGTTAAATTAAAATTGTCTTTTGACAAACAAAAAGGAGAAAGTCACATGACCGGACCCGGAATCTGACACAAAAGAAGGCCATGCAATGCGTGGTCTTCAAACTTTTTACTTTATATTCAACCTTCTAAATAACTCATCTTTCTCTTTTTTTGTCAGTGCTTTATATTCTCCTTCCTTCATATTTCAAAGCTCAATATTTTCTATCCTGATTCTTTTTAATTTTTTAACTTCGCTTCATACTTTTTCAACCATTCTTCTTATTTGCCTATTTCTTCCCTCTGATATGGTTATAGAAAATTTTCAAGATGCAATTCTTTCTACATTCGCTTTTTTTGTATAACTTCAAAGTATAAAAAGTCCGTTTCTCATCCTTTCTAATTCATTGTCTCAAATTGGGCCAAATGTTTCTACTATATACTCTTTTTCATGATTATATCTAGGGTGCATAAGGAAATTAGCTAGTCTTCAGTCATTTGTCATGAGAATTAGTCCCGTTGTTTCTTTATCAAGTCTTCATATTGGAAAAACTCTTTTATCTAAGGGAATCACATCCAAAATAGTTTTTTCATCGCTTTGTGCGCAAGTTGTAACAACTCATCTAGGTTTATTTACTTTATAATAAAGTAATTCATTTTGCTCTTTAACAGCTTTGTCTAACATCTCAACTTTATCAATGCTCGGGTCAATTAATTGTCATATTTCAGCTATTTTTCAATTTACTTTAATAAGACCTTGAACAATATAATCTTCTGCTTTTCTACGAGAACAAATTCAGGCTTGAGAAAGATATTTATGTATTCTTAATTTTTCCATGATTTTATGAAATTATGTCAGCTTTTGTTGGAGTCTTATAAACTCTATAAAGTCCATGAATTCATAAAATTATCATAAAAATTGCTCAAATTTGATTGAAATTGATTCATAATTCTGTTTTGAAAAAATCATATTTTCAACTAAATATTTCCAATACTAGAAAAACTGCTCAAATCAAAATTACTCATACATATCAGATAATTCCTCTAACATTTATAAACATAGCTAGCATATATAAAACTGAAAATAAAACAAAAAATATTAGAGCATAAACTATCGCCAAAGGAAAAACTGGGACTTCATACGGAACTGGGGAAAAGGCATTTGTATATAAAACTTCTATTCAAAAATTTGTCTCTTTTCCATAAACTTGTCATCATAAAAATGCTCAGATATATCATAAAACGCTTGCAAATAGAAATGATAATATTGAAACATCCATATATTTTCAACTTCTTAGGTTGTGTAAAATTACTGAAACATATAAAACTCAAAAATATCAAAAGAAAGCTCAAAGTAGAGAAAAATTATAATCATTCATCAGGAAAAATTCTAAAGGATCTTTTATATATTTTAAATTATTCCAATTTGCAATTACATAAAAAAGTCTAGAGAATATAAAAACTGCTATAAAATACCATAAAATTCTATTAAAAAAGAAGCTATCATTTATTCAAAATCTATGACAAAGTCTCTTTAACATCCACAAAAATAGAAAAAAACAAATCGTAAGTGATAATCAAAAAGAGTAAATATAAAATCAAGAAAATAATTCAAAAAACGGATACATAATTAATTAATAATTGATAAATCTAAGTTGATTTTAGTTTTAACACAAAAAAAGTCAAACTTTAGTTTTGTTTGACTTTAATTTTTAGGATTTAAATAATTAATATTTTGAAAAATTAAAAGAATGATAAGATTTGCTTGAAAAGTTTTAAAATTCTAGCGAGCTTTACTAAAAGGTAAAGTGAGTGAATTTTAAAACTTTGAATGCAAAGATTGAAATTATTTTAATTTTTATTTAGCATATTCTATTACTCTCATTTCTCTAATCAAATTTACCTTAACTTCTCATGGATAATTTAATTTTGCTTCTATGTCTAAAGCTATATTTCTTGCCATTTCATGAGCTTCAAAATCTGAAACACTATCAGCATCAACAAACACTCTAACTTCTCTTCAAGCACTTATTGCATATGCTTTACTTACTCAAGAGAAACTTCATACAAGTGCTTCCATTTCTTTTACTCTTTTTACATATTGTTCGATTGATTCTCTTCTAGCTCATGGTCTAACTGAACTAATAGCATCAGCAACTTGAACAATTGTTGCGTAAATAGAGATACCTGTTGGCTCATTGTGATGATTTTCTATCATATCAATAACATTTTCTGCTAAACCATATTTTCTACCAATTTTAGCTCAAATTTCTGGATGAGTTCATTCTATATCATGGTCAAGTGCTTTTCAGATATCATGTAATAATCATCATTTTTTTGCTAATACTGGATCAAGATTTAAATCTTTAGCTATACTTTCAGCTATATAAGCAACTTCCTGAGAATGTTTTAAAATATTTTGTCCATAACTTGTTCTAAATCTAAGTTTTCAGATTAATGGAATTAATTCTTCTGGAACTCAAGTAATATTTAATTCATCAAGTGTCTTTTTACCAATATCTTTTAATAACATATCAGCTTCATTTGTCGTAATTTCCACAATTTCTTCAATTCTTGCTGGTTGGATTCTTCCATCTTCTAAAAGTTTTTCAAGTGATTTTTTAGCAATATATCTTTTAAATAAATCAAAAGCTGAGATAAACACGCTATCTGGAGTATCATCAATAATTAAAGCTACTCAAGTTGCTCTTTCAAAAGCAACTATATTTCTTCATTCTTTTCAGATAAGTTTTCATTTTAAATCATCATTTGGAAGAGGAATAAGCGTAGTTGTAACTTCCGAAGTAACATCTCAAGCATATTGTTGAATAGATTTTAAAATGATTTCTCTTGCAACTTCATTTTTTCTTTCTTCAACTCATTTTTTATATTTTTCTATTTGAGTAATAGAATCTTTTTCATATTTTTCAGCTATCTGCTTAAGTAAAAGCTCTCTTGCTTCTTCAATAGACAATTTAGCCATTTGAGATAATTTATTGTCTAACTCAGTTTCTTTTAACGCTATTTGTTCCTGTTTTTGTTTTAGACCATTTTCTCTATCCATTATAGAATTTTGTTTTTTTTCAATTTCATCAAGTTTTGCTTCTAATTTTTC
>CAYOIP010000023.1:6435-17801 GCA_964404065.1 uncultured Candidatus Peribacteria bacterium
CTTCTAATTTTTCTGCTTTTTTAAGTAATTCAGAAGACTCTTGTTTTGCTTTATTTAAAGTTGTATCTGCTTCTTGTTTTGCTTTTCTAAGCATTTCCTCTTTTTCTACCTCAGCTTTTTTTACTATGTCATTTGCTTTTCCAGAGGCAAAAGATTCTTTTTTTGATTCTAAGTATTTAAGCACTCCAAATGCTCAGACTACTCAGACAATTAGTCATATAAGTATATCCATATTTTTGTTTTAAATAATAAAGTTTTTCCGTGAAATAAACATAAAAATAAATTGATTTTTCTTTTTTTGATAGAATAGAAATGAAAAATTTACATCAAAAAAATGATGTTTCTTTGAAAAAATTTTGAGAAATTTTTGAAAAAATTTATTTTTATGATTTTAAAGTTTTTGATCTTTTTTATCTTTTCAGGGATTTGGCTATTTTTCTCTAGCCATAAAGAGTATTATAAAAATAGTTTAAAAGTCAAATAAAAACTAAAAAATATTTGCTTTTAATATAATTGTGTATATAATCACTACTAAATACAATTATATATTATTTTATACACTATGAAGGAATGATTTAAAGTATTAAAGCAAATAGAAGAAAATCTTTTACAAGAAAAAAATAAATCATATAAAAGAGATGATTTTTACAATATTAATTGGTCAAATAAAGTAGTTTGACTTTTTTGAGAAAGATGAGTTTGAAAGACAACTATTTTGATACAGAAAAGATTAGAAACTAAAAATTCATTTTATTTCTCTGCTGATAATGTAGTTATAAAATCAAATTGATTGTTTAATTTTGTTATGTTTTGCATACAAAATTTTGAAATACAAACCTTTTTTATAGATGAAATATTTAAATATACTTCTTGGAAAGATGAACTAAAAAATTTAATAGATAGTTTTCCTCAAATAAACATAATATTTTCAGGCTCATCATCTATGGCATTATATGACTGAGTTATTGATCTATGAAGAAGAGTTTATGATTATAAAATAAATACACTAAGTTTTAGAGAATTTTTGAAACTAAAATACAACATAGAACTAAAAAAAGTTACACTTGAGGAAATTTTAGAAAATCATGAAAAAATAGAAATAGAGTATTGCCTAAAATTCAAAGAAATTTATTTTGACGAATATCTAAAAATGTGAGCATATCCTTTTGGACTTGAGGTAAATTTCAACTCATTTATTAACTTACTACAAAAAACTCTTGATAGAATCATACTTGAGGATTTACAATATATAAAAAACTACCAAACTCAAAGTTTAGATAAATTATCAAGACTTATATATTTTATAGCAAATACTTCTCCTTCAGAATTAAGTATAAATCATTTGAGTTTAAAAGTATGAATTGATAAAAATATTGTTGATAATGTAATATATTTACTTTCAAAAATCTGAACGATAAATTTGGTGCAAAAATGAAGTAAATTATCAGAAAAAATCAGAAAAGAATTTAAAATATTTCTAGCTGATACCAATAAATATTATGTTAACAATCCAAATACTGAAATCTGAACTATAAGAGAAGCTTTTTTCATAAGTGAATTAAAAAAACTGAAAGATATCGAAATTTCTCTTCCTCAAAAAGCTGATTTTTTAGTTGAATATAATAATAAAAACTACACTTTTGAATTGTGATGAAAATCAAAAAAATCTTCAAAATACAATAATAATACTTTTATTGTGAAAGATAATATTATTTTATCTGATAATAAAAGTATTATCCCTCTCTGGATTTTTGGGTTTTTGAATTAAAAATTTTGTAAAAATTAGAGGAGTATGGTAAGATTAGAGAAATAATAATTTTACCATTTTTTATGAAACAAAATAATTCTCTCGATACTCCCGTTTTTCAAGATGAACTTGATTTCAAAACTTTAGAAAATATTCTAGAGTGTCTTGATCATGTCACACCAAAGAAAGTTTCAAGAAGTGAATATGTCGCAATGCAATGAAATTTTCTAGTGGAAACTTGAGAAGATAAATTTGGAAAGAGTTATGATTTATATTTACCAGAAGATTTAGTTCATTGAGAACTTTTACACTTGATAGACTTTTTATCAAGAAAGTTTTGACTTGAAGACTATACTCCTTACTGAAGAATTATCACAAAAACAAAAGTGATGATTTGAATGATTTTAAGATGAGTTTGAGTTGATGAGTGAGAAAAATATTTACAAGAATTAGCAGAAAAATATAGTTTATCTCCAGAGTTTATTACAAGACTCCAATCTCAAAAAGAAGGTTGAGATAAAATGAGTTTTTCTCAAGCGAAAGAGATGATAAAATCAGTAAAATCAAGAAGAAAAAAAGATAATTATTGAAAAGTTTGAGAGAACGAAGATGATATAGTTTTATGATTTGATGAATTAAAAGAGCTTTATGGAGAAGAATTTGATTTAACTTTTTTCAGAAAATGAGTGAATATGCTCAGACTTGGAATAATGACAATTACTCAGGCTGAGCAAAAAGCTTTGAAGAGAAGAGGAGTTTGAAAATGAGAAAAAATTTCATTTCATGTTTCAGACGATATATTAGATGAACAAGAAAGATTACTGAGAGACAAGATATGAATTGAGGAATTAAAACAGGAGTTAAGAGAAGCGAGAAAATCTTGAAATCAAGAAAAAGTAAATGAAGTTGAGTTAAAAGCAACGAATAGAATTTTAGAAATTTTATATGAATATCCTTATCAAGATACTGAAAATAATTATTGATATCAGCCAAATAAAATAGCTGAATTTAAAGAAATTTATTGTGTATGATTTAGTTTACTTTGACATGCATTTTTGAGTGAATTATGAATCAGACATAATTGATTAAACTGATTATGACATAGTGCATTAGAAATATTTATTTGAGAATCTAAATATCTTTTTGACCCCAGTGAAAATAAACAATTATATAAAATATATAATAATATTAAATATGTTTACATCTGAGAAGCTAAAAAAGTATTATTATCTCAAATTTATACAAATAATTGAAATGGTTTATTTAAATCATGAATTTATAAAGAAGCAATTAAAGTTTATAATAAAGCTATCAAACTTAATCCTGAAAATACAGAAGCATATAATAATAAATGAAGCGCTCAAGAGTATTTATGAAATAGTAACGATGCAATAGAAATGTATAATGTTGCTTTAGATATAAATCCATATTATAATGAAGCATATAAAAATAAATGACTTTCATTATGTAATTTATGATCCAATAAAAGTTGATTAAGATATATTTATGTTTATTTTATGTTAAATTGAACTACAAATGATACATTTGAAAGTATTTACAAAAATGAGAAAGCTCAAATCAAACAACTCATAGACTCTCAAAACTTTGAATGACTTAGACTTTACTTACTAGAATTAGAAAAACAAGACAACTAAAAAATCACTCCGCAATACTGCGGAGTGATTTTTTGTTTCTCATATTAATCTTCATCTTCTTCAAGTTTGAATCCTCTTTCTTCTCTAATTTTAGTAGCAACATTTGCAGGAACTTCATCATAGTGGTGGAATTCCATAGCATAAGTAGCTCTTCATTGAGAAGCAGATCTTAATTCAGTTGAGTACCCAAACATTTCAGATAATGGAATAAAAGCAGAAATAATTTTTGCTTGTCCTCTTTGTCCCATTTCTTCAATTCTACCTCTTTTTGAATTAACTTGTCCAAGTATATCTCCCATGTATTCATCAGGAGTATTGATTTCAACTTTCATGATTGGTTCAAGTAAAACAGGTTGTGCTTTTTTACAAGCAATTCTGAAAGCTTTAGAAGCAGCTATTTTAAATGCTAATTCTGAAGAGTCAACATCATGGTAAGAACCAAATGTTAATGTAGCTTTTATGTCTACCATTGGATATCCAGCTAAAATTCATCTTCCATAAGCTTCGTTTAATCATTTTTCTACTCAAGGAATATATTCTTTTGGAACAGTACCTCAAATAATTTTATTAACGAATTTATTAGTTAATTTAATACCATCTTTATCATCAGCTTCAGCTTGCTTATATGGTTCAAAAGTAATAACAACATGTCCATATTGTCCTCTACCTCAAGATTGTTTAGCATATTTACACTCAGCATCTACTACTGTAGATCTAATAGTTTCTCTATATGCAACTTGTGGAGCACCAACATTACATTCAACTTTAAATTCTCTTTTCATTCTATCAACAATGATATCTAAGTGTAATTCACCCATACCAGAAATGATAGTTTGATTTGTTTCAGGATTAGAAGAAACTCTAAATGAAGGATCTTCTTCAGCTAATTTATTTAATGCCATACCCATTTTTTCTTGGTCAGCTTTAGTTTTTGGTTCAACTGATATAGAAATAACTGGTTCTGGGAACTCCATAGATTCAACTAAGAATTTATCATTCATGTCACAAAGAGTATCTCAAGTTCTAGTATCTTTTAATCAGATAACAGCACCGATATGCCCTGCTTTAATTTCTTCGATTTCTTTTCTTTCGTTAGCATGCATTTGAACAAGTCTTCAAATTCTTTCTTTTTCTCCAGAAACTGGATTAAATACATAAGAACCTGATTTTAAAGTTCAAGAGTAAACTCTTACGAAAGTAATTTTTCAAACAAATGGATCAGTGGCGATTTTAAATGCTAATGCACCAAGTGGAGAATCATCAGCCATTTTAACTTTTCTAATTTCTTCTTTGTTATCTGGATTCATAGTATCAATGAAACCTCAATTAACATCAACTGGGCTTGGTAGGTATTCACAAGCAGCATCAATAACTAATTGTACTCATTTATTTTGTAAAGCTGTACCACAAACTACTGGATATAGTGCATTTGCAATTACTCATTTTCTTAAACCAGTTTTAATTTCATCAATAGATAATTCACCTTCAGCGAAATATTTTTCCATTAATGCGTCATCTTGTTCAGCAACTTTTTCCATTAATTCAAGTCTATAGCTTTCTGCTTTATCTTTCATATCAGCAGGAATTTCAATTTCAACAATTTTTTCTCCGTTCTCTCATTCGAAAGTAAATGCTTTCATTTGTACTAAGTCAATAACTCAGTAAAAATCATTTTCTAATCATAAAGGTAATTGGATAGCAACTACTTTATTTCAAGCTAATTTTCTTTTAATTGAATCAACTGTCATATAAAAATCTCCTCAAGTTTTATCCATTTTATTTACGAAAGCAATTCTTGCTACTCCATATTTATCAGCTTGTTTCCAAACTGTTTCTGATTGAGGCTCTACTCATTGAGAACCATCAAATACTGCAATACCTCAGTCAAGAACTCTTAGAGATCTTTCTACTTCAATAGTAAAGTCAACGTGCCCTGGAGTATCAATAATGTTGATTTGTTTATCTTTCCAAAATGCAGTAGTTGCAGCTGAAGTAATTGTAATACCTCTTTCTTTTTCTTGTTCCATCCAGTCCATTGTTCCTTCTCAATCATGAGTTTCCCCGATTTTATGAATTCTTCAAGTATAGAATAAAATTCTTTCTGTTGTAGTAGTTTTACCCGCATCAATGTGAGCAAAAATACCTATATTTCTCACCAAGTGTAATGGTTTAGCTTCGTTTGCCATAAATTTTTAATAACTAAATAATAAACTATTTTAAAAATAGACTGGAAGATTTTATATAAAAGTACTTATAAGTCAAAAGATTTTTTGATTTTTAGCTTAATTTAAACCCTTGTTCTTGAAGCACTTTGTTATCCCAAATATTTATATAATTTTCTCAAATTAAGAGTTTTACAAAATTAGAACATTTTTTTACTTTGATTTTTAATTCATTTCAATTATCTGATTTCAAAACTTCTTTTCAGTCAGTAAAAATTTCTATAAAATGTCTTCTTCAAACATTAGAGATTTCTACGATTTCATCGTCTTTTATCAAAATCGGAGTTTGTCATTTTGGCTTCCAAGAAGCTTTTGGAGTAATTACAAAAGCATTTAAAGTGTGTGGCAAAATCGGTCCAGATAACGAACTATTGTAACCGGTTGATCAGGCTGGAGTTGAAATGATAATTCCATCTCAAGTTATATTGATAGTTTGTTTTTGAGAAAGAGTTATATCAAGCGAAACCATTTGTCCATTTCAAGCTCTTATATCTACTTCATTCATTGCAATTGATTTTTTCTTTTTTGTTCCATCATCAACTTCAACTTCTAAAAGAGGGTAAGTTCTCTCAATGTATTTTATATTTTTTGTGATGTATTCTTTTGGATTAAGTAAAAATCATTTATCTCAGAAATTTATTCCGAGAAATGATAAGTTTTTTTCATAATGTTCTTTAATAGCTCTAAGCATCGTTCCATCTCAACCTAAAACTAAAACTATATTTTTTCAAATACTTTTAAAAATTTCTTCTAAATTTCAAGAATTTAGAAAATCTTCTACATAAGAATCAAATTCATTTATACAAACATAATTTCAATTTATTTCTAATTGTTTCATAAAATAATTTAAAACTAAATATTCTAAATTTTTCCCCCTCACCCTCTGGGAGAGGGGTTAAGGGGTGAGGGACTTAAATTTTTTCAATTTTTATTTCGTTTATTTTTTCATAAACTTGAGATAAAATAAAATCTATGTAACTATCTGATTTAGATAATGGGATATTTATATTTAACTCTTTAAAAAAGAATTGAAAAACAAGTGAAGAAAAATTTGAAAGTTGTGAATAAGAACTTTTTGATTTAAAAAGTTTTTTTATATTATCCATTTGCAAAGAAGAATATTCTATTGAAATTATGTCTAAAATATCCTCAAGCCAAAAATTTATTCTATTTTTAATGCTTTCGTCTAATTTATTATCATCAAAATCTATAACTTCAAATGTTTTTATATAATTAAAATTAATAGGATCTTTTTTTGATAACTCTCTTATTTTATCGCTTATTGGTAAGTAAATTAAAGATAAAATTCATAATATGAAATTTGAACTAAATCAGCTATCAAGGGATTTAAATAAATCATCAAGTAAAAAATCATATTTTGGATTTCTTATAATTTGCGCCAAAAACTGAGCTAAAAGTAAATCAAATTTTTTAGCTTTTTTTTCATCTTTTTGAACTCTCTTTATTCAAGCTCAGGCTTTTTTTACAGCCTCTTTAAATTTTTCAGAGACTTCCTGAGATTTTCATCAAGCATCTGATGATTCAACTGGTGAAAAATCCTCTAATCACATAATTTTTTAATTAAAATTTATTTTTATTACTCTGTATATATTATTCAAATCTTTGAAATATTCAAATTTTAATCCTAAACTAGACAAATACTGTCTAGAATATTCATATTGATCAAATCAAATTTCTATGAATAAAGTTATATCACCCCCCTTCTTTCTCCCTAACATCTCCTCCCTAGCATGGGAAGAATTATTAAGAAGTTCTTTTAACTCAAATATTTGTGATATAAGTCTTTCATACATTTCAAATCAGGTTTTTTCTCATCCAAAAAGTGCTATATGAGGTTCATTTTCTAAAACTTCTTTGTCCATATTTGCAAAATCTCAATTTTTTATATATGGCAAATTTGCAGTAATTATGATATTTTTTGAATTTATTTTATATTTTTCATTTAAAAATACTTCTAACAAATCTGAATTATCTAAAATAACTTTATCTTGTAAATCATGCTTTTCTATATTAATTTTAGCTACTTCTAAAGCATCAGATGAAATATCTACTCAAAAAGCTTGAGATAAATCAAACTTAGTATTTTTTAAGATAGCTGTTAAAATAGCTCCACTTCCAGTTCAAACATCAATTAAAACAAAATTATCAAGCTTTTCTTTCAAAACTTGATAAATCATTGTTTCAGTATCATTTCTCGGAGTTAAAACTCTATTATCAACATAAAGTGGTATAGAGAAAAATTCCTCATTAAAACTATATTTCAAACTTTTTTCTATTAAATATTAAAACAGTGAAAAATAATATTAAAGTTAAATATACTAAACTATATCAAATATTTAACATAAAAAAATTTATATCAAATTTTGAAAAAGTTCATATAAAATCTTTTGTATTTAATGCTTCAAATGGAGGAAATAAAAGTTGTAAGATTTTAGCTCAAACTTCTAAAAAAGTTATTTTTGTTCTTAATACTAAATCAAGAAGTAAACTGAAACTATGACTTACAAAATATATCATTATAGACACGATTATAGTCAAAATATTTGACATAAAAGTTGATAAAAACAAAACTATTCAAACTAAAATTACAAGCTTTAAAAATATAAAAATCAAAGAAAAAAGTATTAAAATTTCTATTTCAATTCATTTAAAATATAAAACTATTAAATATAAAATTGATTGTAAAAATGTTATAAGAAATATTACGCTTGAAAATCCAAAAAATTTTCCTAAAATAAATTCATATCTTTTAATTGGTTTTGATAAGATAAGAAAAATAGTTTTTCACTCTATTTCTTTAAATAAAAGTTGGCTTCATACAAACAAAACTCCAACTAAACCAAATATTTCTATCATTGCGATTCAGAAATCTGTCACTACCTTTTGATCTTCTCAAATAGTAAGTTTCCCTAGAGAAATAGAAAAAATAATAAATAAAAAGGCAAAAACTAAAATCAAGTACAAAAACTTGTTTCTCACAATTTCTTTAAATGTGTTTAATGCGATGTTTAACATATTACAAAAAATTATATTCTAAAAAATCTTTATTTCCGTTTACAAAATCTTTTATACTCATTTCTTTTTTTCATTCAAGTTTTACTTTATATAAAATCAAAATTCATCATTTACACAAAATTCAAATTTCTTTTTTTCATTCATTTTCAAACTCAACAACATCTCCAAGTCTAAAATCGTCATCAAAAGTTAAATCATTTTTCTCAAAAAAACAGTCAGTTATATCAAACTTTTTTCATTTATAATAAGTATAAATCCCTGGCCAAGGAAAATAAGCTCTGAATTTATTATAGATATCTAACACGCTTTCATTTTCAAAATCTATTTTTCAATCTTCTTTCTCTATCTTTTTACAATACGTTGATTTTGAATCATCTTGTTTAATTCATTTATTTTTCCCATCAATTATTCAATTCAAAGTATTTAAAAGTAAATCTACTCAAATATTTTCAAACTTTTTGAATATGTCTGGTGTTTTGTCTAAAATATCTATTTCAATTTCTTTAATAGACAATATATCTCACTCATCCATTCACTCTGACATATACATAATAGTCAGACCTGTTTTTTTGTCTCAATTTTTCAAACTCTCTTGAATTGGAGAGGCTCAACGATAATTTGGTAATATACTTCAGTGAATATTTATACATCAATATTTTGGAATACTCAAAATCTCAACTGGAATGATTTTTCCATAAGCAACAACAACTATAAAATCAAGATTTAAGGATTTTAGTTTTTTAGCTAAATTCCCCTCGCCCTCGGGGAGAGGGGCTAGGGGTGAGGGCTTTAATTTTTCTGGTTGCAAAACTTCAAGTCAGTTATCTAAAGCCAATGATTTCACTGGAGTTGGTATAAGTTCTTGTTTTCTACCAAAAGGTTTATCTGGTTGAGAAACAACCAAACTCACTTCAACTTCCTTTTTGTCTAAAATTCAAGACAAGATATTTTTAGAGAATTCTCAGGTTCAAAAAAAAGCTATTTTCATATTTATTTTGTTAATTCTAAATTAGTTTGTGTATTTTCATTTTCAAATGTTAATATAATTTTTTTATCTATTTTATTTCAAGAAAAATCATAAAATTCTTTTGTTTGTCCAAGTCAATTTTTTATAACTATTCAAGTATATGAATTATTATCCTCATCTATAATAGAAGCTAAATTTATTTGCCTGTCTTCATTAATTTGCGAAAAATAATTTATAAAAATATCATTCAAAGTTCATTTTTCATTTTGAGTTTTTATGTAATAGTTTCAAATCTGGCTTACATCTAATTGCAAAGTTCAAGTTAAAAATAAATTATTTTCACTTAAAATCTTATTTTTAAAAAGTATCTTTACATTATTAGTTAATGTTTCAATTCAGGTATGATTTATTTTCAAAGTTCAAGTCCATCACAAAAAAGAAATTTCATTTAAGATATCTCTGTAATAATTATTTGTAGTGTAATAATAAAAACTTCCTGTTTGCAAATACAAACTGTAATCTGTAATCTCTTTTCAAATATCTTTATCTAATCAAGAAGTTTTTATATTTATCAAATTTACCTCTGATAAAAGTGATTGACTATCAAGATTTTTTGAAAAGCTTGTAATTGTATAACCAGAAATAAGCAGTAAAATTGATATTACAACTACAAGTTCTATAAAAGTAAATCAAAATTTATTTTTTTTCATTTTTTAAAAATATAGAAAATATTTTTGGACTAAATATAACAAAAAATATTATAAATACAAACATAATTATTTTTCAAAATTTATCTAAAAAAAGTGATGAAATTCAAAACATAAATGAAAAGAAATATAAAAAAGTTAAAACTTGCATCTTAGACATTCATAAATCTAGTAGTCTATAATGAAGATGAGTTTTATCTCAAGAAAAAGGGCTTTTTTTGTTTCTAATTCTATTTAAAATCACATAAATTGCATCAACTATGTAGATTCCAAATACAACTAAAACTGTTGCTATTTTTCCTCATGAAATAATTGCCAAACTTGCTAACATAAACCCAAGAAACATAGTTCAACTATCTCACATAAGAAATTTTTCTCTAACATTGAAAAACCAAAAAGGAATTATAATTCAGATTAAGATTATAGACAGACTCATAATAAATTTTGCATTTTCTATTCATCAAGAATAATTATCCGTTAAATAAAGTTTTACTCATAAAAGAAAAATTATTAAAAATGATATTATAGACAACCCGGCAGTATTTCCAACTATTCAATCGGTCCAATTTAGCGAATTAAAAATAAAAACATACCAAATTATGGTAAATACAAGGGAAATAATATAAATTTTATAATTTAATATTTCTATAAAAAATTTATCTAAATCTATAACTCAGCCAAAAATATTGCTTATATAACCAACTTTTATTGAAGTTATTCATATAATAGATGCAATAACTATCTGAATAAAAAGTCTTAATTTTGGGCTTAAAAAGAAAAAATCATCTATAAAACTCACAAAAGTTATCAAAAATCAGAAAATCCAAATAAGATAAAGTTTTGCATTATGTGGAACTAAAAAGAAAGTTAATACAAAGAATAAAAATACAAAAATAACTCCCATACTATGTGGAATTGGAGATCTATCATGTCCATATTTCTTTGGATTGTCTAGAATGTTTAATTTTATAAAAAGTTTTTTTGTGAGCAAAATCACAAAAAAAGATAAAATTATTGAAACTAGAAATGTGA
>CAYOIP010000024.1:0-17362 GCA_964404065.1 uncultured Candidatus Peribacteria bacterium
AAAAAGTGAAATGGGTTTTTATTTCCATTCCACTTTTCAGGGGACAGTTCAAAATAAGAGTTTTTTTTGATTTTTAAGAGAAAGATATATAATAAAAAAAATAAAATTAAATTTTATAAATGAAACTTTTAAGCTTAAAACTCCTACATTATCGCAGATTTAGACAAGAAGAAATCAACTTTAGAGATGATTTCTCTTTAATTTTTTGAAAAAACTGAGCTTGAAAATCATCTATTTTAGATGCGATTTGATATGCACTTTTTGGACCGAGTAGTAAAGATTTTGTTAGAGTAAATAGAGACTTTTTAAAAAGTTATTTTTTAACTGACAGAGAACCATCAAAAATTGAGCTAAATTTTCAATACTGAATGTGAAATTATCGCATTGTGAGAATAATTGATGCTTGAATAAAAAAATTTGCTTCAGATTTTATAGAAGAAAATAAAGATACACTTTTTTGACCTGAATGACTTGAGGTAACATGAGGAGATGAGATTACAAATTATATAAGCGAACTTCTTTGAGTAAATAAAGAAACTTTTTTAAGAAGTGTTTTTGCAAGACAAAAGGATTTAGAAGTTTTATCTGGTTCATTATCTGATAGAAAAGAGCTTATAAATAAAGTTTTAGGACTTGATAAAATAGAAAATATTATAAAAGATTTTAAAGATGAAGAAAGAGAAAAAAAGACTTTGCTTGAAATATATAAAAAGAAAGTTTCAGATTTTGATGAGGAAAGTATAAAAAAAGAAAAAAAAGAAATTTGAGAAAAAAAGTTAGAATTAGAAAAAACTTTGAAATTAAAACAAGAAGAACTTGAAATATTAAATAAAAATTTTTTAGGGATAAAGTGAGATTTTGATAGAGAAGATAAAAAAAGAACTGATTTTTTAAATATTTCTAGTCAAATAAATTCTCTTAAAAGTAGGGGAGAGTTTTTTACAAAACAAAATGAGAAAAATATTTCTGATTTAGCTTTATTAAAAGAAAAGATTACAGTTTTAGAGAAAAAATTTTGAGATGATTTTTTAAAAAAATTAAAGCAAGAAGAAGAAAAACTAGAGAAATTAACTCAAAATAGAGAGAAAGTTTTAAAACTAAAAATAGAATTAGAAAATAAAATAAAATTTTTAAGAGATGAAGTTAAGGTTTTGCAAAATGAATTTCAAGAATTGCAAAAACTAAAAAATGAAGCTGATTGTCCGACTTGTAAAAGGCCACTTTGAGATTATTTTCCAAAATTAAGTGAAATTTTAAAACAAAAATTAGATGAAAAAATTAAAATTTGATTAGATTTAAAAAACTGAGAATATTTAAAGATTTCAAATGAATTAGAAAATTTAGAAAAAGAAATTTCTGAAGTAAAAGCACTTTTAGAAAGCCTAAAAAATGAGGAAAAAGAGTTTATAAAATCAAATGAAAATAAACTAAATCTAGAAAAAAATATTTTAGAAAATAATTCAAATATAGAGAAAAATAAAAAAGAGTTGAGTGTTTTAGAAGAAAATCTTAAAAAAATAGACTATAATAGTGAAAATTATGAAAAAATAAAAGTAGTTTTTTATGAAATAAATTCAAATATAAATTCTAAACAAAAAGAATTAAATGATATTAAACAAAATATTTTAACTCTAGAATTTAACTTAAAAAATCTAGAAAAGAAACTTTCAGATTTTAAAGATGATAAAAAACAAATAGATAATTTTGTTATAGAAATAGATAATTTGAGTTTAAAAAAACAAATAATGTCAGATTATATTATTTATCTTTTAGGCTATTTAAAACCAAGAATTGAAGATTTAGCTTCAGAATATTTTTCTATAATTACTGACGGAAAATACTTTGAAATTTCTTTAGATGAAGATTATAACATATTAATTGATGGAAAAAATTTAGATTTATATTCTGGATGAGAAAGAGATTTGGCAAATCTATGTTTGAGATTAAGTCTTGGGCAAAACTTAACAAGTTCAAAATGAAATCCTATAAATTTTTTAGTTTTAGATGAAGTGCTTGCTAGTCAAGACAAAGAAAGACAACAAAATATTTTAATAAACCTAAAAAAACTAGAAAATAAATTTTCGCAAATAATTCTCATTTCTCACTTGGAAGAAATAAAAGATTTAGCAACAAATTTGATAGAAATAAAAGCTTTAAATAGGGAAGAAAGTGTTGTTAATTATTACTAAAATGCCAAAACTGGCATTTTTTTGATTTTAATGCAAAAATATGATAAAATTTTTTAGAATTTATATTTTAAAATAAAATTATGTCAGAAATACAAAAACAAAATCCACAAAATCAACAAGAAAATTTTAAAGAACTTCTAAAAAAATATTTGAGAAATAACACAATAGAACCTGAGGAAGCTATGGATTTATTGAAAAAATTTGATTTTACTACAAGGGAAATTGTTTCATTTTCTTCAGATCAATTAGTGGATTTAAAAGCTCAATTTTGAGAAGATTTTGAAGCAGAAAACTTCAAAAAATTTTTGCAAGATATAACTAAATATCACCTAGATATTTCAAAAGCTGATAAAGAAGCTCTTTTTTCTTGAGTTAGTGATTTTGTAGCTTTTAATGAGTGAGAAAAATATTCTATGGATTTAAAAAATCCTAAAAAGCCAGAATGAATTTCAGAAAAAAGATGGGAACAAGCTCAAAAACTTTTGGATTTAGCAAAAACTTTGGATATAAAAGATGGAAGTATTTCTTTTATCCCAGATTGACAAGTTATGCTTGATCTTGATATAACTTGAAGTGATTTGTATATAAAACTTGATTGAAATGATGTAATTATAACATGACAAAGTGATTGAAAAATGTTTTCACAAAAAGTTTTAATTAAAGATTTTACTAATTTTGTTAAAAATTATGATAGAAATGAGACAAGGAGAGTTTTAGAAGATATTTGATTTACTGGATGAATGACTTTATGATGAGTTTTGGCTTTTTCATTTAGAACCTGAATTTGACTTTTACTTTGAGCTGTTTGAACCTGAATTTGACTTTATAGATGAACTCAATTTCTAAAAAAATATTCTTTATCACAAAATGATGCAGTTAGTGTTTTTAAGGAAAATAAAGATAATCCAGAAGTTGTAAAATCTTATTTATTTTTATCTCAAGTTTGATATATAACTTGATATGATAATTGAACTTTTACTACGATTGACGGGGAAAAAATATCTAAAGATGAAGTTTTTTTAAGAGAAAAGTCATTTGATGATAAAGATATTTTAAAATATCAACTTTTATCTTGATTAAAAGAAAAATGATTTTCACCAAAATTTTTAGGTGATTGAAAATATGAATTAGATATGATTTGACTTTGAGATAATAGTTTAATAAATTTTGAAAAAAACTGAAAAATAAAATTTTCAACAAGTGTTTTTGAAAATTGAAGAGAATTTGAGTTTAATGATGTAAAAGTTGCTTTTGAAAAAATACAGAAAATTAACCAATATTTAAAACTTCAATCAAACATTAGAAACACTAATAATTCTCAAGATAGTTTTAATAGTTTGTTTAATGATAATAATAGCGACAATATTAAATTAGATAAACTGAAAAAAGAAATTTGATCATAAAAAATATTGACAACGATAAAAAAAAGATTATAAATAATTACTATTATTAATTTTATAATCTTTTTTTTATGTCATTAGTAACTTTATGAAGTAGTAATTATTCAAATTGAGCTTTGAATTCTACAATTTTAGATAGCACTAGAGGATTTTTTAATAAAAAACTTTTTATTGCACTATGACTTTCAGCTGCATTGCATTCATCACCTAGTTTTGGAAATGTTGATGAAAATCCACAATCTAATCAAATAACTACTGATATTATTTCTGTTGCTCCACAAAAGCAAGAAAAACTACAAATCGCAAAAGCGGTGACTTGAGATAGTGTTTCTAGTTTTATGTTAAGATCTTTTTGAAAACTTGAAGGTTGGAATTTGCTAGTAGAAAAATGAAGTTGAAAAAGAGTTTTAGATCCAAGAAAAGATTTAACAGCTTGAAAAGATTATATTTTAGCAAGAAGTGAAGAAGAAGCTCAAAGATTAACGAAAATGTTTCAAAAAAAATCACAAACTCAACAAGCTAAAAAAGAAATTCCAAAATATGAAATAAGAAAACAAGTTAGTTTTCAAGATAAGCTTGATTATGAAAGTTTTTTAAAATGAATAACTTGAATAGAGAGTTCCGGGTGAGATTATAGTGTTGATACTTCACATTTAAAAGATAAATATAATATAAAATTTGAAGAAATAGCTTTTTGATTTACTCAATTTACTAGAGAAACTTTAGCATCTTTTTGAATAGTTTCAGAAGAAGATATTTTAAGATTTAAAAAATCTCCTAAATTACAAGAAGAGTTAATGGTAAAATTAACTGATAGAAATTATAATTATGCATTAAATAGTAGTTATATTACATGATTAATGGAATATTGAGTTGAATTACATAAAATACTTGCAGCAGGGCATTATATGTGAATATGATGAGTAGAAAAAGTTGCAAAAAGAGCATTACAAAAAGAAAATCCTGTAGAGTATTTTTATAAAAGAACAAAAAAAATTACAGATCAAATATGAAGAGTTTCAGTTTTTGATTATATGCATATAGTTGATTCAGTATATTCAAAACCTTGAAATAATAATATTGCTTTTACAAATCCAGAAACTTTGCACATTGAAACACCAAAGAGAGTTGAACAACCAGGTTTATTAGCAAAATTAGAAGTTCCTGAAACGGTAGTGAATTTAATAGAGCAACAAAAAATTGAAACGTCACAAACTGAAGTTTATCTCCCAAATCAAGCAGCAAATGATGAATGAATTAATTTAAGATTAGATACAGAATTAAAATCTTCAAATATTGATACTACAAAATCATGAATTATTCTAACAAGTTGAGTAAAAGTTTGAAATGTTTCTCAAGTAGCAACTGAGCATTATAGATGAAAATTAATTGCAGAACTTGAAAAATGAGAATTTACTTGATTGTCTAAAGAAGCAAAACAAAATCTTATTTCAACCATATCTGGTGTAGAAGATTTTGAAGCATTTTATTCAGGTCAAGTTGAAGCTCATAGAAAAATTGTAAGTAAAAAAGTAATATGACTTGATGATAAAATGTTTATAGGATTTGCTAAAAATACTGAAAATCTAAAAAATATACAAGCAAATAATTGAATTTATAATAATTCTATATTGCCAAAATTGATGAAATTAAATGAAAAATCATCTCAAGAAATGAATGCGCTACTTTTACAAAGAATAGAGTCGTTTAATATGATACCACAACTTGAAAAGTTACGTGATAAAGCAAAAAAAGCTATTGTTGCAACTCAAGAAAAACTTGATACACAAGCTAATGGAGATAAATATAGAAAAGCTGCTTAAAATATGTCAAATTTTTGACATATTTTTTTTTATATGATAAAATGAGTCTGTTATTTTAAAAAAATAAAAATAAATTTTATATTTTAATTTTAAAAATATGGGAATAGAAAATAATCAAGCTGTTATATCAATTGATAGTTATAAGTGAGTTTTAGAAAATAATAAAAATGTTTCTAGAGAAGCTCTTTTAAATGCGGCTAAAAAACTTATAGCAAGTAATTGAGAAATTTCTAAAGAAGAAATAGATGCTTTATTTAGAGTATTTGATCAAGAAAAAGCTAAAATTGATGAATGGCTAAAGGTAAATGAAAGAATGATATCAGAAGATACAAAATGTTCTTTAAAAGATTTATTTACAGAGTGTAAAGACTTAGGAAAAGCAAAACCAAAAACTGAAAGACCAGCAAAACCAAAAGTTGAAAAAAAAGAAAAAACTGAAGCTGAAAAAATAGCTGATGCAATTACATATAATAAAAAACATTTAACTGAAAAACAAGTAAAAGCAGTTCAATGATTGTTAAAATTAGAACAAACTTGAAAAGTTGATGAAGCTTTTGTTAAAGCTGTTGAGAAGTTTCAAGAAACTAATAAATTAACAAAAGATTGAAAAGTTTGAGATAAAACTTTAACAAAAATGGGATTGAAAGAAGATAAAAAAGAAGAAAAGGAAAGTGATAGAGATAGAATGATTAGATTAGCTAGAGAACAAGCATGATTACCAGCAGAAGATAAAAAATCAGCAAAACCAGCAGAGAAACCAAAGGAAGAAGCTATCAAAAATCCATGGCCAGAAGGTTCTGAAAAAGCTATAGCTTGGGCAAAACTTCCTAAAGATGTTCAACAAAAATTAGGTATGGCAGATCCAACTGATGAAATAATTGTTGCAAGAATTAGTTCAAGCAAATGAGATGATAAATCAATTTTTTCAAAAATTTGATGAATGTTTAGTGAAGATAAATCAAAAGAACCTGAAGCTGAAAAACTAGCAGAAGGTGAAAGAATAGCTGTTCAAGAAGTAGAAGCTTTAGCTAGAGCTGTGGAAGCAGTAGCAAGCTGAAAAGAAACTTTAACTTCTACTGATATTGCAAAATCAATTGAAGCAATTAGAAAAATTATTGATAATTGAATTGAGTCTGGTGAAGAGCAAGAATTAACAGCTTTAATCAAAGATTTACAAGATAGAAAAATTATTAAAAAAGTTCCTGGAATAAAAGATGGAAAATTAGAAAAATGACAAGATTTAGTAAAATTATGAGAAACTGTTATTTCTAGATTAGAAAAAGTAAAATCATCTTTAGAATCTGAAGAAGCAAATAATAAAGAAAAAGCTTCGGAAGCTAAAAGAAAGGCAGATGAAGAAAAAGAAAAACAAGCTAAAACTGAGGCTGATAAAAAAAGATTAGCAGAAGAAAGATTAGCTAAAGAAAAATCAGATTTTGTTGATGCCGTTGGAAAAATAGAAATTTCTCCAAAAGAAATAAATGATTATGTTGATTTAAAGGTAAAAGAATTAAGTGGAAAACTTGATTCACATGAAGAAAAAGTTGAATTTAAAGAAAAAGTAAAACCAGAACTTGAAAAATTAAAAGTTAAAGAAAATGATAAAACTTTCTTTGATTTAACTTCAGGACTAAAATTAGAATGAGAAAAAGCTTCTTATAAAATTGGTTTCAATGTTAATCCATCATGATTTGATAGTTATGATAGTAAAAAATCTTATATAGTTCAAGTTAAAGATTTAAAAGTTGAAAGTAATAAAGAATCTATTAAAAAAGCAGTTATTGAAGCTTATAAAGCTCAAATTGATGCCAAAGTTACAGAGCTTACAAAATAAAATTTTAGTCAAATTCAAGAAAAAACTCTCCAATTGGAGAGTTTTTTCTTGAATTTGACTTGAAAAAGTAAAAAAATATATTAAAATTTTTTCCTATTAAATTATTAAAATATGGAAACAGATAGATTTATAACCGAGTGAGTAACAGATATTTCAAGAATTCATTTAGGTGAATTCAGTTTTTTGTGATCTTCAAAATTGGCAAAATTATACTTGAAAAAAGCAAAATGAGTTTTAAACGAAGTAAAGGATTATAAAATAAAAGAAAAACTTTTAGTAGAAATTGAAAATGTAAGTAGAAAATGTGATGAACTTTTAGATAGTTTTGAAGAATTTCAAAGATTTAAATCAAAAGCAAAAACGGTTTGAATTATTCAGAAAGTTACAAAAGCAGTGGTCTTGATTATAGCTCTTAGAGAAATGAATAATTTGCATAAATATGTTTCCATACATCTTCAAGAGATACATTCTGAAATTTCTAGGACTTTAAGATGGCAAGAGGAGTCTTTTTGAATAAGATAATTATTTTATATACCTTTCCACAAAACTTTGGGCATCTTTCCCTAAACTTGCTCTTTTAAAATGAAGAGCGAATTTTTTGTATAAAATATCATTGTTTATAAAATTTGCTCAAAGCATAGTCCAAACTCTATAAGTTTTTTTAGGGTTTAATTTATGCCAAAAATTTGAGTAAAGTTCTTGAGTTCCTTCTAAAAAATCCTCTAAATCATTTGCCCAATAATCTTCGTTATAATCTTCATGTTTTCATCTTTCTTCTTCAAATTTTATGCTTCAAAATGAGAAAAAATAATTTCTTTCAAAATATTCTTCCACGTTTCAGTATCTAATTTTTACAACATATTTATGATTTTTTGAAGTTAAAATAGCATTTTTTAAATTATCTTCAGAGTTAGCCATCCGATAAGGAAGAAATTTATTATTTAACATTTCTAAAATCTTTTGTTCCTGAGCTTTGAAGTTTCATTTTCTATTGTCCAGTGGCCCAACTTTATCTTCTTTAAAAGCATTTAAGTCAAGATTTGTTTCAGGATTTGGCATTTCAATATTTTTTAAAAATGGAATATTTCAAGTTATTTCAAATTTTCTTCATTCTATTGTATAAGTTTTTCCTGGTTCAAAATGCGTAATAGGGAAGTTTCTACCATATTTTTTTGATGCAGTTTTTTCAAGTTTTGCTTCTTCATCTAGTTTTAAAATTCTTAAAGCTAAAAATTCAGGATTTGGATGAACTATTCATTGTCCGATAACTCATTTCATAAAATAAGGAAGCTCCTGAATATCGCTACACTCAACAAAATCTTCTTCAAAACGGAAATAATTGTATTCTATTTCTTCAATTCTTTGCTCCAAATATTGCTTTAAAATATTTTTTCTTTCCTCTATACTTCTTGCTTCAACGATTTTGAAATTTCCTGGAAGTTCATTTCTTGTGCTTAGATAAAGCGCTTGTTCGTAGTTTTTTGCAGTAAATAAATCATAAAGCATATTTATAACATCTTCTCTTTCTGGAGGAACTGTATCTACATCAGTATAAATAAGTTCTGTATCATTTGAAATTGCAAGAGTCATCACATCATCCTCATTTGTTAGATAATCATTTTCAAAAATTATTCCTGTTATATCAATTCATTTTAAATTAAAAGTAACTCAAGATTTCAGTATTTCAATTTTTTGTTTTGGAAGATATTTTTCAAAAAGTGGTACTAAAAAAATTAAAGTTTCAGGGATTAATAAAAGAGGTCTTGGTTTTTGAGTTTCGTAAATTTTTATAAGAGTGTATGGGTCAAGATGATCACAATGTGAATGACTGATAAAAATAGCATCAATTCACATTTTCTCAAAATCTATTTCAATTTTTGGATATCTTGCCATCATATCTCAAAAAGCATAATCAGAAAGCCAAGCATCAGATAATATTTTAACAGTTTCTCAAGAAGAATTTTTCATTTCAACTAGAAATTCTGAATGTCATAAATAGTGTAGTTTCATAAAAATTTGTTAGGAATATTTTTTGGATTATATAAAAAATCAAGATTTTTGCAAAAGTAAGATAAATATGATAAAATAAAGCAAAAGTTTACCATATTTTTTATTTTATGACAATAGAGAAACAAAGACAAAGAGAGTCGCAAAATTCTTTGAAAAACAATAATTCTCAAACATATGAAAATCTAAATCAAATGCTTGAGGAATTAAAAAAGTGAAATGTTTCAGAAGAAAAAATGGAACATATGGTTTCTTATGTAATAAAATTAGCTTGAATAGAAGCAAAATACTTGACTCAAAAAGAAGAACTAAAAAAAGAAATAAGAGGATTTATACTTTCAACATTTGACTGAAAATTAACAAAAAATTTGGCAAAATTTGATGTCCAGAAATTTGATTTTGACTCTAATTCTCAAATTGATGAAGAAGAAGAGAATGAATATGGACAAACTATTGGGCAAGCTATTTCACAAATAATAACTTTATCTTGAGTTGAGAGATTTTCTAGAGTTTATGAAGAATCAAACTCTAAATCATGAATTGATACATATTTAGCTTGAAAATTAAATTTTTGAAATTGGAAAAAACAAGATAAAAATTATTTAGAAAGTTTGATGCTAAAAGCTTGAAATACTCAATTATTAAAGGAAATGGAAGAAAAAAGATTTGATATAACTTCTAAAGAAAGTTTATGAGAATTAACTATACTTTTAACAAAAGAAATTTGAAATTGAGTAGAAGACATTTTGAGATTTATATTAAATATTCCTGCTTGAATCATATTAATTCCACGTTATACTATATATAGAACTCAAACATCAAAAGACAATTTAGATGAAAAATCAAGAATAGAAAATGAAATAAAACTAGAAGAATTAGTTAGAGAAAACCCCTCACTTTGACTAGTTGAGCTTTTTTGAGAAAAATGAATTGAAATGTTGAAAACTCTTGCTTCTATGATGCAAAGTGGAAAACAATGAGATTTAGCAAAATTTATTTCATCTATTTGATTATCAGTTATATGATTATCTATTGCTAGATCTTGAGTAAATTTTGCTAGGGAAAAAGCAGTTAAATCAGCTAAAAGAGCTTGAAGGGAAGCAAGAATATCTTGAGAAACAACTTCAAGAACTACAAGAAATACTCTAAAAAAAGCTTCAAATAAAATATGAAAAGTTTCAGATGTTATTTCAAAAGTTGATGACGCAGTATTTTGAGCTTGAATTTGATATTTAACTGGACAATTTTGAGCTAATGCAGAAAGGTTAAAAGAATGACAAAAACTTTTAAAACTAGAAGAAAAAATTATTTCTGGGATGAATGATATAGAATTAATAAAATTTTTGGTTGAAAGTAAAGTTAAACAACTTGACATCTCAGATTTATCACATGATCAAAAAGCAAGAATTAACCATGTGCTAACACAAAACTTTCCTTTAGTTGAAGTATATAGACTTGTTTCTGGAGATAGTCTTCACACTATAAATACTGCTTGAACAAAGCAAATAAATGAGGTTGCCGGACAAGAGTTTATGGATAAGCTCTCAGATAAATTTAAAGAAATTTTAAGACAAAATATTCAAAAAAATGATGATAAAACTCACCAAACAAGAACAGTACAAGATAATTATAAAGTTTCAGCATTTGTTTCTAAAGATAAAAATTTTATGCAGAGATTATTCACTTGAGAAAATAAAGATGATATAATTGAGAAAGTAATAAGTTCTTTAGAAGTTGAAATAATACAAAACGCTAGAAAAATAATTGAAAAGCAAATTGAAGAATGAAAAATACATATTTCAATAAATTCATCTGAATTTGATAAATTAGTTGCTGATAAAGCATTAGAAACAGAACAGACAATTAGAAAATATTTTGATTTTTCATATTCAGTTGAAGTTATTCCAGAATCATCAGATCCAATTGCTAGACTTGATACTATGAGAAAATGAGAAATATCATCAAAACCTTTAGAGAGAACTGTTGAAATAATACAAAAGACTTATGATGAAGTTGAAAATATGAGAAATTTACGTCAGGTTTTTGAATTAGAAGCTGAAATTATTGAAGAATTTAACTGACAACAATTTCACTTTAGATGAAATCCGTATAACATAGTTTTTAACAATTCTTGAGAATATTGAATTTCAACAGAACTTTTGAAGTATGTTAGAAAATATCCAGAAGAAATAGAACCTTGAAGCTTAGTTTCAAAAATTAAACAATATTTCTGACTTTTAAATAATTCGCTGGATTATATATCACCAATTAGATGAAAAATTGACGCAAAAAGCGAAGAGTTTGTAAGAGCAAGAGAGATAAATGAAAGGTTTCATAATTGAGTAGTTGATATAAAAGATTTGCTTGAAACCAATAAATGATGATTAACAAAACAAGCTTTTCTAGAAACTATTACATGAAAAAAAGGACATTTATTTTCAATTGACATAAAAGATATGTGAATAGAAAATATTCTAGATTTTAGAAATTTAGCAAGGAAGCTTATTGCACTTGAAGATGAATTTAATTCTTGAAGAATTACAAAAGAAGTTTGTGAATCCAGAAAAGCATTATTGTATCAAGAAGCTTGAAAAGCTGTTACGGATAAATTTATAAAATTCCAAGAAAAAATAAAAAAGAAATATAAAGAAGCTGTTTATAGAATAGGTTGAGATGAAATAGAATTATTTATCCCAAATTGAAGTGAGACTTTATCCCAAATAACCTGAAATTTATCTGATATGCTTGAAAGTTCAAATTTAAAATCAAGAATGGTTTCATATAGTTTTGACTGAACAACCGATGTAAAAACTGCAACATCAAATCTTGACAAAATGACAAAAGTAAGTAAATTGTTAGAAGAAGAAATATGATGACAATTATCAAGAGAAAATAGGATTTGAAATGTTCCAAATAATACACAAGTTTATGTAGATGGAATTTGAGAAATGATTATGCAGGAATGATTTGATTTTGAAGGATTATTTAAACAAATTAAAAAAGTTTTGAGTGAAAATGATTTAAAAAATATTTCTGGAGAAAAAGTTATAGAAGTATGAAATCAAGTCAAAATGAAAATACTCAAAAATAATAATGGACAATTAGAAATTTATTTATTAAAATCTTAATATGAAAACTACAACAGATGCAATCCAAGAATATGCAGGAATGCAAAAAGAATTTAACGAAAAATATGAAAATGATACAAACTTTAAATTAAAAGTTATAGTTTGTCGTATATTATTATTAAAAATATTTTTAAGTTCAGGCTTTGAAAGATTTTATGGTTATTTTATAAAAAATTGAGAAATAAATTATGATAAAGTTAAGGAAGTATTTCCTGATTTAGATTTAAAATTATCTGGGGAAACTTTTGAAGTTAGACATGATTCACTATGAAAAATAGAATGAATTGAAAATCTACTAGATCAAAATAGTTGAGAAGTTTTACAATCTTTGAGAAACTCTATAGAACTATACATTAAGTCTATTTCATGAGATTTTAAAGGGATTTCAGATGATGATGAAAAAACTTTTAAGTCTTATTTAGAATCTCTTTTATATTTTCAATATGAAGAATTAAAAAGAGTATCTTGAATAATTTTTTCACAAGAAAATGTTGATAATTTTGTTAAAAGAGTTGCTTGAATAATTCAAGCTCAAAATAAAAACTTGAAATAATTAATTTTTTTCATATACTACTGCAAAATTTTAATTTTATTAATTTAGAAAAGAATTATGGCAAATTCGCATGGACTATCTTCAAGAGTCGTAAAAAAACAAGCTGCAGCAAGAAAATTAGCGAAAAACAAAAAAGCAGCATACCAAGTGTATATCGGAAATGAAAATCCACAAACTAGAAAAAATCAATCTTATAAATCTAGAATTCATTATTTTGAAAATAAACAAAATTTTCCAAAGAAAAAACTTTGAACTAAAAATGTTGAATCACTTATTGAACAAGGGATTTTAGATGAAAGATGATTTTTTAAAACTGGAAAAAAGAAAAATTTTATAACAAAATCTATGGTTGATTCAAAAGGATTAGATTTTTACTGAATGCCAAGGTAATAAAAAAAGACAAAAATTTTTGTCTTTTTTTATTTTATTAAATTAGATATAGTTTTAGTACACCAATCTTTAATAGATTTTAATTTTTTCATGAATAATCTAATATCATCTTTAGTTCATTCTATATCTCATTCTAAAATATCTCATAAAATTCACATATTTTAAAAATTATAAAATAAATTTGTTTAATAATAATCTTTTAATATTATTGTCAATATAAAATTAAATAAAACTTTATGCAAAGATTTTTCATACAAACGGATTTATTGTGACAAAAAGAAATTATTTTAAATGATAGTGAAATAATTTTCCAATTAACAAAAGTTTTGAGAAGTAAGATTTCTGATGAAGTTTTGTTTTTTGACTGACAAACTTTTTTTGATTATAAATATAAAATCAATTCAATTGATAAAAAACACATCATATTTTCTTTGGTTGAAAAGACTGTAAAAGAGTCTGAAGAAAAAAAACTTGTGTTATTTCAAGCATTACCAAATAAAATTGATAAAATAGAGGAAATTATAAATTCTTGAACTCAAGTTTGATTTAGTGAATTTAACTTTTTTCGTTCAGAACGCTCTCAAGATTTAAAATTAACAGAAAATAAAATTGAAAGATTTAAAAAGATTATCATAGAATCAAGCGAACTTTCAAACAGAAATATAATTCCAAAAATAAATTTTTTAGAAAAATTAGATTTTACTAAAATCACTTGAGAAAAAATATTTTTTCATACAGATTTGAATAATGCTATAAAGTTGAAAGATTTGAACTTGGATATAACTCAAAATATAAATATATTTATCTGACCAGAATGAGGTTTTTCACCAAAAGAAAATGATGAATTTATAAAAAATTGATGTAAAAAGGTGAATTTATGAAGTCATATTTTACGCACTCAAGTCGCTCCTATTGTAGTTTGATTTTTTATTTGCCAAAACTAAATTATGATCACAATAATTGCTTTCATAACTATGCTTATAGACCATGTTGGTTTGATATTTTTTCCAACTGAAGAAATATGGAGAATTATATGAAGACTTGCTTTCCCACTTTTTGCGTGGGGAATTGTGAGGTGATATAAATTGACAAGAAACAGAGAAAAATATGCAAAAAGGATTTTTATATTAGCCATTATTTCACAAATTCCTCTCATTTTTCTTTTTTGAAATGAGATTTATAATGTTTGTTTCACATTGCTTTTTTGACTTTTTTCAATTGAAATAATTGAAAATACAAAAATTAAAAATTATTTAAAAATATTTTTTATATGAATTTTATTTTATATTTCACAAATATTAAATTTTGATTATTCAATTTACTGAATTTTAACAATTATTTTGCTTCATATATTTTGGCAACAAAAAAAGTCAATAATTTATTTTACTGTATTGACTTTGTTATTTTATAACATTGATTATGAAAATTTAAAACTTATTTATCATTATCAAATTTACTCAATCTTTGCTTTATTTTTGCTTTACTGGACATCATTACAAAAATATGATTTCAAACTAAATTTTTATTTTAAATATGGATTTTATCCAATTCATTTAGCAATTTTGTATTTGATAAAAGTATTTATAGAGTAAATCATATTCTAAGTCATCACCAATGAATATTTTTTCATCAAATATTTACAAATATAGGTGAAGAAATATCAACCATAGGGACTTTTTTACCTCATATTTCACGAATATATATTTGTATAAGAACACTTTCTTTAGTATTTTGAGCAGCTGCAAGTCAAACACGATCTTTAAAATTTCTTCTATTACGACAATTGGCATCATTCCGTTCCTCATCTTTTTTATCCCAAATAGCTTTACCATCAATTATTTTAGGAGGCTTTTGTTTATCGGAAACTTTTTTATTATGAGTAGGTATGTATCAATCTATTTTATAAGCTGCAGCACAAAATCTTATACGAGAATTAGTTGGTAAAACTCATTCTTGTATGTTAGGACAAATACTATCTGTAAAAGCTGTAAAACGTGTTAAAAATTGTTGAGGATTTGTATTAGGAATTGGTTTAAAATTATTATCAAATAAATCTTTTTCACTTATTTTTCATGATTTTATTCCATTAGTGAAAGCTTCCGATAATTCTAAAGCTTTTTCTTTTACTAAATTAAATATAGGTGTATCTTGAGTTTCTATTCAGTTATTATATGCTAATTGCATAGATTGTTCACATATTTTTAATACTTCATCTAAATGTTTATATGCGCGAGATAATTTTTCATCAGAATCTTTTAATTCTAAAGCAGTATTTGATAATTCTTCCATTATTCATTCTAATTGAAAAGATACTATAGATACAGATTCAGAAACTACCTCCAATCATTCTTTGGCATTTTCAACAGCATTAAGTCATCATTTTATTGAACTAGTAACTCAATTTATAACTTGCTCTGAATCATTAGCTTTATCAGCTATACCTTTTATAATTTCTCTTAATCTTTGAGTTTCTTTTATTAATTTTTCTAATATTTGTTTAGAATCATCAGCTGTTTTATTTGAATTATCAGCTAATTTTCTAACTTCATCAGCAACAACGGCAAATCATCTTCAAGTCTCTCATGCTCTTGCTGCTTCTATAGCGGCATTTAAGGCAAGTAAATTTGTTTGTTTTGCTATATCTCATATTCAAGATATAGATTTCATTACATCTTTAGTTCAAGTATTGTGTATATCAATTTCTTCATTTAATCAAGTTATTTCTTTAACTAAACCTCTATTTGCATCTATTATAGATCATCACATACTTGTTGAATTTTGTAGTGAATTTATAGCTTCACCTATGATTACTCAAGGTCATTTAGATGAATCAGATAATCTTAAAATAAGCATAACTGAGTGCTTCATATCATCTACTACTTTATTTAATTTTTCTAATCTTTGATTTATTCAATTTTTTATATCTCATATTTCACTTGTTGCTCAAGCTAATTCTGAAATTAATTTTCTATAAAGCTCTAAATTTTCAATTATATAATTTTGATATTGTCATATTTTTTTATCTCTTTCTCAAATAGTTTGACTATTTTCTCTCCGACCCCATCAATATTTTAAAAAACTCCAAGCTCATGACAACATATTAAACTAGTTAAAAAATAAATTTTAAGAGAAAAAAATAATAAAAAAAATAATAAAGTCAAAATATAAATAATTGACTTTATTATTTTTTATTTTATTCAACCTTAAAACTTACTTCATTTTCTACTTTTTGCATTTGCACAACTTTTTTAGAGGAAGAAAATATTTTAGAAAATATAAAAGCAAACATTGCGTAAATATCAAATAAAAATGGGAATTTGTATTCAGATTTTTTTAGATATCAGATTCCAAAAAATATCAAAAATACTAAAAATATTTGTAGATTATTTACATCTAATAAAGTAAAAGTTAAAGATAAAATTGTCAAAATTAATCAATTTATTATGTGAAATCTGTTTTTTGAATTTATATCAATTAAAGAAATCAAATTTATATATGGAATATAGGCTAAAGCATTTGTAATTATTGGTTTTTCTAATGATTCCAAAGCCTTTTTTTCTTCATTTGCCTTTTTTGCTAATTCTTCTTTTTTTAAATTATTTAATTCTTTTAAAGATATAAACTTTTTTCAAGAAAAATAATTTTTTAAATATTCAAAAAAACTCAAAACAAATATATAAATTTCCTGTAAAGTTGGTATTTTTTCCAAATTTATAGAAATGATTTTTTGTTTTGTGATAAGTAAAATTGAATAAAATCAAATAAAAATTAAGTAAAAAAGTCAAAATAAAAGTCATAAACTTTCATCTCAAAATGCAAAAAATGAACTTATTAAAAAAGTGATAATTATGTTTAGTTTAGCATTATTTTCTATAATGGGACTTTTATAATTTACAAATTTTGCTTTTATACTAAATCAAATAAAAGGAATTAAAGATAAAATAATTGTGAGAACTCATTGTTCATTTAAGTTTGAAGATTTTATTTCAATAATTTTGTCAGTTTGAGCCATATTTGTCATATCTACAACACTGAAAT
>CAYOIP010000025.1:0-17050 GCA_964404065.1 uncultured Candidatus Peribacteria bacterium
GAGGTAGTATGTGTTGTCCCCCTCTCCTTCAAAGGAGAGGGGCTAGGGGTGAGGGGGAAAAGTGACTAAGTATTACATTATCCCTATTCTATATTCAATCTCTTTTTGTATAAAACTTTTTTCTCTTCAGTATTTTAAACGAGAAAGTTCATAAAAAGCTTTTGCTATATTTTCATCTCACTTTTCCAAATAAGGATTTTTAGGAATTATAGAAAAAGGAGTTGTTGGTTGATTATCAACTGAAAGTTTCATAACAGCTTTGAATTTATCCATATTTACTAAATCTTGAGTAGAAAATATTGGAGCATAATATTTTTCCATAAATTCTCCATCTTCAGGACCGATTTTATAACTCATTATACTTCAAACGTTTCAGAAAATTGCTCATTTTAGATTTAAGTTTGATTTAGTTAGTGCGTCAGATTTCTCTAATTGTCATAAATATTGGTGAGCTAAAATAAGTCAAAGACGATATTTTCTGGCTTCAGATAAAATTGATTCGATACTTGGAGTAATATAGTTTTGGAATTCATCTATATATAAGAAAAAATCTTTTCTTTCTTCTTTTGTCATATTTTGTCTTCTCATCGCTGAGATTTGGATTTTTGAAACAATTATAAGTCAAAGAAGTTCAGAGTTAATATCTCATAAAATTCATTTTGATAAATTTACCAGGATTATTTTATTTGAATTCATCGCTTGAGAAATATCAAAACTTGATTTAACTTGTCCTATAATATTTCTCATCATAGTATTTGTGATAAATCAACCAAATTTTGCAGAGAAGTAAGGAATTATTTCTCATTTTTCTCTTTCTCACATTGCAGCAAAAGTTTTTTCCCACCAAGCTTTTACAATAGGATTTTTTAAATGACGAATTCTTTCTTTTTGAAAATCATTATCTGTAAAAAGTCTAACTATATCAGTCAAAGCTCATCATTCTGGATAATCCATCAAAGTTAAAACTCAGTTTCTAAAATAATCTTGGATACGAGGACCAAATATTTCATTACCAAAAAGTTTTATCATGATATTCATAGCATCCATAGCAACTAAATCTTTTTCTTCTACACTTGATGCTTCTAGTAAATTTATTCAAACAGGTCTTTCTAAATCAGCAGGATTAAAAATAATTACATCATCAGCTCTACTTCTAGGAATAAAAGGAATTAAATCTTTTATCAAATCTCAGTGAGGATCAATTACACAAATTCATTTTCCATTTGCCAAATCTTGCCTAGCCATAACTTGTAAAATACTAGATTTTCATGTACCAGTTTGCCCGATTACATAAAAGTGTCTAAATCTATCTTCATCTTTTAATTTAATTTCTTTTTTTACTCATCTATAAATATTGTCTCAAAGTACAAGTCACTCTTTTGGAATAGAAGTTGGAGCTTTTACTATTTTGAAATTTTGCCATTTTATTTCTGGAGTTTTGTTGTATTTTATATGTGGAAAATGAAATAGTGAAGCAATTTCTTCAGTATTCAAAATCATTTTTCTCAGCCAAAAAGGTTTTTTAAAATATCTATAAATATAGTTTTTTACTAAATTATAATTATTGTGTCTATGGGTATATTTAAATCAGTTAAATTCTGGATAAGTAAATTGTTTAAAAGTTGATAATATATTTACAAGTTCAGTTTTTACTCAAGATTTTGAATTTCAAGTTGTAATAATTCTTATAACACAACTGTATCAAACTTTTTCTGCTTTTTCATCAACTATTTTTGCTCTATCTTGAGTTAATGCAGAAGTTTTATTTTTATGAGAACTATCTTTTTCTTCTTGAAAATTTATAAATATATTTATAAATCAAACAATCATTTTAAAAGGATTTAAACTAAAAAATGCTTCTTTTTTTCACTCCATTATTTTACTTGAAATATCTTGACATTCTTCTTGCCAATCATCATCTTCTGGTTTTAAAATTATTTGTAAAACAGCCGATTCGTCTTCTTCCAGTTTTGAAAAAGCATTTGTAATATTGTTTATTGGGTCTGATTCAAGTTTTTGGTAAGTTTTTATTGGATAAAAATATTCTTTTTTTGTATTAATATAAGTTGATTCCCAATATTTTTTTCATGAGAAAATATTTATTTCTTGAGTTTCTTCTATAATAGCATCTGGATAAAATCAATTTATTTGTTTTTCAATTAAATCTTTATAATTATTAGGGCAAACTAGATAAAAATATATATCTCACCCGTGAGCTACATATTCAAAACTTATATAATCTTGTCATAAAATGTGTGATTTTATTTTGTGTGAATAAATACTATTTAAACTGGCAAGTAATTGTTCCATTAATCAAATCATTTCTTTGAAATCTTTAGTAGTTTCTTGTTTTTCATCTAAATCAGAATTTTTTTTCGGCATTGTAATACGCAAAAAAGAAAGTCTTAAAGTTCTTTTAAAATTTTGCCTTTTTCTCAAAATATATACTATTAACATTATTCATAAAAATAGTATCAAAAATATCAATAATCAAGTTGTGTTCATTTTTATTTATTTATTTTTTAATTTTGAATATTATAACATATTTTTCTCTTAAAACAAAACAAACCATTAAATTTATTCCTTGCTTTTTGTTAATTTTTATATGAAACTAAAATATTTTTTAAAATTTCTTTCTTTTTTAAATCCAGTCATTTTAATTTTAAAATATTTTTTATATTTTCATTTCTTATATATTTTAAAATTTTCTTAATTTTTTCATCTCTATTTTCTATATTTAAAATTCATAAAATATTATAAATTTTTATTTGAGCAAAAATAAGTTTTTCATTTGTGATATCAGGAAATTTATTTACTTCATTTATTATATTAAATATTTCAAATATTGGCATATTTAAAGGACATTTTTCATCTACAATTTTTAAAATATTTAAGTATTCCAAAATTATTTCATAATCTTTTCATAAGTAATCAAACTCATTTTTTATTTTTATATTTCTTACTTCATTTATATTGTTTTCTTTTTGGACATTTATTTCAAAATCTATTATATATCAAACATCTAGTAGTTTTTCGCGTTTATTTTTCTTTGATTTTAGTTTCAATTTTCAAAAATCATAACTAAAAACATCAAATAAAAATTCACTTTCTTTTAGAGAAGTTATTTTTAGAATAATTCATGAGTTTTTAAAAATAGACATAAAAAGTAGAGAAAATATATTTTTTTTAGTTTAGTGTTTTACTTTTTATTTGCAAATTTTTGAAAGTAAATAAAATAGTGAGTGCTAAAATATAAACATTAAGTTTTTGAAAAAAAGCTTTCCTAAAAAGCCAGTATTGGGTAACTTAACTATACTTACCAATTCTTTTGTTTTTTAGGAAACTGAAGTTTATGTTTTAGCGAACTTTAAGAGTATTTTTAGGTTACCCTTTTTGTTTGCTAAAACATTATAATAGTTTTATTTTGGCATTAAAGTTATTTTATATTTTAATGCTTTTTTTATGAGAAAATTAAATAAAACTGTAGAGATGTTTTGACAAAACATCTCTAACAAAAATAGAAAATCAGGTTTTACCTTAGTAGAACTCATCATAGTAATTACTATTCTAGCAATTCTAGCTACAATAGCCTTTATATCATTTCGTTCATATATTTCAGATGCTCGTGATGCAAATAGAATATCAACTATTACAAATATAGAAAAAGGTCTTGAACTTTTTACTATAAAAACTTGAACTTATCCAGAACCAGATAGTGCAACAACTTATACTTGATGAACTAATTCATCTATAAAACAATGAGTTATTTGAGAAAATGTTGTTAGAAATATTTCTATGAACGCTATACCACTAGATCCAAAAGATAAAACAAATTATGTGTATAGTGTTTTTTGAAATAATTCTTATTATCAAGTTGCAACTGAAAAAGAAAATTTATCTGCAAGTATTATAAATACTGTTTATGCAGATAGTAAATCAGCAATAGTAAAATGAAATTACAAAATAGATCCAAGTTTGCCAAGTTTGATAGTAGTTCCTAGTAGTGTAACTGGAAGTTGAATATTTGATCCAAAAGTTTGTTTTGTAGTAGATGGATGAAAAAATACTTTAAATAATTGTGTAGAGAAGAAAGAAGATATGAAACTAAAAGATTTTGATAGTTCTTTAGTTTGATATTGGGATATGGAGAGTTGAACTTGAAATATACTTTATGATTTAAGTGGAAATGAAAATAATGGGAATAAAGGAGGAACAGTTTTGCCATTTAGTACTTGATGAATTATTTGAAAATGACACTACTTTGCATTAAGTGGTTCTGTTATTATTCCAACCTTTAATACTGGGAGTTATACTAACGTGTTAAAAAACTGATATACAATATCAGCTATTGTTTCAAGAGAAGTTTGAAATTCTATACAATGAAGAATAATTGGTTGATTTGCAGCACCTTTATTAATGTGGGATAATAATACATGAACTTATTGAAATATTCAAATAACACAATATAATTCATGATGAACGTATGATAAAGCTGCAATTACATGAATGAATTATACAAATAAATTTTCTATTATTCATTGATCATATAATGGAAATAAAATTATTCTATATGTAAATTGAAAAATGGTTAGAGAAGAGAATACTACATTACCTATAATACCGGCAAGTTCTCTTTCATTAGTTACAATTGGAAATTATAATGATTCAAAGACCTACTGATTTAAATGAATCATCGACGATATAAAAATCTATAACCGTGCTTTAAGTGATGAAGAAATAGCTCAACAGGCTAGAATTGCTGGATTTTAGGTAATATATTAGGAACTAAATTTTTGCAATTCCTTAAAATCTAATATAATAAAAGTAAATTTTATTATTTTAATTTAAAAAATATGACAACAATAACATTTAAAGAAAAATTATCAATTTCTAAAACAAATTTTGATTCAGTTATAGATTTTCTTGAAGAAATAGAAGATTATGCTCTATGAAAAATTATGGAAAAAAATAAATTCTCTGACTCTTATGATATTTCTTTACTTGAAAAAAAATACATATGAAAGTAGAATATAGAGAATTATTTGATTATGATTTATCAAATCTAGATTCTAATAATTTAAGAAGAGTCTTTGAAAAAATAAACTTGATAAAAAATTCTGAAAGTATTAATGATTTAAGTAATTTGAAAAAACTTAAATGATATAAGAGTTTTTATAGATTAAGAATATGAGATTATAGACTATGATTTAGTGTAGAAAAAGATAAAATAATCTTAGAAAGATTCCTTCATAGAAAAGATATATATAAATATTTTCCAAAATAATTTTAATTTTCCTTTTAAAATCTCACATAAAAAGTAGAGAAAATATTGAAATAAAAAAAATTTAACTATAATTTAATCATATTTTATAAATAATCAAAAAATATATGGCTGAAGAACAAGTTTTAACTGATGTTCAAGTTGATGAAATTATACTACCTTTGATAAAATTACATCTTCCAATAATAGAAGTAGATGAAAATGAATTTCTAGATTTACTGAAAAATTCTCTTTCGCTAAATGTAGCAGAGAAAAAAAGAGTAGTTGATGCTGTTCCAACTCTTAGTCAATTTCAATTTGATGAATTAAAAAAAGTATTTGTTGAAGAAAGAGCAAAATTTAGAGAATTAGCTGGAGAGCATCCAGAAGACATAAAAAAACTATTAAAAAAACAACAAGAAGAATGGATTACTTTGGGACAAATTTATTTAAATGAACAAGCTAAAAAATCTGTAGAGTGACAAGATGAACAAAAAATAGATGACCTTAAAAAATCACTTTGACTTTAGTATGATATGAATTTAGTAAAAAATATCAGAGATTTTTGATTAATTGATTTGTTATATTCAAAGTTTCCTAAAAAGAAAGTGTATAATGAAAAACTTAAAAGGTATGAAATATGAGACTTGAATTGAGATATTTGGGTTTGTTTTTTACCTTGGAGAGTAACATTTGAGAATGCTAAGAAAAAGAATTTATTACCAAAAAATTGAAGATGAATTGTATATGAGCTTCCAGATAATTTAGTTAATCCAGATCCAAATATATCACTAAAAATTCAAGAAAATATTATTAATGATTTAAAATCTTTAGATTTTAAAAAATTTAATGTTCTATGTTATAGTTTATGAACATATTTATGATTTTATGTGGCAAATAATTTTGATGTGAATAAAATAGTTGCTGTGGTTCCAGGTTCGAAACTTTGAGCATGTGTATACGAAGGAGTTGCTACAAAGAAAATATCATATAAATCAGTTAAACTATGATATAAAACATATTATGATTATGATAAAATTATATGAAAAACAAATCCAATTTGTAATTTAGATAATTTACCAAATGATATAGAAATTCATTTATCTACACATGATTTTTATATTCCAACATATTATTGAAACGAATTAATTCAAGGTATCAAAAATAAACAAAAGAATTTAAAAGTTTTTTTATATAAATGAAAGGGGCATATATTAACTTTATTAGATTTTTGAAAAAATAATATATATTAGTATGATAATTCATTTTTGCACATTTTTAAAAGAGAAACAAAGAGTTGATATGTATTTATCAACTCTTTTAAGTGATTTTTCTAGAAGTTATATTCAAAAGATGATAGACTCTTGAGATGTATCAGTAAATGGAAAAATCATTTCAAAAAATTTAAAAATTGGGAATCATGATGAAATTATTATAAAAATAAATATTGAAAAACTAGAACTAAATCCAGAAAATATTCCTTTGGAAATAGTTTATGAAGATGAAAATATTGCAATTATAAATAAAGATGCGTGAGTGAATACTCATCCAACACCATGAATTGATTGAAAAAGTTGAACTTTAGTTAATGCGCTTTTGTATCATATAAAAGATTTGGCTTGAATTGGTTGAGTTGAAAGACCTGGAATAGTTCATAGACTTGATAAAGATACTTCAGGATTGATAATGATTGCAAAAAATGATTCTATGATGCTAAAACTCCAAGAAATCATGAAAAAAAGAGATAAAATAGGTAAATATTATTTAGCAATTGTTTCTGGAATTATAAAAGACAAAGAATTTAAAATTGAAAGTTTTATTTGAAGGCATCCTATTGATAAAGTAAAAATGACAACAAAAAATCCAATTAATGGAAAAATTGCTATTTCTTATGTAAAAGTTTTAGATTACATAGATGAAAAATATACTTTAGTGGAAATAAAAATTGAAACTTGAAGAACTCATCAGATAAGAGTTCATTTATCATCTATTTGATTTCCGATTATTTGAGATAAAGTTTATTGAGATAAAAAAGTAAATGAAGAAGTTTTTAAAAAATACTCTCTTTCTCGTCAAGCTCTTCATTCTTATAAATTAGAAATAGAACTTTATGGAGAAAAGAAAGTATTTATTTGAGAGTTAAAGGAGGATATGAGAAGAGTGGTTTGAGATTTTTAAATAGTAATTTTAAAAATATGAAAAGATATAGATTACATTGATGAAATTTTGATACAAGAGCTAATATCTTAAATATAAATATATTAGATGAACGGGAAGATATTGTTAAAGAATCTTGGTTAAATAATCAAAGAGATATTATTTTATGATTAAAACTACAATATTGAGAAATAAATTTTGAACAAAAATTAAATAATTTTAAAGATTTTTGAGGTATGCCATTATCAGTTATTTATTTTCATAATTCTTTTTTTCTTCAAATTAGGGAATCTTTTATAATTTGATGATATTATCCATCTTTAACTTGAGTGTGTTCATTATGAGAAAGAATTTTAAATCATCTAGTAAATTGATTAAAAAATGATTTTAGATCAGATACTGATTTAAAATATTATAAAGATGTTTATAGTAAATTAGAATTTAAATCAGATAATTGGGAAAAAATGATAGAAATATTAGATTATTGGGAAATATTTGATGATTGAGTTTCCGAAATATTTTTAAAACTAAAAGATATAAGAAATAAAAAAGCTATTCATTTTAATGTTGAAATTGAAAATAATCAAAAATTAAGAGAAATTACATTAGAAGCTATAAAATATATATATGGTATTATTGATTTACAGTTTTGATGGATATGAAAAAATAAAAAATGGTTAATTGAGTGAACCAAATGAGCATTTTTTATAAAAAAAGAATATGAAAATAATCCCTTCGTGAAAAATATAATTATTCCTAGTTGTATTTTAGTCTGAAACAAACATAGAGTTGAATATATAAATTGAAAATTAGTTATTATTGATAATAATGAGTATGAAAATATAGAGATTACCGATGAAGAATTTGCAAAATTTTATTCATAAAATAATAGATAAAAACATAATATCATTCACGAAAATTGTAGAGATGTTGCATTGCAACATCTCTACAGGTAAATAACAACCAAATAATCAAATAAATATTTTAAAATAAAACCTAAATCTAATTTATGCAACCAGAAAACAAATTCAAACAAATTTATAATCCAAAATCAAATAGATTTCAAAATTTTGATTATTCATCAAATTGATGATATTTTATCACAATTTGTACAAAAGATAGAGAAAATTATTTTGGTGAAATTATTGATTGAGAAATCATTTTAAATGATTTTTGAAAAATTGCAGAAAAATATTATTTAGAAATTCCAAAACATTTTCCATTTGTTGAATTAGATGAATTTGTGATTATGCCAAATCATGTTCATTTTATTATTTTTATTGTTGATGATATTGGTAGAGATGTTGCAATGCAACATCTCTATGATAATGATAAATTTACAAAAGAATATTATTCAAATATCTCACCTAAAAAATGAGAATTATGAACAATAATAAGATCTTTCAAATCTATTTGTACAAAAACAATAAACAAATTTCAAAACAAGACATCCTTTGCTTGGCAACCAAATTATTATGATAGAATTATCAGAAATGAAGAGGAATTACAAAAAATTAGAAAATACATTTTAGAAAACCCTTTGAAACGGGAGCTTGATAAAAATAATATGGAAAATATTTTTATGTAAAATGATAAGAGTAGATAATTCATGAATTCTCTCTAAAGTAAATATTTATATCACATTCACCATATTGAAAAATGGAAGCAAAATTGCCATAACCATAACTCAAACTATAGCTCAAACTGCAATTATAACAATTGGCTCAATAGCTGTAGAAAGTCATTTAACTATAACATCAATTTCTTTGTTAAATTTTATAGAAATTTTCACTAAAAGAGTTGGAAGTTTTCAAGTTTGTTCTCAGATTTTTACAATAGAAGCAAGTTCTAAAGGGAAATAAGGATCTTCAATAGAATCTTTTATTTTTTTGATTCACATACTATCGCTCAGTGCAATTCACTCAGTCAATTCTGAAACTATTTCTTGAATTCTTTTTTCATAATATTTATTTTCTAAACTATTTTTTGTTATTTCTAAAGCTTCATTTATCATAATTCAATTTTGAAGCAAAGTTCCAAGTGTATGAGAAAAAATTGCCAAAATCTTTTTTCTTATTAATCATCAAAATAAAGGAATACTCAAAATCCACTTATCAAAATAAATTTTTGTTTTTGGGTGATTTTTAAAGCTTAAAATTCAAAAAATAATTATAACTAAACCTAAAATCAAAAGTATATAATTTTCAATCAAAAATTCTGAAATATTTATTACATTTTGTGTTAAAGATGGTAAATTCACTTTAGCATCACTATACATTTTTTGCACTTTTGGAATTACAAAAGTCATAAATCCAATTATCATACAAATGGATAAAGTTACAACTATTGCAGGATAAATTAAAGCTCAAATAATTTTTGTTTTTAGTTCAGCGTTTTTTTCCTCTCTATCACGAATAGTTTCTAGAGAATTTGCGATTTTTCAAGTTACTTCTCACATCCTAATCATATAAATATCAAAATTTGAGAAAATTTTTGAAAAGTCTTTTAAACTTTCTTCAAGTTTTTTTCATTTACTTATGTCTTTTAAAATAGTTTCTAGAAGTGTTTTTAAGTTTTTATCTTTTGTTTGATAAAGCATTATTGAAAGAGAATTTGTAATAGGAATTCAAGAATTTATCAAATTAAATAATCAGTCAAAAAAAGCTATTTTTTGTTTTTGACTTATTTTTATAGAATTAGTTTTTTTAAAAATATTTTCTAAATTTATATTTTTTATTTTTTCAATAATTTCGTTTAATTTACTCATAAATACATTTAATAATTTATTGTCTAGATTATTTTATCATTTAATTTGAATTTTAGCAAAAATTCCTATAATGAAATTGTATTTTTTATTTGATTATCATATTTTTTATGTTTAAAATATTTTGAGTTTGAGAAGATGAAAAAAATACTCATGATTTAGAAGTTGAAATTATTGATTCAAGACAAGAGCTTGAAGATGAGGAAGTTGGGCAATTAGCACTTGATGTTTTAGAAAGTGAAAATGATATTTATATAGTTGCTCCAATCGCTTGAGTTGAACAAGATGATATTGATTTATCTATAAATAAAACAGTTTTAACTATAAAATGAGAGAGAGAAAAAGTTGATGAATATTTTGTAGATTGAGTAAAAGTTAGAAATAGTGAATGTTTTTGGTGAAAATTTGTTAGAAATATTATATTACCAGAAAATCTAGCATTAAATAAAATAAGAGCTTATATGCAAAATAATCTTTTAGTTATAACAATTCCAAAACTAAAATTTGATACTAAAACTATAAAAATTAATAAACTAGAAAATTAAAATTATGTTCTCAAAAAATAAAAAAATTGATTCTTCTGTAAGAAAAGTAGATAAAATAGTTACTTGAATAATTATTGGGTCAGCTATTGCGTCTATTTTTTGACTTTCACAAACCAAAAAGTGAAAAGAAGTTACAAAGGAAATAAAAGAAATTTTATCACCAACAATAAAAAAAACATCATCTGATGCAATTTCAGTTTTTTGAAAAACTATAGCATTTATTGTTTCAATTTTCTCAAAGAAATAATTTTTAACTTATTTTTATGAAGATTTTATTTTTAATATTTCTTTTAGCGTTTTTAAATCAAACTTATGCGGCTTCGGGAGATATTTTATCAACTTGTTCTTATAAACAAGAAATAGAAAAATGCTTAAAAGCAAATCAAAACTGAACTACAAGAGCTATAGAAGATTTTATTTGTATAAATTCTTTTAATCAGATAGAAATTGCTTGACAAATCATTCTTGATAAAGAATTTAAAAAAAATGATAAAGAAATAGAAAAATATCTTAAATGGTTAGAAGATAATAAAAGTTATTACTTTTGACCAAGTTCAAAAGAATCATTTTTAAAAGCTGTTGATGATATAGAAGAAAAGTTCAGTGTATGATGAGAATATTGAAAAAAGTATGCAGAACTTTGTGATCCAACAAATAATAAATCAATTTTATCTAAAACTTTTGATTGTTTTGAAAATTGAGTTCCAAATACTCAAGCACAAAAATATTTTTTTACTCAAACTGAGTGTAGTGTCTTGGTTGCAACAAAACTTGAAATATACAAGCAAGTTGCTTATGATATATTGAAACTAAATAAAAATCAAGTAAAAAAAGACGAGATAAAGAAATATACTTGAAATCAAAGAACAAAGTATGATAAACTTCTAGAAATAGTTATGGTAAATATGTGATATATGGAGAGAATTTGGAAAAAATGGCCTTCTAAATCTAAAAATGCTAAAGCAAAATAAAAAGACTTTTTCAAGTCTTTTTTTTAATATTCTAAATTGTTAATTTTTTCTCTTATTTCAGAGTTAAAAATTCAATTGAAATTAGTATATAAAACTTCACTGCAAAATTTCTTTAAATACTCAGAAGTTTGATTTCAGAAATATCAAGTTGGTTCAAAAGGGAAGTAGTTATAGTGTTTTAATAATGTTTGTAAATCTCTAACTTCATCATTGTAATCTCCGATTTTTAAATCTTTTGTAAAAGTATAAACATCTCAAACCAGAGTTATTTTTTTAATTATAAGTTTTATGTTATAAGTTTTTATAACTTCAGCTAAATAATATTTTCATTTTGTTTTACTATCTAGAGATCTGGTATCTCTATAAATTGATAAGTATAAAACAAAATTATTATAATTTTCTATTGAAGTATTATAATTTTCTGTAGAAATTTGTTTATTTGCTAGAAGTTTATCAAATTTTGTTAAAATAATATTTTCTATTTTTAACATTACGTCTTTGATTTTTAAATTATTTGTTCTATAAACTGAAACTCAATTTCTACTAACTTTACTTATATAATAATTCATATCCTTAGATGAAGTTACTCCACCTCAACTAGACGCTCAACTTCAAGAAGTAGCTCAAGTTTGAGTAGTAGTTCATAAACTACATGTTTTTGCTAAATTTCATCAATTACAATTTACTCAAGCTTTTCTTACCCAAATATATTTTCATTTATATAATTTACATTCAAGTTGAGTATTTAGACATAATGGTGCGGCTCATCATCCTCAACCTCATCATCATGAACTTTGAGCAATACAAGCAGTTCAATCCCAATTATATCAATTATTACACTTATACCTACATTCTGTAGATGAAGCAGTTGTATTGTGACTTCAAGCTAAACTTGCAGGAGTCCAAGATGTTCAATCCCAATATTGGTTTATACTTGAGGCACTATTCCACGAAGCATAACTAGGTAATCAAGTACAGCTTCAAGCGACATTTCAAGCTAAAATCAAAGTTTTTAATGCTCCAGCACTTATTTGATTATCAGATAAATCTTTTACTCAAGCTAGGGAATTAAAATTGTAGTTTCAAACAGCCAATCACGATGTTGGAGTAAATGTAAGTTCTTTAGCATTTATAGAGTAAGTTCAATTCTCTGCAGTTGTTCATTTTTTTATTTCAAAAAGATTTTGACTTGAGTGATGAATTGGTTCAGAAAATTCAAAAACAACATTTCAAGTAGTTATGCTTGCATTTGAACTAGAAAATACATTTGTAGAATTTACTTTTAGTAAAACTGGTTTTGCTCAATCTTGTTCTATAACTGAAGTATTAGTTTGAGTTCAAACATTTCAAAAAATTCATCCAGTAGATAATATTTGTGGTAAATCTCAAGAACCAAAAACTCAGTCAGTGAAATTTATTATTCAAGAATTATTGTCTCAAACATAACTAGTTACAGCTTGTCATCAAACTGTAAGTCAAGCAATTGTAGAAGCATTACTAATAGCACTTTGAAAAGTTAGTAAATATCAATCAATATATCAATCATTATCTTGATCTTTTGAAACAGCACTAGAAATAGTATTTGTTCATACAACTCAAACAGAAACACTTTTATAAAGAGAAGAGTTTTCAATTATATCAACACTATAATTTCAAGCAATACTTGGAGCATTGTAAGAAAAAGTTACTATGGAAACACATCAAGCAACTCAAGAGAAATTATAATTTAGATTTGAATTGGTATTTGTAGTGATATTTGTTGTACAAGTTCATCAAACACTATTGTTATTATAAGTAAAACCACTTGGAAGTGATACTTGAAAGCTTCTTGACGCTACTCATCAAATAGAAGTTATTTGAAAAGTTAAACTAGTAGTTGTAGAAACATCAGATATGTTATCTCAGTAAGTTTCATCTCATGAACTAGTTTTTTTTACTAAAAAGTCTGTAGTATCAGCTTGGACTAAAAAAAAGTATCAAGTTAAAAAAGCAAGTAAGATAAATCAAATATATTTTTTCATAATCTATGATTTAAATTATAAAGATATTGTAAAAGTATTGTTTTTCAGTTCAGTTATTCAATCAGTTGTCATTATATTGAAATAATAAGTTCATTTTTCAAGTTCTGCAGGTATTTGAACACTCATTACATTATCACTTATTATATCAAAAGAAGTATTTTTTAAAACTACATTATTACTTAATTGTATAGAAATAGTTTTACTAAATCCATTTCATTGTAAAACTATAAATGTTTCTTTGTCATTTTTTACCTTACTTGGAGTTATATTTGCTATATTCACCAAAGAATTTGAATGAGTAAAGTTTATTTTTTCTTCTAGTGGAACTAAATTATTATTTTCTAACTGTAAGATTACAAAATATTCTCCAGAAGTAAAAGTATTTTTTGAAATAGTTAGAAAAATTTTTTTATTATCTTTTATAGGAGTTAAACTAACTCATCCAATATTTACATATTTTATAAATTCTTTTCAACTTCAAGTTAATTCAACTAAATTATTTATATTTGAATTAAATTTTGTTTTATCAAAAGATATATTTATAGTTCATGTAAAAGTTTCTGCTTTTTCTTCTAATTTTTTTTCTTCTAAAGTTTTTTCCTCTATTTTTTCAGCCTGAATTATTATATCACTTAGTTCATCTTTTTTTGCTATTCAATTATCTATTGCTTCTCAAAATATTTTTATAGCACTTCACTCATCAATCACAATATTATTTTCACTTACCTCTTTGTCATCAACTTCTATTTTTATTACATTTATAAGTTTTTTTAATTTTTCACTATCAAGAGTTATTTTATTTTTTCATTCTCATTTATATATAACAGTAAATTCTAGTTCTTCTCACTTTTTATACGGAACGCTATCTAAAAAGGGAGTATCCCAAGAAATATTTTTTATAAATAAATCACTACTCAATTTTTCTAAAATTTTTGGATTATATAAAAAATATCAATAAGAAAGTATTGAAATACAAACAAAAATTATAAAGAAAATAATTATAGTTTTTTTCATTTTTAATAAATGTAAAGATTTAATTCTTTTACTACAACATTAGATCAATCATTTATTGTAACCGTAACTTTTTCGTTTGAAACCGGAGTAGAAGGAGCTAAATACAAAAAATTTATATATGCTCAATTTGTTCCATCATAATCTCAGACATTTATAGTTCAACTTATAGGATTTGTATATCAATTATTTGGACTGATAGTATATGTTACAGTATTTTTTTCATCATCACGAAAATAAATTGTATAATATTGAGTCTTATTTACTCCGAGCATTCTAGGATTACTACTTGGATTTACACTTATTACAACAGGAGCATGATTTAAAGCACCAACTACAGCAGAAACTATTACACTTTTATTAGCACTTGCTGTTAAAAATAACATTGTAAAAATTGAAATAATTGAAATAATTTTTTTCATAATCATAAAGTTAATGATAATTTTAAATAAAGAAATTATTCTTTATTTTTCATTTCTTCCATTATTTTTTGTTTTAATTCCTCTTCTTTTCTAGCTCTTTGTTTTGGGGCAATTTGGATAAAATAAACCAAAACTCAAATTATCATCAAAGCTAGTATTCAAATCAAAGTATAATTTATTCAAATGTATTTTTCATCATATGTTACATAAAAATCTTTTGACTCTAAAAAGTCTTTCTTTTGTTTATCTTTTGCTTCATAAGCTAGTTCAAATTTTGCAGTTATTTTTTTCTGAACAGTTCTAGAATTTACACTTTGCCAAAACATCAAATATTGTGCTTTTTCACTTGCTTTATCAGCATAATATTCTTCTAAATTTTTAAATAAAACACTTTTTGTTCCATCTTCATTTAAAACATTGTAACCAAATCACATCCAAGGTATTTCAAACCTTCTACTTGATTTTGGTAGAACATTTCATCATGCGTCATTTACAGGAATGTAATCAACCATTTTTTCTCAAAGATAAGCTCAAGCTGGACTAGATAAAGTTTCTTTTCAAACATTTTTCAAAACTTCACCATCTTCATCTATCAAAGTTATTTTTCAAGTAGGTTTTAGATGAACATTTCACATATTTTCAAATACTGTTTGGAAAACAATAGGGAAGTCTTTAAAAGCATTTTCTTCAACTAAACTTTTACTTTCATCAAGTTTTCAGATTTTGAAACTTTTTAAGTTTCATTCAACTTTTGCTTCTCCAGGAACATTAACTAAAACTAAAACTCAGATTCTTTGTACAACAGCAACTTGTGCTCACGAAGGAGTTCCAGGTGAGAAAAATATTGCAGCATAGTGTCATCCTGGCTCAGCGTTTTTTGGAACATTTACAGAGAAATTTACTTCTCTTGATTCGTTTGGGGCTAGAGTTACATTTTCATCTTCTATTTTTATCCAATTACTTAAAGAATATTCTGGATTTGTTTGATCTTCTGGTTTTACAAATTTTGGAGTTCAAGTATCATCTCATGATATGAAATCTTCCTGAGATGAGTAAAGAGTTATAGGTTTATCAGAATCATTTGTAACTTTGATTTTTTCTTTTTTAGAAGATAATTCATTTATCTCAAATTCAAATTTTAAAGGACTTATAGATATAGCAGCGAAAGCGTAATTTGTGAATACAAAAGAGCTAATAAAGGCTAAAAGTAAAAAGATTTTTTTCATAAAAATAAAATAAAAATAATAACTACAAATTTACTATAATAAAAACCTAAAAAAAAGCAACAAAAAAACTTACTGCAATAAAAGTAAGTTTTTTTGAAATTATACAAGTTTTTTATATAAATTTAATAATTGTTTATCAAAAGTTATAAGTAAGCTATCTTGTTTTATTGATAAATATAATAATGATAAATCAGTAAATGATATTTTTGAATTAATACTTTTAAAAAATTTCATTTCTTCAAAAGTATCAGATTGTAATATCAAAATATTGTTTGAATTCATTATATCATCAATAAATAAATCTGCCTTTTGTTTTCAAAATTTATAAGCTAATACAGTTGCAACTTCTTGGATTACATAATTTGAAATCAAAATAATATTATCTTTATAAAATTCAAATATAGAAATAGCTTCATTATGAAATTCATCAGATTCATTGTATAATGCTATAAAAACACAACTATCAAGAATAATTTTATTATAAATCATAAACTATTTTATCAACATCTAAAGAAAGTTTGTTGTTTTTATTATTTGATTTTATGATATGATTTTTTGCTAACTCATAAAAAGAACTTTTTTTAGTTTCTTTTGGTATAACATATTTTTTATTTAATTCAATTGTTTTCATAATTATAAATATTTATTATTAACAAATTTACTATAATAAAAA
>CAYOIP010000026.1:0-16939 GCA_964404065.1 uncultured Candidatus Peribacteria bacterium
ATAGACTTGTTCCTCATTTAAAAACAAGTCTATTTTTTAATAATTCATCTTTTGAAATATCAAGTAATAAAGACATCAAAATAATTTTATGTTTTTGTTTATCAAGTTTTGAAATAATTGCATTCATATTTTTAGCTTTTATTAAAATAAGATTTCACTTTTTTTTCTAGTGTTTTTGATTTATATATCTCTAATAATTCAATAATTTTTTCATAATCTAATGCATCTAGATTATCAAAATGAATATCAGAGTATAAATAAACTGTATCTAAAAAAGCTCTTTCTGCAGAAGCTATTGAATAATATCAATTATTTATTATTCAAGTAGGATTGAGTAAAATATTTTTTTTTAAACATTTTAATTTTATATCAAAATCAAGTATTTTTCTTGTATCAGATTTTTTATATGCCAAATAAACTTCATTTTCATATTGAAATATAATTCAGTGGTGATATAAAGCAGTAAAAAATGATATATAACTTGGAGAAAATATTTTGTTTGCTAATTCAAATTTATCTATTTGTTTTCATTTTAAACTATATATTCACTTTGTGACTCTTTCTAGTATTTGTGATTTTACAAGATGATTAAGCTTATTTTTAAATACTTGTTTATTTGATATAGAAAAGATACTTTGCAATTCTAGGAAACTAAAAACACTATTTTTTGATTGTGATAATTTTAATATTATATTCATATACTGAAAGTAATTAAAATATATTACTTCTAGTATATGAAATATTTATAATAAATCAAATTTTTTAAATTATTTGAAATCTAAATATTTATTTTATTGATTTCTTAAATATCAAACTTTTCACTATATTCCTCCTCTCATCATAACAATCAAAATTTTTATAATAATCAATTTTTAAAGTTAATAAATTTCATGTTTTATTTACTCTAAAATCTTTTATTTTAAATCATAAATCAATTTTTTTACTTTCAAAATCTGGAATATTTGATAAACTTCAACTTGAAACAAAATTTCAATTTTCGTCAATTTCTAATTTCGTTCAAGAAATAAAATCATTTAAAACTAAATTACTTCAAGATAAAGTTATTTGAGAATAATTTCAAACAAGTCATCAAGTTAAAGTTTGAAAAATATTATCATTTGGTGTAAATAAATTATCATCTCAACTAGTAAAAAAAGGATAATAGAAATCTTTTAAATTAACCAAAAGTTTTGTATAATAACTTCAAGATGAAGTAATTCAAGATAATGTTAAATTATTAACATCTATTCAATATATTGTTCAAGAAAAAAGATTTATAGTTGTTCAAGAAAAATTATATTTCAAAGAAGATCAAGTTGATACAGTATCGAAAGCTCATGGTAAAAATCATCTAAATGTAAAACTTCAAGTTGATGTTGGTCAAGTAATACTTGTATTTGTTCAACTTGAACTATAAATATTAATTCTTGAATATGTAACTCAGTTTAAATCCTGTCTAGGAGTAAAATCTAGACTTAAACTAGTTGGAACTGATTGTGATTTTGAATAAAAAGATAATAATTCCTTTCAAAAATTATTTAAAATATATAAAATTCCTGAATTATATAAAATTCAAGTTGGCTTATAAATTCCATCATCTTCATCAAGTAATTTATAAACTTTACTTCATGATAAATATAAAATTTTATTATTTCCTGAATCTGCTACAAAAAGTAGCTCTCAAGAAGAAGTTATAGAAGAAGGATTATTTAAATAAACTCAAGTTCAAACACTTCAAGATTCAAATTCATTTCCAAAAATTCATTTTCAAACTATAACTTCACTTCAAGAATAAATCTCGTTTTTTAAATAACTTCAAGAATAGATTCAATTAGGTAAAATATATGGATTAAAATTTTTTATATCTAAATATTTTGTTTCAATACTCAGGTCATTTTGACATTCTCAAGTTTGAGTTTTTATACTAAAGTCATAAATACTTCAGTTCCCTAAAACATAATTTGACTTTATTAAAATTCAACTATCAGAAGAACTAATAATTTCAAATCATGTAGAAAAAATATTTTCAAAATCTAAAAATATATCTCAAACTTTTGATGACTGGTCTAAGATTTGTTTTTGAATAGTTATATTTTTCATTCAAGAAGTTACAAATATTCATATTGAAATCATCAAAATAAGAGAAATTGAAACTCAAACTATAAGTTCAATCAAAGAAAATCAATTAAAATTTTTTTTCATATTTTTTACAATTTTAAAATTAATTTATCAATTTCATATTTAGGTAAAACATTATTTTTTTGAATCAAATTTAAACTTTCCTCTATTTGATCTAAAAGCTCTGTATAAACAAAATTTTCTTTTATATAAAACAAAAATGAATTTAGAAAATTTATATAATCATCTTTTTCAAGTTTTTTATCAGCAAAAAAATATTTTATCAAATTCTCATTCTTTTTCTTGTGAAAATCATCAATTAATTGGTAAAAAAACTCATTTTTTTCACTCTTTTTATTTGAAAATATATTTATAACATGAACTCTTGATAAAATAGTTTCAAGTATTCAAGATTCGCTTTGATTTGATAAAAATATTATATTTCCATTTCAAGGTTCTTCTAGAAATTTTAGTGAAGCGTTTGCTGTTTCAATCGTAGCTCTTGAAAAATTTTCTATAAAAAAAATCTGAAATTTATCACTTGGTTTTATATTTCATTTTGAGATAAATTCTCTCATTTGCAAAATTTTTATTTTTTCTTCATTATCTTCCAGTTTATAAAAATTATTTTTATCAACTTCAAAATATTTAAAAAGTTCTAAAATTAAATCATTTATTTCACTATTTAAAAGATCTTTATTTTCTCACAAAAACAAAATAGGCTGAAAGCTTCAACCAAGATTTATTTTATCTATAATATTTTGTAAAATATTAGTTTGCATTTGATTCTTCATCTACTAAATTAAAAAGATTGTTTAAGTCTTTAGAAAAATTTTCTTCAACTGTAGTTGTTTTTTCATTTTTTGGAATTAAATCTCAAGTATTTGATTTTTCTGCTTCTCAAGTTCAAATATTTATTTTAGTCTCCTCACTTAATTCATTTTTAACAACATCATTTTCATAAAAACAAGATGTTAATAAAAGACTCAAAAAAAGTAAAATATATTTTTTCATATATTTGTTTTTAGTAAATATTTAAAGCATTTTAAGTATTGATAGCTAAAAATCAAATAAAAAATCAGAACTCTATAGAGTTTGGAAAACTATTATAGAAAAAAGATAGCAAAGAATTTTAAATATATTATTTATTATATTAAAAATTATAAAAATATAAATTAAAAATTTGATTTTTTACTTTAAATAAATAATATTTCATATATATCTGAAACTTATATTAAAATATAACTATTATTCAATGATAACTGAAATACTTAAAGAAAAAATTCTAGAAAGACCTTTTTATAATGATTGATTGAAAAAATACTTGAATAGTAATGTTATAAAAGTGATAACTTGAATGAGAAGAGTTTGAAAAAGTTACTTGCTAAAATATTTAATTCAAGATATTATAAAAACTTGTTATACTACTCAAAACAATGTTTTTTACATAAATAAAGAAGATTTAGAATTTGATTTTATAAAAGATTATAATGATTTGTACTCAGAATTTAAAAATTTTTTACAAAACATAGATAAAGATAAAAAAATATTTATTTGAATTGATGAGATTCAGGAAATAAAATGATGGGAAAAATTTGTAAATAGTATTTTATCAACTTATCAAAAAAATGCAGAAATATTTATAACTTGAAGTAATTCAAATATGCTATCAAGTGAACTTTCAACTCTTATAACTTGAAGATATATAGAATTTGAAGTATATCCTCTTAGTTATAATGAATATTCTATATTTTCTTGAACTCAAAAATCGCATGAACTTTTTTTAGAATATATAAAATACGGATGACTTCCATGAATTTTTGGTGTAAACAAGGATGAAAAAATTATTTTTGATTATTTAAAATGAATTTATTCTACTATTTTACTTAAAGATATAGTGGCAAGTTTTTGACTCAGAAATATAGATTTCTTTGAGAATTTATATAAATATATTTTTGCAAATGTTTGAAATATATTCTCAGCAAAAAGTATAAGTGATTATCTTAAATCACAAAAAGTAAAAATTTCACCTGAAACAGTTTTAAATTATTTAGATTATGGATTAAAAGTTTATATGTTAGAACTTGTTAAGTCAGTTGAGCCAGATACTAAAAAATATTTTGAGATTTATAATAAATATTATATTTGAGATTTGGGACTTAGAAATAGTTTAGTATGATTTGATTTTAAGAGAGATATTTGAAAAGTGCTTGAAAATTATGTATTTTTAGAGTTAAAAAGAAACTGATATAGTATAAAAATTTGAAGACTTTCAAACGGAAAAGAAATTGATTTTATAGCAGAAAAGAATTGAATAATAAAGTATTTCCAAGTTTGTTATTTGCTTGGATGAGAAGATACTATTGAGAGAGAATATTCTTCACTTGAAGAAATAAACGACAATTGGGAAAAATATGTTGTTTCATTTGATGAAATAGATTTTTGAGTGAGTAATGGAATTAAACATATAAAAATTTTTGATTTGGAGAGTGTTTTATAAACGAATATTAAATCAAGAATTTTTCATCTAGTTTAAAATTTCATAATCTTCTTTTTGACTAACTTATTATAATATCTTAAACGATTTTTGAATAATTTTTCAAAATAATCTATGTTTATATCTCTTTAATCATATATAGTATGAGTATTGTTTGAACGGCTTATCCTTCAAAATATAATTAGGGCAAAAAGTAAAAGAGGCTCAAATTTGTCATTATATATGAAAACAAGAATGACAAGATAGATTAATAGTTAATATTTTATGAAATGCTTCTGGTTTTTAGTAAATAAATAAAAAATTTTAATATAATATATAAAAAACCACCCATAAATTTTTATAATTTATGGGTGGTCCGAGGTAGTTTTAAAAAATGGTCGGAGACGTGAGACTCGAACTCACAACCCCACGCTCCCAAAGCGTGTGCGCTAGCCAATTGCGCCAGTCTCCGGAAAAATGGTGGGTGTACCAAGAGTTGAACTTGGGACCTCGTGATTATCAGTCACGCGCTCTAACCAACTGAGCTATACACCCTTATAAATAAAAAATGTAAAATACAAACAATCATATTTTACACTTTGTATTTTTGCTTTATTATGGAGCGGGTAAAGGGACTCGAACCCTTAACCCTCTGCTTGGAAGGCAGATGCTCTAGCCAATTGAGCTACACCCGCTTAAAATATTGCTCGGGTATTTTATTAAAAAAAATTAATATGTCAAAATTTTTTATAAAAATCTATTTATTTAATTTTTTTAGTAAAAAATGATAGTAAAATTTGCCCCCTTATAACTAAGCAAATAAATCAAATAAAGTCAATATAACTACCATAAATAAGTATTTTGTAAAGACTATTAAACTTTACTTATGAATAAATTTATGTAAAAAAGTGTAGATTATAAATTAAAGAAACTACAATGTCTTACAAGATGAGTGCAAAAAATAGAAAACTTAAAAGAGCTTTAGAAACTATAATTAGTGTTCTTAAGTTTGAAAGTTTAAATATAACTACTCCTCATAAAGTTGTACTTATATGAGCTTGTTTTTCTATAGCGTCTTTATTTATGAATTGGTTTGATTCTTATGATAGTAAAATAATCTGAAATTGATTTGATTCTCTTTTGTGAATAACTTGATATATATTATTTTTTCTTAATTTGAAAATAATATTTTTTGTTTTAAGTACTAAACAAAAAGAATTTGTAAAAAATCTTTTCAATTTTAATATAAAAGACTGATTTTTACTAGTTTTATTAACTTGATTTTGATTAGTTGTAAGTGTAAATACGATATTTTTAATTCAAAATTTTAGTTTCTTTGTTGAATGAATAATTATCTGAAAATGAATTATTTTTTCAATTATTTGATACATATTTTGATTAATTTGAGGATTTTTTATAATTAACTCAAAAACAAAAACATCTATTTATATTGATTGAAATGAAGAAAATATACAAAATGATGAGATAAGAGTGCAAGAAGATAAAAATAATATGAAATTACCTTTCTAATTTTTTATAAAAAAGTTTGACTTTATTTAAAAAATGATTAAAAATAATTCTTAACTTTAATTATATGGTAACTATGCAAACAAAAGAATTAAATTCTAGCAGTTTCATAACTAATGCTTTTAAAGATATATTAAAAGCTCTTTCGGATAAAGAAAAAAATGTTATTGAAAGAAGAATATGACTAAACTGAGAAAAAGAAACTCTGCAAAATATTTGAAATTCTTTTTCACCAAACATTACAAGAGAAAGAGTTAGACAAATAGAAGATTCTTGAATTAAAAAAATCTGAAGAGTTATAAAAGCTACTACTTTAGTAAAAATTCAAGAGTTTGCTCGTGATATACTTGAAGAACATGGATGACTTCTTACAAAAGAAAAACTTGTTAATGCAATTATAAAATGATTTGAACTAAAAGCTGATATGAACGCTTCAATAATTGAAACTATTGTTCAATCAGATTACGATATAGTTAAATCAAAACCAAAACTTTGAACTAGAACTTATTTTTATTTACCAAAAATTTCTAAAAAAACTATTGATGCTATTTATAAAGAAGCTATTACAGTTTTGAAAAAAAGAAAAGATGTAATGGAAAAAGCTTCACTTTATGAAATGGTAAAAATCAATTTAAAAAATGCTAATTTAAAAAATGTTTTTATTGATAGTGTTTTAGATGTTTATGAAGATATAGTAACTTGAGAAGAAACTCTTATCTGACTAGAAAAATGGAAAATATTAAATCCAAAAACTCTAAAAGATAAAGCTATTTACATACTTAGAAAAGAAAAAATTCCTATGCACTTTGTTTCAATTGCAAATAAAATAACTGAACAAATGTGAGAAAAAGTAAAAGTAAATACAGTTCATAATGAACTTATTAGAAATTCAGAATTTGTTTTAGTTTGAAGATGAATTTACGCTCTAAAAGATTGGTGAATTTACAAACCAGGAACAGTTCTAGATGTGATAGTTGATATTATGAAGAAATCATGAGAACCTATGACTACAGAAGATATAATTGCAAAAGTTTTGAAAGTAAGAAAAGTAAAAGATACAACTATTTATATGAATCTTCAAAACAAAAAAATCGTTCAAAGGGTTTGAAGAAATTATTACAAATTAAAAGATTAAAAAAAGAAGCCAAGGCTTCTTTTTTTAATCTTTTAAAACTTGCATTTTCTCCCCTTTCTATATAATAAAACGGATTTAAATCTTAATTATAATTACAATGGCAAACGAAACAGTCATAAGTTTTAAATGAGTTGAATTTCATTATGACCACAGAAAACCTATTTTAGAAGATGCAACTTTCAATGTTAGAGCGTGATCAAAACTCACAATCATGTGACAAAACGGAGCTTGAAAATCAACTATTTTTAAGCTAATTAATTGAAGCTTACAAAAAATATCTTGAATAATAAATATTGATAAAGATGCAACTATTGCAACCGGATATCAAGTTGTTTTACCAGAAGACAAAGAACTGACAGTTCAGGCTTTTTTTAGAAAATATTTTCCAGATAAAACAGTATTTAATATTGATAAACAAATCTGAGAAATACTTGATGTAGTAAATCTGAAAGCTCCACTTGATAAACAAATAAAAGCATTTTCTGGATGACAACAAGCAAGACTTTTACTAGCTGCAGCCTTAATACAAAATCCTGATATACTACTTTTAGATGAACCAACAAATAATCTTGATAAAGAATGAATCTGGCATTTAACTACATTTTTACAAAACTATAAAAAAACCGTTTTAGTTATTTCCCATGACGCGGAATTTCTTAATAGTTTTACTGATTGAGTTATTTATCTTGATGCACATGAAAAAAGAACTGAACAATTTGTTTGAGATTATAACGATGTAGTTGAACAAATTAAAAGAAAAATAGAAAAAGATAACATGGCAAATGCACGTCTAGCAAAGGAAGCACAAGCAAAAAAAGAGCAAGCCGAAAAATTTGCACATAAATGATGAAAATTGAGACTTGTTGCTAAAAAAATGAGAGAAGCAGCTGATGAAATGGAAGATGATATTGTTGATACTAGAAAAGAAGATAAAACTATCAGAGAATTCATAATTCCCCTTCAAGAAGATATTGGTTGAGTACTTTTAAAAATTAGAAGTGTTCATATCATAAAAAATGATGAAGTAACTGTAAAAGATATAGAAGTAGATTTGAGAAAAGATGATCATATACTTTTAAGCTGACCAAATGGTATCTGAAAATCAACACTTTTAGAAAAAATAGTAAATTGAACAGAAGACTGAGTTTCACTAACTCCTTGAGTGAAAATTGGTTATTATAGACAAGATTTCTCAAATTTGGATTTTTCTCAAACTGTTTATGATTGTCTTAGAGAAGCTGCTGGTCCTGATATGGAAGAACAAGATTTAAGATCTACTGCAGCAGGATTTTTGATAAACTGAGAAATAATGAAATCTCAAATCTGAGTTTTATCAGAAGGAATGAAATGACTTGTTGCATTTTGTAGATTAGTATTTTTAAAACCTGGTATTTTAATACTTGATGAACCAACAAATCATATAAACTTTAGACATATTCCAGTTATAGCTCAAGCACTAGACCAATTTGAATGATGAATGATTTTAGTTTCACATATTGATGAATTTGTTTGGCAAATAAGAATTGATCAGTATTTGGATTTAGAGTAAAAAATTCAAAAAAAATTGACATTATAAAATAAATCAATATAAATACATCCCCCTTAAACTAACCAGGAGGTTTGCTATGTTCTACATTGCGAATATTCTCCTGGAGCTTATCAGGGGAAATGTATTTTTTGTTTTGTTGGTGAAGGTTTTTACGATTTCACCAAGTAAAACAAAAAGAAAGACTCATGTGATCGGCAATTATAATTTTTGCCGTTTTCGAAACCTACTGCTCAAGTTTGGGCAAGGTATCGACTATGGGTGACCATGAAAATGGTAGCCGACACATGAGAAGCCTCGCAGAATATCGCGAGGCTATTTTTATTTTGATATTTTTAAAAATAAATATAATAAAATAAATATTCTTAATTTCCCACTATGCATTCCCCAAACATCCACCCAAGTTGGTCAGAAATTTTAGAAAAAGAATTTTCTAAACCTTATTATAGTGAAATCAAAAAAACTATAGTTCAAGATGTAAATCTCTGAGAAACTATTTATCCCCCTCTTGATAAAGTTCTAAATGCTTTTGAAAAAACTCCTTTTTCTCAGCTAAAAGTAGTTATCTTATGACAAGATCCATATCACTGACCGCATCAAGCTCATGGGCTAAGTTTCTCTGTTCAAGACTGAGTTACTCCCCCACCAAGTCTAAAAAATATTTTTAAAGAATTACATTATGACGTTTGAGTAAATATTCCTGAAAGCTGAAATCTAGAAAAATGGTGTAGAGAGTGAGTTTTGCTTTTAAATGCTATTTTGACTGTTAGAGCTGGAATACCAGCGTCACATGCTAAAATCGGTTGGGAAACTTTTACTGACAATGTTATAAAATGAATTTCTGAGAATTCAGCGTGAATTATTTTTATACTTTGGTGAAACTTTGCTAGAAGCAAAAAATCTTTAATTGACATAAAAAAACATTTTATCATAGAGTGAGTTCATCCTTCTCCATTTTCGGCTTATAATTGATTTTTCTGAAGCAAACCTTTTTCTAAAACAAATGAAATATTAAAAAAAATTTGAAAAACGGAAATTGATTGGAGGTTGATTTAAAACTTTAATCTTCAAAAACAATACACTCTTTTTCATTTTTTATTTTTACAAATCATTTTTTATCAATAACTCTTTTTATAATAACTCAATATTCTGCATAAAATACATCATATCACAACATAAATCCATATTTGAATTCTGATTTTTCTATTCATACAGAAAAATTTCTTTCTATATGAAAATTTTTCAATTTAAACAAAGTATCTTCAGAAAGTATTTTTGATAATTCATAGTTATATTTTATATTTGAATTATCTTTATTTTCATAACTACACATCATCTCAAAAGCTTTTGATATTTCTCAATTATTTAGCATACTAACAAATTTGTATTCTATATTATTTGAAGTCAAAATTTTATTAAATGAAAAAATAGAAATTAACACAAAAAGAAAAATTAAAATTATTTTTAGAGTACGCATAAAATCAAAGTAAAAAAATAAAGCGATTTTGAAAATCACTTCTTTTTTGACAAACAAAAGGAGTAATTATCCAAAGTCGCCAAACTTTATTCATAATTCTCCCATACGAAAGAAATACAGAAGGATAATTACTCCTATCCGCTCGTATAGAATATAAAAAATGAATAAAATTTGGCATTAATTATTGTATTTATTTATAGTATTTTGCAAATAATTTAAAAAAAGAAATAAATTATAAAAAATATTTGACTTTTTATAAAAAATTATTATAGAATATATAATTTATTTTTTAATTTTTTAAATTATGACTAAATTAAATAATTCTAAACTACTTGAAACTCATCGTAAAGTAGAAAACCTAACTGTTTTAGAAGAAACGGTTAAAGAATTGCAAGCTATTTTAGGTTTTAAAAAAATAATAGCTTTTTCTGGTTGATGAAAATGAATTAAAGTTAATTTTAGTGATGAAGAAATATCAAGAAGAATTGCAGAATATTGACAATTAGCAAAAGAACAAATCGTAAGAGATATAATGTCTAGATTAAGAGATTATGATGTTGCTATTTTAACTTGATGAACAAAATGGGATATCCCAAATATAGCAACTAAAATGGCTAGGGAATATAATATTCCTACTATTTGAATTTATCCAAGAAGATGAGAAAAACATTCAATGTGAAAAGAATTATTAAATCTTGAAGTAGTTGTTGATTCTCAATATTGAGAAAGTCACTTTTGAGATGAAAGTTCAATGTTTGCTAAACTTGCTGACTGAGTATTTGTAATATGATGATGAGCTTGAACTTTAATAGAATTTGCACATGTAATGAAAATAAATGAAGCATTAAAAAAATATAATTGAACAATAAAAAAAATAGTTCCAATTGTTTGAATTCCTTGAGTTAGTGAAACTCTTCACTATATACCTTGAGATGATGAAGTAAAAGATATTACATTTCCAAATAAAACTATAAGTGATTGAAAAGAAGCCTTTGAATGGCTTAGAAAAGAACTTGAATTAGATGATATTTTAAAAAATACTTACTAAATTTTATATTTTAATTTTTCATATTATGGCAAAATTACTACCTGGATGATTTCCAGAACTTACACCAGATAAACAAATTGTAGAAAACAATATAAAAGATATTGTAAAATCTAATTATGAAAGATTTTGATTTGTAAATATTGAAACTCCTGCTGTTGAATTAAATGATGTTTTAACTTCTAAATGATGAGATGAAGTTAGTAAACAAATATATTGAGTTTATGGATTAAAACAATGATGAGAAGATTTAAAAGATTTTTCACTTCATTTTGACTTAACAGTTCCTTTAGCAAGATATGTTGTTGATAATGAAAGTAATCTTTCTTTTCCATTTAAAAGATACCAAGTACAAAAAGTTTGGAGATGAGAAAGGCAACAAAGATGAAGATTTAAAGAATTTACTCAATGTGATGTAGATGTTATTTGAGATAATCTTAGCATTAATTATGACATTGAAGTAATCCATGTTCTTTATGATACAATAAAAGAAATATTTGAATTTTTAAAAATCAATAAATGAATAGAAGTTCATTTAAATAACAGAAAATTTATAGATTGATTATGTACTTACTTTGAGATAGAGTGAGAAACTAAAACTAAATTTTATGGATTATTAGATAGCTTTTATAAAATCACTCAAGAAGAATTTAATAATAGACTAAAAGAATTAGTTTGAGAAAAATATAGTGAGTTAGTAAAAATTTTACAATGAAATATTAATGATCTTACATTTGATGATGAAGTTTTAAATAGTTCTTTCTCTGAACTTAAAGAAACATACATAAAATTAAAAAAACAATGAGTAAATGTGGTTTTTGACCCTTATATTACAAGATGACTTGATTATTATACTTGAACTGTATTTGAAACTTTTATCTCTGATTATTTCAATTTTTGAAGTGTGTGTAGTTGATGAAGATTTGACAATCTTGTATGAGATATGAGAAAAGTTGCAAATAATAAATGAATAAATTATTGATGAGTTTGATGATCTATTTGATTAACAAGACTTTTTGCAAGATTAAATGATAGTGGTCTTCTTAATAAAAAGCTACCTTTATCTCAAGCTATTGTTTTCAACACTCCTTGAAACAATCAAGAATATAGAGAAAAGGTCTGAAATATTTTAAGACAAGCTTGAATTTCTACAGATATTTATTATGAAGATAATAAACTATGAAAACAATTTTCTTATGCTGAAAATAAAAATATACCATTTTGAATATTTGCATGAGCTGATGAAGAAGCTCAAGAGAGTGTAATAGTAAAAAATTTAGATAATAGAGATAGTCAAACTATAAAATTAAATAATTTAGTTGAATATATAAGGGAAGAATTAAAGAAAATTTTAAATTAATTTGACTTTCTTATCTAAAAATATAAATTGCTTTTGTGAATAATTTAATATTTATTTTAAATTTATGTTAAATAAAGATTTATTATCAATATCTAAAAGACATCATGAAGGCCATTACTTTCTCTAATGGTGTTTTAAATAACTCAAACTTTAAATCCATTTTGAAAGTAATAAAAACAATCAAAATGGATTTTTTATTTTTTAAATTAACAATATGAATAATATACAAATTAGTAGAAATCTTGATTATACATCAAATGAAAAAATAAAATTATATAAAGATATCTTCTGAGAAACTCCATGGAACGAATGATTTATATGTAAAAATTGTTGAAAAATTTACAATATTAAGTTTATGTGAACTTGTTCATGTAATCAAAGTAAATTAGAACCTTTTTATAAAAATAGTGAAGTAAAAGGAACATTTACTCAATTGTCAGAAAAATTATGATATAAAGAATTAATAGCAAAAGTACTAAATAATGAAGTTTGATTTATTTGGTGATGGCAGACATCTTTGGAACAATTAAATCTAGATAAATTATGACTTACTGAGGAACAAATGGATATTTTAATTGAACAAATCAATAATTTATTTCCAGATTTTAATTTTCAAAACTTCTATTATTTTGCTGAAATTTGAGTTAAAAATAACTACAGATGACAAGATATAGCATGAGAACTTTATAGAAAAAATCTAGAACAGATTAAAGCAAGTTGAATAAATTATATAGTAGTAAGAACAACTAAAAAATCAGATGTGCCTTACAAATGGTTTTTGCGTGAATGATATCAAGATGTTTTTTCTTATAATGATGAACAGGATAGAGTTATTTTAGTTATAAAAATATAATTTATGATAATTAAAAAAGAAAATTCTATAATAGAATTAAACTCAAATATTCCTTGAAAAATAACAACTATAATAGTTTGAGTTCATGGTAATGAATTATCATGAGTAAATGCTTTAATTGAAATACTAAAAGATATAAAAATAAAAAATTGAAAAGTTTATTTTATATTTGCTAATCTGAAAGCACTTGAAATTTGACAAAGATTTTTTGAAAAAAATATGAATAGATGTTTTTTAGAAAATAATAACTGAAATACATATGAAGATAAAAGAGTAAAAGAAATAATTCCTTATTTACAAAAAAGTAATTATTTACTAGATATTCATAATACCTTAAATAAATGAAATTCAATCCCATTTTTAATAAGTGAACATAAAGAGTTATGAAATATTTTTGATGTTGATTTTATAATTTCTTGATTTGATAAACTTCATCCTGGTTGAAGTGATTGATTTATGAATAGTATTTGAAAAAAATGAGTATGCTTAGAATCTTGAAGTATTTATGATGAAAGATGACAAGAAATAGCAAAAAATGGTATTATAAATTTTTTGAAATTTACTTGAAATATTGACTGAAAAATTCAAAAAAAAGAAAATCAAAAATTTATCAACTTTGATAAAATATATAAAAATGAAACTTTAAATTTTAGATTTAAAAAAGATTTTCTTGATTTTGAAAAAATTAGATTATGAGATATAATTGCTTATGATTGAGAAAAAGAGATAATTTCAGATAGAGATGGTTATATACTTTTTAATTATATTCCAAAAAATATTTGAGATGAATGTTTTTGTTTATGAAGTAATTTCTCCTAAAATCTTGCATTTTTACAAAAATATGGTAAAATAAAAACACTTTTATTTTCATAAAAAATAATTATGGCAAATCCAAATTTATCTTCTGAAGAACAAACTTGTATTGCTGAAGTACAAAAAGTTCCAGAAGCTCAAAGACAATCAACTTTTGAAAGAGCTTGTAGTATGATAAAAGACAAAACTAAAATTGCACTTTTAGCAACAACTTTAAGTCTTGCAACGCCAACATTTGCTGAAAAATCTCCTGAAACCAATCCAAACTATCAATCATTTTATACTCAAATCGTAGAAAGATACCCAAAACTTTCTCCAGAACAACATCAGTTTTTTGCTGTTTTATATACAAAATGACTTGGTGTAATTGATCCAAAAAATGAGAAAATGTTTAATGCTGGTATCAGAAGAATTATATGAGCAGCTGAAAGACAATGACTTGCCATACATATAGTAAATGACATGGTAGAAAAACAAATTCTTCCTCCAAATCATCCATACACAAAAACGCTTATTTCTACTACTCAAGAAATAGATAAAATGTGACAAGAAAAAATAGCCCAATTAGACCAAAAAATCCAACAAGCTGACCAAAAAATCCAACAAGCTGACCAAAAAATCCAACAAGAAAAAGAATATCAAGAAAGACGGAAAAAAAGATCCGAATTATTTAAAAATCTATAATTTTTGCATTGTATAAAAATTTATGATAAAATGAGAGAGAATTTTAATTCTTTCTTATTTTTTTATGAGTGAAACTCTAGATATTCAAACAAATAATCAAAAAAGCGAAATAGCTGGACTATCTCCAGAAAAAGAAGCTCTTTTAAAACAAAAAGAAAATTTTTCTACATTTTCTCAGATTATGAAAAGTGCATTAATTTCATCTGAAGAAAAGCAGAAAGTCTTACTTATCATAAATAATTCTGATAAAGTAATTTTAGAAGACTATTTTGATTATAATTGATTTAATTTAGTTGATGAAAAATGAATAAAAGATTTTATAAATAACCCTGATTTTTTAAGTATATTAAAAGATTTAACCATTCAACAAAAAGATTTAACCATTCAACAAAAAGATTTAACCATTCAACAAAAAGATTTAACCATTCAACAAGAAAATAAAAATTCATATTTAAATTTTAAAGAAACATATAATAAAGAAAATAAATTAAAATTAACTAAAGCTATTTGAATAATTAATAATGTAGAGTTTAGCTGATATTTCACAAAATTAAATGAATTAGATTGAAAATTAGAACAATTAGAAAAATTATTTAAAGATAAAGAGAAAGAAAATAATCCAGAATTCATAAAATTATTTTGAGAACAAATAAAAAAAGAACATGATATAATTTTTGAAAAAATTGCTACTTACCTTTCAAAAGACCAAAATGCTATAAAAGTTTTCCAAAAACTTCAAAATGATCCGGAGAGTTATAAAGCATTATATACATTTTTACAAAGTTCTGGAAATACTGAAATTGCACAAATTCTGCAAATCATTCCTCAAAATCCAGAAAGTCTAAAAGTTTGAACAAAAAGAGCTCAAGAAATCCTTGATAAAAGTCCTTATTTCCCAGATAGTGATTCAAAAGATATAAAAACTACATGACATATAATAGAAGCTAGACTTGATGAAAATACCTCAAAAATAGTTGATACTTCTGAAATTCCACCAAGAACCTTTATTTCTTGAATAAATTGATATCACATAGAAACTAGAACTGTTTCAGGGGAAATTCTCAACATAAGAGCTGCTTTTACTTTAGAAAAAATAAGAATTGGGGGAAAACTACAAACAAATTCAAAACAAATTTTAGATTATAACCAAATATTGCAAGGAAAAGACACAAATACAATAACAAAAGAAATTGAAAAATTAAAAAATAAACCTGAGAAAACCTTAGAAGAAGAAACAAAATTAGCTGAACTAGAACAAGAATTAAAAACCATTCAAGAAATAGAAGATAAAATTAAAAAACTACAAAGTGAAAATCAACTTTTACAAAAAGAATTAGAACAAAAAGAAAATGAATTTTTGAAATATTATTCTCTATCTCTTCTAAAAGAAAAAGAACAAACTAGATTACAAGACACTCAAGCAAAAGAAACTATACAATTTTTAGATAATTTATGATTAACCAATATTTCACAAGATGACCTACAAAAAATAATTAACTTAGTAAATATAAATCCTCAAAATTTTTGATTATCAAAAAAAATTGATTTAGAAAAATGATTTACAAATGAATGATTAGAAAAAAATAAATTTAAAAATGAGTTTATAGAGTTATTTTCAAAATTATACAAAGAAATTTGAATAAAAGTAAATCCAGTTAGAGTCATTGATTGAAATTGATATGCTCTAGTAGATTCAGAAAATAATCCAGTTGAAAATAAAACTATAAAACAAAGCCTGGAAAGTAATTGAATTACAAGATGATGAAGTTTAAATATTATAAAAACTATGCAAATATTATCACAAAAACCTGAAGATAAAGAAAAAATAAAGCAAAATTAATTTTGCTTTATTTTTGTTATAAAATCAACTAAATCTTTTTTTATTTTAGCTTCAAGAGATTGAAC
>CAYOIP010000027.1:0-16066 GCA_964404065.1 uncultured Candidatus Peribacteria bacterium
AGATTTTAGTGAAAAAATAGAAGAAATTCTAAAAATCAAAATAGAAACATTTTTAGATACAAAAATTGAAAATAAAACTTATACAGAAATATTATGAAACTACGATTTTCAAGACAAAGAACCTATTCTAGAAAATATTATAATTCTTATAAATAAACTGAAATACTCAAAAACAGATGTAAATAAAGAAGAATTAATAACACTAATTAAATTATTTTAATAAGAAAAATTATATGAAAAACAAAAAATTACTACTTTTATACTTTATACTTTTAATATCAAGTTTTAACTGAACTTCTAGTTTAAATGCAGATTATGCTGATAGTGAAGATACAAAAATAGAAAAAAGTATAGAAAAAGTTCCTCAAAAATCTAAAGTTGAAAATAATAAAAAAGATAAAAATTATAACAAAAAGATTCTAAAAAAAGAGATTCAAAACAGAAAAAAGTATCATAAAACTTTAGTAAGTATTTATAACAAGAATTTTGATTCAAATTATTTAGAATTAATAAAAGAAAACGCATTAATAATAGAAAGGTTAAGCAAAAATATTGTTTAACCTTTCTCAACTACTTAAAATAAATAAATATTTTATTTTATTTTCTTTACAAAAATCTAAAGCTTTCTCTTTTCACATTGCAATTACAGCTGTTGCTAGCGCATCTGTCATATATCATTTTTCATGAATTATTGAAACGGAAAACAATTCATTTTCTTGTTTTTCAGAAAATGGATTTCTGATATGATGAAATTTTTCTCAAGATATTTCCCAATTTCTCAAATAAGTTCCAGAAGTTGAAATACTACAATTTGATAATTCTAAAACTTCAATAGGTTTTTCTTTTCAAAAAGGTGAAGTTATTCAAATTTGCCATTTATTTCACTCAAGATTTTTTCAAGAAACATAAATATCTCATCAAAGATTTACAAAGTTATTATGAAATCATTTATCAAATAAAAATTTAGAAATTTTTTCTGACAAATATCATTTTGCAATACTTCAAAAATCTAGATTCATATACTTTCATATTTCAAGCAAACTTCAATAATTTTTTACTTCTTCAAAACTTAAATCTTCAGCATTTAAAGCAAGTTTTTCAAAGTTTTTATCTTCAAAATTGTGTGTATAACCTATTCTTCTAACATCTACAAGTGGATTAAAATATCAGTTTGTTAATTTAAATATTTCTCTTGAATGATAAATTAAAGATAAAAAATCTTCATTTACTTCTAGTTTTTTTTCTTTATTTAAATGTGATAGAGTTGAAGTTTCTTTAAATCTAGAAAATTCATTTTCAAAATTCACAATTTTTTCATAACACTGATTTATTACTTTATTTAATGAATTATTATCTTTATTTACAATATTTATAATACAAAGTGTTCATAAAGCCCTAAAAGAATATTCGTACTTTTTCATATTAAAACTCTTCACTAAATACATCTGTAAATCATTTTTCATCTAAAGTTTTTTTAGCTCACTGCACAACTCAAGGATTTCAACAGATATAAAATTCTGTATTTTTTTCAAATTCATATTTTGAAAAATCCATTCTTCAAAAATTATATCCCGAAACTTCTTCTCTCGATAAAAAAAGATTTATCTCAAGATCTTTAATTTTTCTTAAATTTTCAACATAAAACATATCTTTTAAGTTTGCAACTCAGAAATATATTTTTTTAGAAATAACTTCTGGTGTATTTAATAACATATTGTAAATTGGTGCAAGCCCAGTTCAAGTTGCAATAAAAACTTTTGGATTTTTAGTATCTTTTAGTTTAAAACTTCAAGAAATATTTGTATAATTTAACTTGTCTCAAACTTTTTTAGTTCTAAATAATATTCAAGCCCTTCAATCTGATTTTAATTTGATTAAAAAAGTATAAACATTTCAAACTTTATTAGCAATTGAATAACTTCTATTAAATTCTCAATTTGCATCTTTAAAAGTAAAAGTTAAAAATTGTCAGCTTGTAAATGAAACTTCTTTTTGTAAATCAACTTGTAATTCAATAACATCTTCAGTTAAATATTCTAAAGAAACTATTTTTGATTCATTTACTTTTATTTCTCATTCTATTAAAATAAAATCTCATTTTCAAACTCAACAAACAGGACATCTCCAAGTGTCAGGAATATCTTCAAATTTTGTTCAAGCAGCAATTCCTCCATCAGGATCTCAAATATTTTCATCATAAATATATCCACAAGGAACACAAAGCCATTTTGGTCAAGTTGAAGTATTTTTCTTAGTTTTTTTATTTTTAATCAAAGCTATAATCCACAATAAAATCCAAAATCAAACAACAACTAACGGTCAGATATCTTTTTCAATCAAATAAATATGTAATCATACAAAAACAAACATAAAATAAGCAAGTCTCTGCAACGTTTTCCAATGTTTTCAAAATAATCTTGTTGCGAAAGAATTTGAAGTTACTAAAAGTGGAATAGAAACTAAAAATCACATCATTCACCAAAATAACATTCCACTTACATTCCAAATACTAAAATCAGTAAAAAATCAGTAAAAAGTCGGATATTGCATTAATTTTATATATCAAACAACATGAGCAATTCAAAACATTCAAACTAAAATTCATAATTCCCTTCTAAATTTTCAAACAAAAGAAAATAATTTACATTTTGGAAAAATATTAGAAATAGGTCTTATAAACATAACAATTATAAGTAAAGCCCAAGAAATACTTCAAAATTCTTTAAAAGTCATTGGATCTATAAGAGCTAAAATTCATGAAACAGAAGTTAATACTAGAAGTATCTTAATGTATTTGATATATTTATTCATAATAAATTGTTAAGAAAATATCTTATTAATGGTAAGATTTAAAATTAAGAATAGTTTAAGAATAAATCAAAAAAATCCAAATAATTTGGATTTTTTTGATTTCATATTTATTATTTTAAAGAAGATAAATATTTATTAAATGCTCAAGAAACAAGTGAAGCTCAAGATAAAGTATCAATACTTAAACCTTTTAATTCTTTTCAAACTAAATCTTGTGACATTTTATCTGTAAACATTTTTAATGGTTGTTGTCATTTTTCAAATTCTGTTCAATCAAAAGAAATTGATGAGATTACTCATTTATTTAAAGAAAATTTTCAAGCAACTTTTACTTGAGTTCAATATAAATCATAATCAAAAGTAAAATCTTTGGTATTTATAACTCAACTTTCAGTTGTAGTTGTAGAAATATTGTTATTTAAATTTTCAGTTGCTCAAGTTTCATTTAAAGTATTTACTTCAGAAGTAGTTGTATCAACATTTTTTGATGTTTCAACTGGTGCTTCATTTCATTTAGAACAGGAAGCTAAAGCTATAACTGGTAATACAGCCAAAGTAGCGATTTTTTTCATAATATTAAAGTTAATTATATTTTAAAGCTTGTTAATTTTATAAAACAAAAAATAAAAGTCAAAATATAAAATCTTGACTTTTATTTACTATACTTTATATAGTTTATTAGAAATCACTTTCATGTTCCATTGCAACAGCAACTTCCTCTAAATGTTCTTCTCAAACATCAATTCCATCATCATTTCTATCAAAATATTCTTCTTCATAATCAGATTCTAATTCAACTCAATTAATTTTTCTATATTGTTTTCAAGCAGGTATAAGTCTTCAAATAATTACATTTTCTTTTAATTCTTTTAGTTTATCAATTTTTCAACTAACTGATCATTCAACCAAAACTCTTACAGTTTCTTGGAATGACGCAGCAGATAACCAACTATCAGTATATAAAGAAATTTTTGTAATACCAAGAAGTAATCTTTCTGCAATTGCTATTTTTTTACCATCTCTAAGTAATTTATCATTTTCAGTTTTAAATTTGATAATATCTACTATATCTCATGGGAAGAATTGACTATCTCATTTATCTAAAATTCTAACTCTAGAGAACATTTGTCTAACAATAAGTTCAATATGTTTAGAATTTACTGTTTGTCATTGAGAAGAGTAAATTGCTTTAATTTCATCAACTATATATTCTTGAGTTTTTAGAATTCAAGCAATTTCCATAAGTCTAGCTAAATTTACATGTCATTCAGTTAATTTTTGTCATTTTTTAACTTCAGCTCAATTATTAATAAGTAAATTTATACCAAGTTCTATTTCATAAGTTGAACTTCTGTTTAATTCATCTTTTGTAATAATCATTCAAACATCAATTTTTTTAACAACTCAAGAAGCAGTAGCTACTACTTTTGATTTATCTTTTTTAGATTTAGCTAAAACTTGTTTTTCTTTAACGATTGATCACTCTTTTACCAAAACATCATAATCTTCACTAAAAAAATATTCATTTTCCAAAAGTTCTAAAGCTGTTATTTTTACAATATTATGTTTTTCAGTTTGAGTTATTTCAACAATTCAATCTAAATCAGAAATAATTGCTGGGTTTTTAGGAATTCTAGCTTCAAACAACTCTTCAACTCTAGCTAATCATTGAGTCATATCTCAACCCTCTTTTGCAACTCAACCTGAGTGGAAAGTACGCATTGTTAATTGAGTTCAAGGTTCTCAGATAGATTGTGCAGCTATTACTCAAACAGGAGTTCAATCATCAACAATTTTATTTAATCATAAATCAAGACCATAACATTTTTTACATACTCAACCTTCTGTATCACAAGTTAAAACTGATCTGATATTTACTTTATCAACTTGATTTGCATTTATAACCTCTAATACCTTAGTATCAATTGTAGTTCAAGCTTCAATTAAAACTTTTCATTTAGCGTCTTTTAAATCAGTTGCAATAGTTTTACCAAATATTCTATCTTCAAAACTTTCAGAGAATGATGTTTTTTTATCATTTCTTAAAACTTCTTTATAATGAACTGTATGACAATCGTCTTCTTTTACGATAATATTTTGTGCCGCATCAACTAATCTTCTTGTTAAATAACCAGATTGTGCTGTTTTTAAGGCAGTATCTGATTTACCTTTTCTTCATCAGTGAGTTGCGATAAAATATTCAAGAGTAGAAAATCATTCTTTAAGTGTAGATTTAATTGGAAGTTCAATAGTTTTACCTGAAGTAGATGCAACAAGTCATTTCATTCAACATAATTGTGTAACATTTCACCGATTTCATCTTGCTCATGAGTCAATGAAGTTGAAAATATGATTTTCTTTTGTAAATAATCATTTCATTTCAGATTCAATAACTTTTTTAACTTCAGCCCAAATTACGATTGATTGCATATATTTTTCGTTTTCTGTCAAAAATCCAAGCCAATGTTTCTTTTGGATATATTTTACTTTATCGTCAGCAGCTTTTAATAATTCTTTTTTGTTTTCTGGAGAAATCATATCAAAAGCTGATATAGAAAGTCCAGAAATTGTAGCATATTTATATCAGAAATTTTTGATATTATCTACAAATTGTGCAGTTGTATCAGATCAAAGCATTTCAAAAGAACTTGCTAATATTTTTTTAATTACTCATTTTTTTAGTACTTCATTTACAAATCAAAGTCACTCAGGAACTATTTCATTAAATAAAATTCTTCAGTAAGTCGTTTGTATAATTTGTCCATTTAATCTTACTTTAACTAAAGCTCTTAAATCAACAGCTTTAGCATCATAAGCTTGTTCTAAATCAATTTTTGAAGCAAAAACTTGTCATGTTCATTTTGCGTTATCTAACACTTGAGTTAAATAATAACATCATAAAATCATATCTTGTGATGGAGCAACAATTGGTTCTCCAGAAGCTGGTGATAATAAGTTCTTTGAAGTAACCATTAATTCTCTAGCTTCTTTTTGTGCAGCAGCAGTGATAGGAAGATGAACAGCCATTTGGTCTCAGTCGAAATCCGCATTAAATGCCGTACAAGTAAGTGGATGTAATTGAATAGCTTTTCAATCAATTAACACTGGTCTAAATGCTTGGATAGAAAGTCTATGTAGAGTTGGAGCTCTGTTTAATAAAACATATTTTCCTTCAATAACTTCATCAAGTGCATCCCAAACAATTTTTCAAGCTTCTTCAATAATTTTTTCAGCATGTTTAACGTTATAAACAACTCCATCTTCAATAAGTTTTCCAATAACAAATGGTTTAAATAAAGTTAAAGCCATAGTTTTTGGTAATCAACATTCATCAATTTTTAATTTTGGTCAAACTACAATTACTGATCTTCAAGAATAATCAACTCTTTTTCCTAGTAAGTTTTGTCTGAAACGTCATTGTTTTCATTTTAAAACTTCTGTAAGTGATTTTAGAGCTTTTTTATTAGCAGAAACAAATCCTGATCTATTAGTTCTAGTTTCACCAGAAATTAACATATCAACTGATTCTTGAAGCATTCTTTTTTCATTTTTTAAAATTACTTCAGGAGCACCAAGTTCCATCAATTTTTTAAGTCTGTTATTTCTGTTAATAACTCTTCTATAAAGATCATTTAAATCACTTGAAGCAAATCTTCAACCATCTAGTTGAATCATAGGCCTTAAATCTGGTGGAATAATTGGAAGCGCATCCAGTATAAACCATTCAGGTCTTTGTCCTGATTTTAAGAGATTTGAAGCAAGTTTAATTTTTTGTAAAATTTTCTTTTTCTTCATTGCTGTTGCTTTTTTAAGCTCATCTTGTTCTACAGCAATAAATTTTTCTAAATCTATTCTTTCAAGTAATTTTTTTAGATATTCAGCTCAAGTTCCTCAAGCAAATACATGTGGGAATTTATCTCTTAAAACTCTATAATCAAGTTCTCAGATTACTTCTCAAACAACTAACATTTTTAATTTAGCTCTTAAGTCCTCAAATTCTTCAGTTAAAACATCAAGTTTCTTCATTAAAATTGCTTCAGATGCTTTAAATTCTTTTTCTTTTATTTCTCAAGCTTCTTTTTTTACTCTTAAGTCATTTAATTCTTTTTGAAGTTCCTTTTGCATTTCAGCTTTTGAAACTTTAAAAGTATCTTCAAGATTTTTTAAGCTTTCATTTAATTTATCTTCATAAACATCAGTTACGATATAAGAAGCAAAATAAACTACTTGTTCTAGTTTTTTTACAGGTAAATCTAGAAGTAATCAAACTCTAGAAGGAACTGATTTTAAAAACCAAATATGTGCTACTGGAGTATAAAGATCAATATGAGCCATTCTTTCTCTTCTAACTGAAGATTTAGTAACCTCAACTCAACATCTTTCACAAACAATTCATTTATATCTTATTCTTTTGTATTTTCCACACGCACATTCATAGTTTTTTCTTGGACCAAATATTTGTTCACAAAATAGTCATCATCTTTCTGGTCTTTGAGTTCTATAGTTGATAGTTTCAGAAATTAAAACTTTTCCATAAGATAAGCTTCTAATTTGTTCTGGACTAGCAACTGATAGAGATATTCAAGCAAGATTATCAAGATTTTTTCATTTTGTAATATCTGTTTTTCAAATATTTTTAGATATTTCAGAGAAATCTGTAATCTTATCATTTAAGAAATTATCAAGATTTTTATCAAACATAGGTTGATTTAGTTAGGAGTTAAAAATTATGAAATTAAAAGTTTTTTAGTTAGAAGCTAGAAAATTTATTTTCGGATTTTTCTAGCTTATTTATCTAACTATTATTCACTTTCTTCTTTAGAAAAATCTAAGTTTGCAGTTCATTCAAGTTTTAATACTTCTTCATATCTAGATTTTATAGTTTCTTCTTTATTTTCTAATTCTTCTCTATCAAGTAATTCAATATTTAAAGCAATAGATTGTAATTCTTTTATTAATACATTGAATGATTCAGGAATATTTGGTTTTCTAATAGAAGCTCCTTTTACAATTGCTTCATAAGCTTGAGTTCTACCAGCTACATCATCAGATTTGATAGTAATCATTTCTTGTAATATATTACTTGCAGCATATGCTTCTAGTGCCCAAACCTCCATTTCTCAGAATCTTTGACCTCAATTTTGAGCTTTACCTCAAAGTGGTTGTTGTGTTACCATTGAGTAAGGACCAACAGATCTTGCATGAATTTTATCTTCTACTAAATGATGAAGTTTCAACATATATTTTACTCAAACTGTTGTTCTTTCTTTAAATGCTTCTCAAGTCGTTCCATCGTAAAGTTGAACTTTTCCATCTGGAGTAAGTCAAGCTTTTTCCATAAGCTCTGATATTTTTTCAAGTCTTATACCATTAAGTACTGGAGTAGCAATTTTTATTCATAATTTTCTTCAAGCAGCTCACAAATGAGTTTCTAGAATTTGTCCAATATTCATACGAGAAACAACTCATAGTGGATTTAGTATAATATCTACTGGAGTTCCATCTTCCATAAATGGCATATCTTCAACTGGAACTATTCTTGAAACAATTCATTTATTTCAGTGTCTTCAAGCCATTTTATCTCAAACTTCTATTTTTCTAGTTTGTGCTATAAATACTTTAACTTGTTTAAATACTCAAGTTGGAAGATTATCTCAAAGTTCTCTTTTTAAAATTTGAACATCAATAACTTTTCAACCTTGTCCTGATGGAAGTCTAAGTGATGAATCTTTTACATCTTTTGATTTATCTCAGAAAATTGCTCTAAGTAATCTTTCTTCTGGAGATAATTCTTGTTCTCATTTTGGAGTAATTTTTCAAACTAATATATCACCTCATTCAACATAAGCTCAAACTCTTATAATTCAATCTCAATCTAAGTCTTTCAATTTTACAACTGAAACATTTGGTATATCATCAGTAGTTTGTTCAGGCCCAAGTTTAGTTTCTCTAACATCAAGAGCGTATTCTTTTATATGAATAGATGTAAATACATCATTTTGCATTAATTTTTCGCTTATAATAATCGCATCTTCATAGTTATAACCATTCCAAGGCATATAAGCAACTGTTAAGTTTTTTCAGATTGCTAATTCTCAATTATCAATTGATTGTCCATCAGCTAAAATAGTTCAAGACTCAAATTTTTGACCGTGAGAAACTTTTGGTCTTTGGTGAATTAATTCATCGTGATTTGATCTTTTATAAGTTCTAAGTTCGTAAATCACTTTTTCTCATGATTTATACATAACTGTAATATGTTTTGCATCAACTCAGATAACTTCTCAGTCACCAGTAGCTTTTATAACATATCAAGTTCCTTCTCAAACAATTCTTTCCATTCAAGTTCAAACATATGGAGATTCTGGTCTCACAAGAGGAACAGCTTGTCTCATCATGTTCGTACCCATTTCAGCTCTTGTCGCGTCATCATGTTCTAGGAAAGGAAGAAGCGCTGTGTCAATTGACATTATTTGTTTTGGAGAAATATCAATATGAGTAATTTGTCTAACATAAGATAGAGTTGGTTCTCAATTATGTCTTGAACCAAGTCTAGTTTTTGTAAAATTTCAATACGCGTCAATTTCAGAATTTGCTTCAGCTATAACTAAAGCTCTTTCTTGATGAGCATCAAAATAATCATAATCAGGTGTTAAAAATCATCTAACTTCTATTTCTTTAGCTTTAAGTTTTTCTTTAATAGCTTTTGCATCTTTTTCAGTTATATAAGCCTTATCTTCTACAACTACTTTTCCATCATCTCAAATAATATCTCATAAAGCTATTTTATTTACAGCTGATTTCCCATCATTTTTAACTGTATGTTCAACTTTTCTAAATGGAGTTAAAATAAAACCATATTTATCTACTTTTGAATAAGAAGCCAAATGTAATACAAGTCATATATTTGGTCATTCTGGAGTAGCAATTGGACATATTCTTCAATATTGAGTTGGATGAACATCACGCACTTCAAATGAAGCTCTTTCTCTTGTTAATCATCCAGGTCCCAAAGCTGAAATTCTTCTTTTATGAGCCATTTCTGATAATGGATTTGTTTGATCCATAAATTGTGATAATTGTGAAGAAGAGAAAAATTCTTTTAAAATAGCAACAAAAGGTCTAGAGTTGATAAAAGTACCTGGAGTAGCATCTTCTAGTTCAACAATAGTCATTCTATCTTTTGCAATTCTTTCCATTCTTTGAAGTCAAACTTTGATTTTATCTTGAACTAATTCTCAAACAGATCTAACTCTTCTGTTTTCTAAGTGATCAATATCATCAAAAACATAACCTTCAACTCAAGCTCTAAGATTTAAAAAGTATTTTAGAGATTTAACAAGTTCTTCTTTAGATAAAAATTTTCCTCATTCATCAGTATATTTAGTTTTTATTGCAAGTTTTTTTTCTATTTTCATTCTAGCGATTTCTCATAGATCAAATCTTTTTTCATCTAAAAATGTATTTTTAAATAATTCTTCAACTCTTTCATCAGTTGCTAAGTCACCTGGTCTCAAAACTTTATAAATAGCATGAAGTGCTTCAATTCTAGTTTTAGTTTTATCTTTTTCTAAAGTTGGAGCAAAATTTGACCCAATAATTTCATCTCATAAATCTTTGAAAGTATCAAGTATTTCAGCATTTGACTCAAGTCCATAAGCTCTAAGTAAAACTGAAATCGGTAATTTTCTTTTTTTATCAATTTTTACATTTATAATTCATTTTTTTTCTATATCAATTTCAAACCAAGATCATTTAGCTGGAATTACTTTTAAAGCAAATCATTCTTCACCTGAAGTAAAGAAAATACCTGTTGATCTAATAATTTGAGAAACAATAACTCTTTCAATTCAGTTTATGATAAAAGAAGCTGTGTTTGTCATAAGAGGAACTCAACCTAAATAAACATCTTGCTCTTTTATTTCTCAAGTTTCTTTATTAAGCATTTCAAGTCTCACTTTTAGTGGAGCTTCGTAATTTAAGTTTTTTCTTTTACAAGTTTCAGCATCATATTTTGGTTCTTCCAAAAAATAACCTTTATAGTAAATATCAATTCTTTCTCCAGAGAAATCCGTAATTGGAAATATTTCTCTAAAAGCTTCATCTATTCATCTTTCTAAAAATGTTTTATAAGAATCAAGTTGAACTTCAAGTAAATCAGGAACTCATGCTACAGAAGTATCGTCAGTGAAATAGTGTCTTCCACCAATTTCATACAAACTTCCTACTTCTTCACATTTTGATGCAGTTTTTTTAGCCATCTGGAAAGTAGTTAATAAGTTAAAATACGCAAAAAATGCCCTATTCCCGGTCTAGAATAACACAGTCGTGGAAATAGCGCTAACGAGTGGGATTATATAAGTAAAAAATAAAAAAGCAAATTTATTTAAAAATTTGCTTTTTATTTCTTTTTCATCTTTTTTTATTTTATGATCTTCTAATATATTTATTTTTCAACTTATACTTGATTTTTCTTTAGTAGTATTCACAGGATTTTCTATTGCCTGACTTGTTTTTGAGATATCTATTATTCAGTCATTATTTATGTCTGATTGATAAACTACAGCATTATCTGTATTATTAACAACATTATTCCAATTTATATCAAATCTTTGTAATCAAGTTTGGTTTTCTATTTGTGGGACATATATTGTTCCAGTTCCGTTATTTTGGAGGTTATCAAAGAGTAATCATTAAGTCGTAATATTAGATATTATTTGTGCAAATCAAGAAAAATTTAAATCATCTCTACAATATTTACTTCATAAACAAGCATACTCAACAGGTAAATTATATTTAGGATAAGCAATATATAAATTTCAATATATTTTTCTATATTTACTAGAATATAATTTAAAACCAAATACATATCCTCCACCTCATTTTTTATCTTCAAAATAAATATTTCTATCCGATAAAAAATAACAATTTTTTATTGGAGTTATATTTTGATTAAATTTCTTATTAAATTCTTTTAAATTATTAAAACTATATGAATTTTTATCTAATCAATCTAAAACTGATTTAACTTTTTCTAATTGCTCAAAATTATATTCATCTATTTTTATTCTATCTTCTTCTGATATATACTCTTCTTTTAATTTTCTTTCTTTTTCTTGTGCTTCTACTTCCTCTTTTGTTAATATTCTCACTGGACTATCAGAACAAGGTGTCATTGTACATTCATATTCTTCAATTCTTTTATTTTCATAATATCTATTTAAAAATACTCATGATAATACTATTATTATAAGTCATAAAAATATTATTATACTTTTTTTATAATTTAATTTCATGGTTTTTAGATTAATAATATTATTTTAATGTAATCCCAAAATATTATATCAGGCCCGCAAACTCATCAATGATTTCAACAAAGAGATTCTTCTATTATTTTAAATTTAGATTCAGGATATACATAATATAGATTTTTATATATCTTTCTATATTTTTTAGAATAAAGATTAAATAAAAATATGTAATCTGATTTATTTTCTAAATTCAAATAGATATTATCTTTATTCGCTAATATATAACAATTTTTAATTGGTCTTATATCAACATTATAATTTTTATTAAATTCATTTATATTTTTAAAAGTATGTATATTTTTTGATTGAGAATTTAAGATTGATTTAACTTGTTCTAATTGCTCAAAATTATATTCATCTATTTTTATATTTTCCTGTTCTTGTTTATTTAATATTTCAATATGTTTATAATATTCATATCAGTATTTTCACGTTATTCCTGATATAATTACTATTAATAATCATATAATTAATTTTATTTTCATAGTTTTAAAGTTACTTATTATTTTTTATTTTTATGATTATCTTCTTCTTTATAGTTTTTAACTATATCAAAATCTTTGTTTATATAATCAAATCCGTTTTTTATTTCTAGTTCATAGTATCAGCTTTCTGGTTTTATTACTTTATTTTTCTTTTCATCATTTACTATTTCTAATCTATAGTTTCAAGGTTTTATATTTTCTAATTTAAAAGTTCAGTCTTTTGCTATTTTTATTAATTGTCTTTTTGTGTATTTTTTATAAATACATTAAAGAAGAATAACTTAAATTATTCTTCTTTATCACTACAAGGATTTGATACAACTGTTTCAAAATGTAATCTATTATTATCATAACATCAACTATCTCATCATCATACTACTAGTCAAAAACATAATCTCCCCTTAGGTAAATTATATTTAGGATATGCAAAATATTTACCTCAATACACACATATATATATTAAAGATTCTAATTTGAATCAAAACATATATTCTCCATTAGCATTATAATTATTCACATCATAACAATTCTTTATAGGAGTTATATTTTGATTATATTGTTTATTAAATTCTTTTAGAGAAAAGAATTCTTTATCATTACTATTTATACTTTCAAGAATAGGTTTAGCTTTTTCTAGTTGTTTGAAATTATACATATCTATATATACAGCATATGATTGCCATATTAAAAATAGTATTCATAAACTTATTAAACTATATTTTGCTTTTTTATTCATAAAATTTTATTCAACTCAAAAATTTAAATCTTGAATATTCTCTCACTTTTTTAAATAAATATTATATTCTTTTTCTTTTGGTGAGGTTATATAATAATCATTTTTATAATATTTTGGCACTATTTCATATTCTCATTCAGAAAGATCCGTAAAACTATAATATCATGTTTTATCAACCCGAACTGCAGTTCATCTTAAAAGTATTCCAACTCATTCTAATCACAATTCTCATTTATCTTTTATTCCATTTTTATTATTATCTTTAAATAAGTATCAAGATAAGTGTCATCAACATTTATTTGAAATAACTTTAATATAATCCTCTTTATTTGCATCAAAACATCATTTTCACATTAAACATAAGTGTCAATAAGGAATATCATATTTTGGATATGAAAAATATTTTGTTCAATATGTATATGTATATATGAGTGATTCTAATTTAAATCAAAACATATATTTTTCCTTATTATTATAACTACTTAAATAATAACAATTCCAAATTGGTTTTATGTTTTGATTATATTGATGATTAAAATCAACAATATCTTTAAAACTTAACTCAACATTATATTTTTTATTTAATAGTGTTTTAACCTTTTCTAGTTGTTTAAAATTATACATATCTATATATACAGCATATGATTGCCATATTAAAAATAGTATTCATAAAATTATTAAACTATATTTTACTTTTTTATTCATAAGATTTTATTTATGATTTAAATTTTTTGGTTTACTTTTCTCTTCCTTGTGTTCTTTATAGTTTTTAACTATATCAAAATCTTTATTTATATAATCAAATCAGTTTTTTATTTCAAGTTCATAGTATCAGCTTTCTGGTTTTATTACTTTATTTTTCTTTTCATCATTTACTATTTCTAATCTATAGTTTCAAGGTTTTATATTTTCTAATTTAAAAGTTCAGTCTTTTGCTATTTTTATTAATTGTCTTTTTGTATATTTTTCTTTTTTATGTCTTTTGTTTTTATCTTCATCTTTTCTTTCAAGCATAAGTATTATATCATTATATTTTTCTTTTTCATCTTTTTTTATTTTTTGATCTTCTAATATATTTATTTTTCAACTTATACTTGATTTTTCATTAGTAGTATTCACAGGATTTTCTATTGCCTGACTTGTTTTTGATATATCTATAATTCAGTCATTATTTATGTCTGCTTGATAAACTACAGCATTGTTTGTATTATTCACAACATTATTCCAATTTACTGAAACTGTTTGTAATCAAGTTTGGTTTTCTATTTGTGGGACATATACTGTTCATGTTCAATTATTTTGGAAGTTATCCACCATTATATCATATTTTCAAGTTCATGTCTTAGTATCGTCAAAATCTATAAATAATCAAGTTCAAGTTGAGTTGTATATATCTGTTTGTCATGAACTAGTAGTCACTCATGATACTTTTGTATAATAGTCTCATCAGGCTATCATTAAATCATAATTTTCATCTGCTTTTCAAGAAACTTTTATAGTGAGTCAATCTATTTTTTGTGGGATATATATTTGTTTCCAAGTATTTTTAGTACTTTCTCATGAGTTAAGAGGAGTGAATATTTTTACTCAAGGAATATTTTCATATAATTCTCAATTTTCATATCAAGTTTTATTTCAATTTTTATCAACAATTAATATATCAGAATTTCAACTCAAAGTATAGAGAGTATCCGTATTATTAAATCATATAGGAGATGAAGTATTAGTATATATTTCATCCATTGCAACTGCTCAAAATCTAGTAAAATCCCAATTATATCAATCTATAACAAATGTATTTTTTTCTAAATTTATTTCAATATATCTTTCATAAGCATATTTATTATTAAAAACTGGATAAGGTACCGCATTATCCCAAATATATATTCTATTTCATTCTACTTTATAAGCTATAACGGCATGTCATCAATTAGAACAATTAAATCAAAGTATATTACATCAATATTTTCACTTAAAACCTATAAGATATGCTTTATTTGGATATTTTTTTATTTTATTAAGTATCTCTATTGGAGTTTCATTATCTTGGGACCAACTTAATTTATCTAAAAAATATTCATCATATTGATATAATTGATAAGATAAAATAGCTTTTATATTATCATCAAATCATATCCATTGATATCAGTTACTTTCATCTTCAGTATTTACCTTAATTTTATCACGAATATATCAAGTTCATATATTATTACTAAATTCTGGAAAACTTTTTTGAACTTTTTCAGGATAATATTTTTGAGTAAGTGCAGATAATGCTAATCAAAAACAATTTCAGTTAAATATATTGGGTTGTTCATTATTTAATCAAATAGTTTCAAATGCACGTAATGATTTAAGACTTCATATTTCAAATCAAGATGATGTATTAAAAACTGTATTAAACATATCCCATTTATTTCAAGGAATATAATCCATATGAAAAAATGGAAATTCAGAATCAGTATAATAATTAACTCATCAATTAAGTTCTTTATAATCAGGATTACTATTAATAAAACTATACCCATAAGGATAAGGTTCAAATCATTCAAACCGTGAAAAATCAGTTTCATTTGAGTTATTATTTCCAAAATCTGCCCACTCACTAGAATTTCCATTTTCATCAGTAGCTCTTACTTTCCAAAAATAATCTCATGCTCATTGGAAAGGAACAGTTATAGTTCAAGTTCAAGAAGTAAAATAATCTGTAGATTTTGTATAAA
>CAYOIP010000028.1:0-14263 GCA_964404065.1 uncultured Candidatus Peribacteria bacterium
ATTTAAAAGATAAAACTAAATGTATGATACTAAATTATAAGAATGATAAATATTGATTTACTTGAAAGTGAGATGTTTATAAATTAGATGAATTTAAGTCATTTTACACTTATGATTTTTTAGAATCTTTAAAAGAAAAAACTGTAATAAAAAAAGAAGTTAATGAAAATTAACTTCTTTTTTTCTTTACCCAAAATACCTACTATCCATCTCTCAATTTTCTATACACTCCTCACAATTCAATCTAAGAATATTTATTCATCAAGACAAATTTGTTCCCACAAATCACATTTGCTGTAAAATATTTGTTACATATTCGCTTCTAAAACCAGTTCTACAAATAAAAATCACATCTTTTTTCCAATTAATTTTATCTAAACTATTTCATAATTCACTTATAGGAATTAGTTTCGATCATTTTATTTTTATTTGAGAAAACTCTTCTGGTTCTCTTACATCTATTAGTTCTAGATTTTCTAGATCTTTTAAATATTTCTCTTTGAAATCTTTAGCTGAAATTTCTTTTATCATAAAATTTTCTTAAAAAATATTACTTTAAATTTATTTATTTTTATAAAAAAGTCTAGAAAAATTAGATTTTATTCTTAAAAATTTGACAATAAAAATTCTATATATATGATTTTTATAGTGTATTTATTAATAAAGCAAAAATGCATATTTCAATAATTGATGATGAAAAAGTTCTTACTTCTAAAATTTCTAAAAAATTACAATTAAATTGATATTCTGTTAGTGAGTTTTATTCTTTTAAAGAATTTATGTCAAATTGTACTCATGATGATATTTCAGATCTTTATATAATTGACATATCTTTGTGAGATGGTTCAGGTTTTGATATAATAAAATTTTTAAGAAATGAAAAAAAATCACAAACTCCAATTATAATCACATCTTGATTTTGAGATACGCAAAACATCATATTTTGACTTGAATTATGAGCTGATGATTATATGACAAAACCATTTTCTCCAGAAGAACTTTTAGCTAGAATAAAAGCAATTTCAAGAAGACCAAGAGTTATAGATGAAGTTCAAGAAGAAATAAAATATAAAAATATTGTGATAAATAACACAACAAAAGAAATAAAAGTTAATTGAGAAAAAGTTGAGTTTGCTAGAAAAGAAAGTTTAATTTTGGATTTATTTATTACAAATGTTTGAAAAATTATTGAAAAAGATAAATTGATAAAATATGTTTGGTGAGTTCAGTCTGCTATTGATGTAACAGATAATACTATAAATGCAACGCTTTCAAAACTTAGAAAAAAGCTTTGAGATAATTTCCCGTTGCAAACCATTCATAATATTTGATACGTTTTAGAGTAAGAATTTTATTTTTTTTTAAGCATATATCATTCTCATCTAACATTTTGTATCCATCACTCAATTCAAAAAGGTTTGAGTGATTTTTTTAATCTCAAAATATTTATTCTCAGATTTCTATCAACAATTATACATATATCTCAGAAAATTTTTTCAACTAAAAAATTTTCTGAGAGGGGTTTTTCTGGATTTGCAAAAAAAATTGATAAAATATATTTATTTCATTTTGTTAGTTTTATATGATTTTCTTTGTAATAAAATTCGTTTGTATCCAAGTTATAACTCAAATCTTTATAATAATGAATTTTTCAAATGAATGAAATATTTGATAAATAATAATTTTTAAACCAATTTAAAACTCGCACTTCCAGCTCTTTTAGTCTAATAGGTTTTATAAAGTAATCACTTGCTCAACAATCAAAAGCATATCTTAATCAGTCAATTTCTCAGTTTCAGCTGATTACAATTATAGGAATTTTTTCATTTTTCTTTCTTATCAATTTTATTATTTCATATCAATCTGAATTTTGTTTGTCACCTGCTAATCTGATGTCAGTAATAACTATATCATATGAATTTATGATATTTAAGTAATTGTAAAAGTCTTTTAAAAGATGAATTATTGAGACTCGATTTACAATAATCTTAGATTTAAAAACTTCTCCTATTTTTTCAGATAGAAACTCGTCATCTTCAATTATTAATATATTCATTTTTATTTTTTATTTTTTGTTTGCTTATTTATTTTATTGGTATTTTAATACTAAAAATAGCTCATCATAAATTTTGAGAAATTCATGCAGTAATAATTCAGTTATGCATTTCAACTATTTTTTTACATAAATAAAGTCACATTCATAGTCATACAGAATTTCCGCTTCAAACGGAATATTTATCAAAAACACTTGATATATCAATTCAATCAAATCATTTTCAGTTATCTTCTATATTTACTTGTAAAAATCAAGTTTCTATAAAACTTTCTATTGATATTATTCAATTTTCTTTGCTAATAAACTTTATAGCATTTGATAAAATGTTTTCAATTACTTGTTGAAACTGGATTTTATCTATTTCTACAAATCACATTTTTTGATCAATTTTGTTTATAAACTTGATATCTTCATTTATATGAGAATAAACTTCGTATTCTGTTTGAAGTAAGCTTGAAATCTTTACTCTTTCTCTATATAAAGTTATAGAATTTGAATCATAATATTGAACTGAAAATAACTTTGAACTCAAATCTCAAGTTTTTATAAGTAAAGTATTTAGTATTTCAAGTTCATTTTTTAATTTATTTACGTCAAAATTCTTATTTTTTACATCATCTATTATACTATCAGCTTGGAAAATTGCTCAAGAGATAGGAGATCTTATTTCATGAGAAATCATAGAAATAAATTCTTTTTGTTTATTTATCAAATTATTATACTCAATAGTTTTTTCATCTACTTTTTTATCTAGATTTACTGTTAAATCTTCAAGTTTTTCATAAGTTTCTATGTATTTTAAATGATATTCTAAGAAAAATATAAAAGTTTTAATTACTTCTATTTCATCCAAATTATATATATCTCAAAAAGATTTTACTCACAAACAAAAGACTCATATATTTTTTTTATCTTCTCATCAATATAATGGTAATATCAAGAATGCGTCTTTTGGAATTTCTTTTATGATTTTTTCTTTATTAAATTTTGCTTTATTTTCTTCAATAAATACTATATCATTTATGAAAAATGTTTCTTTAGATTTGCTTTCAAAAAACTTTTTTAATTCTCTTTTATTATTATCTTGATCATATAAAATGATTTCTGAATAGTTTGTTTTGAATATTTTTTGCATTTCTCTTTTTAGAAACACATTTAATTCTGATAAAATTGTTATTGTTGATATTTTTTCCTCAATTTTTGATATTTTATTTTCTAATTCTATTTTTTTAGCGTTTCATAAAAACTTTTTTGAAATAAATTTGTTTATTATTAAAAAAAGTATGATTCAAAAAATAGTATCTATTGGTCAATATCATAAATTTCTTCACCAATATGAAGGAAATCAAGCATTTAGTTCTATATAAAATATTTTGAAAAAATTTATAATTATTATTGAAGATAAAATTGATATTGTTCATATTAAAAAAGTTCATATAGAATATCAAATACTTCAAAAGAAATATCTTTTTACTACAAAAATAACAGATATTACAAAAAACATAAAAATAATAACTATTTCCTTTTCTAATACCCAAATTCAAAAATATGGTAAAAAAAGTTGAAATATTAATACTAAAAATATTGATAAATATGATAATGAAATAATAAGTTTTAACCTAAGTTTATTTATATAAGTCTGATTTTTTAGTTTTAAAAATGATAATATTATAAATCAAACTAAAAAGGTTATTTGTAGAAAAATATGAATCCAATACAATATTCAATATTTTTCACGAAAAACTCATTCTTCTTTTGAGAAACATAATCAAGATATTATATTATTACTAAAGTATAATGTAATTAAAGATATATAAATTATTAAAATTAATAACTTTTTCTTTTTTGATAACTCTTTTTTTCAAGTATTAAATAAAAATAAAGCTAAAAATATACTTAAATTTGCTAGAACTCAAGATAAAAAACAAGCTTTTGAAAAAAATAATAAATAATCTTTATTTCAAAATCATATAAAAAATAAGAAATAAAATATAAACCATATAGTTGCAAATAAGCTAAATAGAAAGAAAAAAAATCAAAAATAATTTTTATATGTTTTATAAACCAAATATCATCAATATATTCATATTACGGATGATAATATATAAAGAATAACATAAAAATTCATAATTAATTTCTGGTTATTTTAATTAAATTTTTTATTCATTTTGATGTAAAATGTCTATATCTTCTTCAGGCTTCCGGAATTAATATTAGATTGCTTTCATAATCTTTTCATGTATTACTAATTTTACTTCTCATATCTTCATGAAATCATAAAGAAATACTTCAAATTGCTTGTGAAATTTTATTTAAATTATTTTTTTTATCAACTTCTGTTATTCAAGGAGTATCTATATATCAGTCACTTATTGTATTTGCAAAGGTTTTTAATATTTCAAATAAAGTAAAAAAATTAATATATTTACTTAGTAGTCATATAGATGATAATACAAGCATTTCATTTGGAACTTCTCATAACAATACATTTCAAACTCTTCTTTTTATTTCCATAAATCATATATCACCATAATGGTATATAAATTCTCTTCTGAAAATATTATCTAGAGTATCAATATATCATTCCTCATATCAAACAATTTCTCATTGTTGATTTTCCGCTATAACTAAAAAAGGTTTTTTACATCATAATAATCTATCTTTTATAACACCTAAATGTTCTTCTCAATAAACAAATCTTGTTTCAGATCCACATTCTACACATGAAATTTGTGTTATTCAAAGTAATTCCATGATTTTTTGTACTGTCTCATCATATACTTCTTTTGCTAGGTGTCAAAAAATATCTTGTTTTGACATCATTTTTCCACAACATTTACATTGAACTAGCTCTCAAAGACTTTCTGCCCACATATCTTGACTAACCTCATTTAATCTCAAAAATTGATTTTCTGATAAATCTCTTGGATTTACAGATCTAATGTAACAATTTCATTTCATAAATTTAAAAGTTAAAAAATAAACAATTAAATCTATAAACAAAAAAAGTTACATTTTTGTAACAATTTAAAGGATTTTTTAAAAAACTTTTAAAATTTAATATAAAATTAATATTCACCTTTTATAGTGTTAGTAGCAATATGAAATATTATTTATAAACTAATTTAAATATTATGAGACAAAATAACACCAATATAACATTTTCTTCTTGATTGACAGTTTCTATATGATGAAAATGTGATAATTGTTCTGGAAAATTTTGTAATACACCAGATGAAGTTGAAAGAATTTTAAAATCATCGACTGCAGAAGTTGAAAGAATTAGAGATTTAACGCTATCTCATAAAAAGTTTGATACTAAACATGCTAAAAAAGTTTTAGATGACTTTTGAAGAGCTTTAAAATGCCATAATTGTTTATTTATAGAGGCTATTATTACTGCATCAAATACTACAACTTTTCAGGCTTTGGAAGCTTTTAATTCAAGACTTTTTAAAACACATTAAAAATTTATTTCCTAATTTTATAATTATGAGAAAAGATATTCAAAGAGAGTGATGATTATCTAAAAATATAGATCCAACATCAATGACATCTAACAATAATCCTTTAAATAGTATCGTTTTAGATGTTGGACGAATGACTGACGTTGTGATTTCAATAGCACAACCACTAACTCATATAAACCCTATAGATGATTCTAACAAAGTTGTTGATAAATGTTTTTTATCAGCAAAATTTCATCACTTTAATTCTACAGATGTTTTAAAAATGTTAAGAAGAAATTGAAAAACATTTGAATTATTTAAGTTTATTTTAGAAATGGCTTTTGTATTATTAGCCCTAAAATCACCAAATCAAAGTGAATATAAATTTGCAACAGAATATTTTATTGATTTATATTTAGTGGATTTATTGAATCCTGAATTTTTACCTTATATAAAAGATTTACAGTCAAGATTTAATATTGATACAAATACTATAACTTTTACATTACAATGAAGTTGAATACTTAGGGAAGAAGTAATAGTAATTTTAATAAAATTAAAATTACTATGATTTAAAGTTTCTATTAAAAATTTTTCTTTTGGTAATATTTTAAATATTAGTCATAGTTTAACAAATTTAGTTATGTTGCTAAGTCATTGAATAGTTGTAAGTGATGTACTAGTTAATCATTTAAATCAAAGAGAAGAGTTATGAAAAATGATTTGATGAGTTGAACTTATAAAACAAATGTGAGTTAATATAATATGAACTTGAATTTCTCTTAGTGAAGCTGAAAGATTAGGATATCATTTTTTATTAGACAGTAGTTATTGAAATATTGACGAGCAATTACATTAATAATTTGCTTTTTAAAAATATTTCATATAATTTGCTTGCAAAATTTATATATTAATTTTACCACAATGCAACAAACATTAGTATTATTAAAACCAGATTGTGTTTTAAGATGATTGATTTGAGAAGTTGTTTCAAGATTTGAAAAGAAATGACTAAAAATTAAAGCTATGAAAATGATGAATCTTTCTACAGATTTGTTAAAAGATCATTATGGGCACTTAGCACAAAAACCATTTTTCCCAGAAATAGTTGAATATATGCAATTATCTCCAGTTGTTGCTTTAGTTTTAGAAGGACCTGAAGCAATAGTAGGTATGAGAAATCTTTGTGGAGCAACTAATCCAACTGAATCAGCAATGGGAACAGTTAGATGAGATTTTGCTTTAACTATTAGATACAACATAATTCACGCTTCTGATAGTGAAGAAAATGCAAAAGCTGAAATAAATAGATTTTTTAAAAAAGAAGAAATTTTTGATTATAAATCTCCTGCTTGAGAATTATTATAAAAAGTAATAAAAAACCACTTTCAATTGAAAGTGGTTTTTTATTACTTTTTCACATTAAATCAAAAATCAATTTCTTTTTTCTAAAAAAATAAATATCTTATTTAAAATTAATTTTTAAAGCTTAAAATATGCACTTAAACCCAGAACAAGAAAAAGCAAAAAATCAGATAGAGTGACCACTTTTAATACTTGCCTGAGCTTGAAGTTGAAAAACAGCAACGCTAACAGCAAGAATTGAACATATGATAAAGTCTTGAGTTCCTTCAAGCTCTATTTTGGCTGTTACTTTTACCAATAAAGCAGCTAAAGAAATGAAACATAGAGTTTCAAAAGTCTTGAATATTGAATATCAAGTTTCACCATATAAAAATAGAAATCTTCCAATGATAGGAACTTTCCACTCTATTTGAGTGTATATTTTAAAGGAAGCAACAAGTAACCCCGGGGTTTTAAAACCAACCCCGGGGTTAGAAAAAAACTTTGTTATTTATGATGAATCAGATAAACTTTCAGTTATAAAATCAATTGTGAAAGACGAAATGTGACTTGATGAGAAAAAATATCCTCCTCGCTCGATAGCTTCATATATTTCAAATGCAAAAAATGCGTTAATTTCAGCACAAAAATATGAAAGATATGTTGATTCGCATATAAAAGAAATAGTAAATAAAGTTTATTTAACTTATGATAAGAAGTTAATTGAAAATAATGCACTAGATTTTGATGACATACTAGTTAAAACTCTAGAAATACTTCAAATCCCTGAAAATTTAGAGTACTATCAGGAAAGATGGAAATATATCATGGTTGATGAATATCAAGATACAAATGCTCCACAATACGAAATAGTAAAATTACTTGCTTCAAAATATAGAAATTTAGCAGTTGTTTGAGATGATTGGCAATCAATCTACTCTTGGAGATGAGCTGATATGAAAAATATCATCAACTTCAAAAAAGATTATCCAGAAGCCACAGTTATAAAATTAGAGCAAAATTATCGTTCTACTAAACATATCATAAATGCTGCAAACGAAGTTATTAAAAATAATAAATCAAGTTTAGACAAAACTCTTTTTACAGATAATGAAACTTGAGAAAAAATAGTTTATATTGATGCTCCAACTGATAGACTTGAGGCAAATACTATAGCTAAAATTATAAAATCTAAATCTATCCCCCCTCTAAATCTCCCCCTAGCAGGGGAGACTTCCTATAATCCCCCTCCTGCTAGGGAGGGGCTAGGGGAGGGGGATTCTCAAAACCTCATCTTATATCGTACAAATTCACAATCAAGAGCAATTGAAGAAGCACTTATGATGGAAGCAATTCCTTATAAAGTTATATGAGGTTTAAAGTTCTATGACAGAATGGAAGTTAAAGATATGCTTGCTTATTTAAGAGTGATTCATAACCCAAATGATGTAGTTTGAATAAAAAGAATTATAAATGTACCAACTCGTAAAATTGGTGCAACAACACTGCAAAAACTAGATGAATATAGAAGTGCTTTCGGGGCTACTTATTTGCAGATATTTGAGAATATTGATGAAGTAGATGAATTGAATTCTTGAGCTAAAAAAGCAGTTTTTGCTTTTTATGAAATATTACTTAGTTTAATGGAAGCTTCTAAAAAAATGGAAGTTTCAGGTTTGATAGATTTTATTATCGAAAAAATCTGATACGAAGAATATTTGCGTGATGATGCAACAAAAGAAGAATATGAAGCAAGAATTGATAATTTAAGAGAATTAAAAAATGTAGCATCAACTTATAACTGAATGGAACCAAGAGATAGTTTAGCACAATTTTTAGAAGAAGTTGCGCTTTTAACTGATATGGATAATAAAGATGATGGAAGTAATTTTGTAACACTTATGACAATTCATACTTCAAAATGACTTGAGTATGATAGAGTATTTATCACTTGACTTGAAGAATGACTTTTCCCAAGCTCTAGAACTTTCTCAGAACCTCACGAACTTGAGGAAGAAAGAAGACTCATGTATGTAGCAATGACAAGAGCTAAAAAAGAGCTTTATATTTCAAGAGCGTCTGAAAGATTTCAATATTGAAATTATATTACAAATCCTCCTTCTAGATTTATCAAAGAAATAAATCCAAATTATTTAGAAAATTATGATTTTGGTAAAGATGTTGCATGCAACATCTTTACATCAAATTATACAGTTGCTGAACATGATGTACCAGTTTTTAGAATTAAAAAAACTCTTATAGAAAACGATGTCTCAGAGTTTAGTATCTGAGATAGAGTTAGTCATCCAAAATTTGGTTTTTGAAGTATTATTTCTATGGACTGAGACTTGGCGGAAATCAAATTTTGAGTTTCTTGAATTAAAAAAATGAATATAAAAATTGCTCCAGTTAAAAAAATGTAATTTATATAAATATGAAAAAAATAGTCATTTTAACCTGATGAACAAGTTCAGAAAAAGAAATTGCACTAAAAAGTGCTGAAACATTTAGAGAATTTTTGAAAAAAGATTTTGATTATTATGTTTTACCTGAAGAATTAGATAAATTTTTAGAAAATAGGGAAAAATACGATTTAGCAATTCCTGTATTTCATTGAGTTTATTGAGAAGATTGAATGATTTTTGCATTTTTAAAAACTTTATGAATAAAATCAGTTTTTTCTAGTTTTGAAACTCAAGCGCTATGTTTAAATAAATTTAGAACAAATGAAATAGTTAAAACTTTAGGTGTAAAAGTTCCTAAACAATTTTTATATAATTGAGAATTAGAAATAAATAGTTTTCCTTTGATTGTAAAACCAAATAGATGATGAAGCTCTTTATTTACTTACAGAGTAGAAAATGAAAAAGATTTTGATGAAAAGATAAAATTTATCAAAGAAAATGTTAATGACTTTATTTTAGTTCAAGAATTTATAACCTGAGAGGAATATAGTGTTTCAATTGTTGCTTGAGAAGTTTTACCAATTATGAAACTTGAAAAACAAAATCTTTGAGATCTTTTTGATTTTGAGAATAAATATTTAGAAAAACCAAAAATTATAGAAACTTGGCCGGAAATAGAAAAAAATCTTAAAAGTGATTTAGAAACTAAAGCATTGGAAATTTATAAATTTTTATGATGTAGGGGATTTTCTAGAGTTGATTTTTTAGTTAAAGATAATGAAATTTATTTTTTAGAAGTAAATACAATTCCATGAATGACAAAGGTATCAATAGTTCCAAAATCATGGCTTTTAACTTGAAGAACTTTAGAGAACTTAATTGAAACTATAATAAATGATAAATAAATAAAAAAGATTGAAAGCTAACTTTCAATCTTTTTTATTTTCTTAATTCTAATTTTGTTAAAATTTCTTCATATTTCTCGATATTTGTCTTTTTTAAATAATTCAACATTTTTCTTCTTTTTGCAACCATAAGCATAATTCATCTTCTTGAGTGATTATCTTTTTTATGTAATTCTAAATGTTCTTTTAAGGCTTCAATTCTTGAAGTTAAAATAGCTATTTGAACTTCTGGAGATCCAGTGTCTTTTTTGTCTCTAGCAAAATCTGCTATAACTTGTTTTTTCTCTGCTCTTTGCATAGTAAGTATTTTTAAAAAATAAAATTTGTCCCATAACCGGAAAATACACCAGTAAAAATGACTTCAGGATTATATAAAAAATTTTATATATTGCAAAAGTTTTTAAATTTTTATAACATTATTTCTAAAATAGTTAATCAATTTTTTATAAATTCTTCATCTTTTCATATAATTTTAATTATACATGATTTTTCAAGTAATTCATTTTTCTCTAATTCTTTAGCTATATAATAAGCTTCTTTATCAAATATTTCAGATGAGAAATTTTCTCTTATTTCTTGTAATTCTAATTCATCCTTTATATCCTCTTCTTTAGTTAAACATATTCAGTTTAAAATAAGTCAGAAATTATTTAAATCATAGTTTTTTTCAACTAAATATTCCAAAAATACTACTTCATTTTTTTCGTTTATAAAAGTGTTTGGTATCATTACATCTCAAGAAATTATATCTAAATCATCTAAAGATAATGCTGTCCCAATATTAAAAAATTTAACTATTTCAAAATTTTCTTTTGAGTAATTTGTAATTTTTTCAAAATTATTTTTAGAATAAATTAGAACTATATTTGCATCAGCTTCTAGTTTTGAATAAATTTCTAAATCAGTAGTTTTTTCTTTTAAATTTAATTTTAAGGAGTTAATTATTTCATTTTTAATATTTTCTTCACTTGTATAAATAATTTTTGCAAAAATATTCATAATTTTTTAGTTAATTTGTAATTTGTTATTTTTCACTATAATGCAGAGTATAGTTAAAAATTAATATTTTCAAAATGAAAAAAATTTATTTAATAGACTGAAACAGCTTTATTTATCGTATGTTTTTTGCATTACCAGAATTCTCAACTTCTGACGGAATAATAGTAAATGCACTTTTTTGAATGGCAAAACTTTTTGTAGGGCAATTTGTAAAAGAAAATCCTGATTATTTAGTATTTATAAAAGATGCAAAGTGAGATAATTTTCGTCATGAGATTTATGCTGACTATAAAGCTACTCGTGATAGAATGCCTGATAATTTAAGAAGTCAAATTGCTTTAATAGAAGATATGATTTCAAAAATGGGGTTTAAAATTGTAGAAATACCAAACTGTGAAGCTGATGATGTTATTTGAACTCTAGCTACTAGTCTTGGACAAGATAAATCAAATGATATTTATATACTTTCTTGAGATAAAGATCTATATAGTTTGACTTCAAATAATGTAAAGATTTATGATACAATGAAGCAAAAAATTTATGACTATGAACTTGCAAAAACTAAATTTGAAGTAAATCCTGAATATATTACAGATTATTTAGCAATAGTTTGAGATAGTTCAGATAATATTCCAGGAATTGAATGATTTTGACCAAAAAAAGCTGTAGATCTCATAAACAAGTATTGAACTGTTGAAGAAATTTTTAATCATATTGAAGATGAGGATTTTATATTAAGTTGAAAAACTTTAGAAAAATTAAAAAATTCTAGAGAAATAGCTTTTTTATCAAAACGTTTAGCAACCCTAAAAAAAGATATTGATTTATGAAATTTTTATTTAGAAGATTATAAATTTCATAAAGATAATATTTTAAACGATTCAGTTAAGGAACTTTTTAAAAGATATGAATTTAATTCTTTGCACCATGAAGAAAAAAATCTAAAAACTTGGAAAGATTTATGATTAAAAGTTCAAATTTTGGGTGATGATGAAAAGTTAGAAAATTTAAAAAATATTATTTCAAAATATAAAAAAGTATTTTTTGATACAGAAACTACTTGACTAGATGTTATGCAAGCAGATTTAGTTTGAGTGAGTATTTATTTGGATGATAATAATATTTTTTATATAAATTATGCACACGAGTGAGAAAAAGTTTCAAAAGAAAAATTGGCTGAATTTATAAAATATTTATTTTCGCTTGATATAGAGATAATTTGACATAATATAAAATACGATTTAGAAATAATTGAGAATTTTTTAAATTCAAAAAATTGAGTAAAAAGTCAAGTGAAAAAACCACAAACTCATTGACAAATGACACTTGGAATATAAAATGATATTTCAATTTATAATTAATTTTTAAAGTATGTTTAAAAGAATATTTTTGTTTTTACTTACAAATATTGCTGTAATAGTTGTTATAACTGTAGCTATAGCAATTTTGGAAAATGTTTTGTGAATTAGGATTTCTGGGTATGGAACAGATTATGTTTCAATATGAATTTACGCCCTAATAGTTTGATTTTCTTGAAGTTTTATAAGTCTTTTATTATCAAAATGGATGGCAAAAACTGCTTATCATGTTGTAGTTGTTGATGGAACTTCTCAGACACATGAAAAGATGAAAATAGTTTTTGAAGTTGTGCAAAATCTAGCTGAAAGAAATCATATCAAAATGCCAGAAGTTTGATTTTATGAAAGCACTGATCCAAATGCTTTTGCGACTTGAGCTTCAAAAAATAGTTCTTTAGTTGCAGTTTCAACATGACTTTTGGAAATGATGAACAGGGAAGAAATAGAGTGAGTTATAGGTCATGAAATGGCTCATATACTTAACGGAGATATGGTAACTATGACTTTATTACAGTGAATTTTAAATACATTTGTAGTGTTTTTTTCAAGAATTTTAGCAAATATCTTTGATAATGTAACTGATGGAAAATATGGAAATTTAGGTTATATTTTGGTAAGTATAGTTTTAGAAATATGTTTTTGAATCCTAGCTTCTTTAGTTGTTATGGCCTTTTCAAGACATAGAGAGTTTAGAGCAGATGAGGGAAGTGCAACTTTTGTATGAAAAGAAAAAATGATTGCTTGACTAAAAGTTTTGCAAAAGATGCAAAATCTTGCAAGTGAAGATAAATGAAGTCTTGCAACTATGCAAATTTCTACAAAAAAAAGATTATGATTTATGATGTTATTTTCTTCTCATCCTGATTTAGAAGATAGAATTAGAAATTTGGAAAGCAAGAGTTTTTAATTTTGACATAAGTTATAAAAATATATAATTAAAGAAATTTAGAAAATAATTTTAATATTATGGAAAAGAAATTAGATTTATCTTTATATATTACTTGAGAACAACTTGTAAAAAATTTAGATAAGAAAATTGATGAGAGGTGAAAGTTGTTGAAGAAACAATTAAAAGATGATAGAAAAAATTTTAAAGCTAATTCAAATATAGCTTATGTATAATGATTTTAAAGTTATATTTTCAAAAGATGTTGAATTAAAACTTGAAAATTTTATTGAATATATGTGAGATAATTGTAGATATAGAGATTCTTGATTGTATGATGAAGATATAATTGTTAGAGAGTTTGTAGAAGATATAAAAACTTTTGTAAGAAATTTAAAAAATACAATTGAAGATAAAATTAGAGATTGATTATTTTGAGAAATTCAAATATCAAATGAAAATTATGATGAAACAAAATTGGTTATTTTTATAAGAAGTTATAATATAGTTTGTAAAACTACTAAATGGAAAAAAGAAAAAATAGTTTCAATAGATGATATTCATATTAAAACATAAAATATAAAAGATGAGCGAAGCTCATCTTTTATATTTTATATTCTTTATACTCAACTTTTCCGTTACTAACCACATCTCTAATCATCTTTTCATTTTTATTTAAACTTGAAGTTCAGCTTTTTACTTCTAAGAAAACTATTTTTTCTAGATTTCATTCTGATAATCCATCAAAAACTATATAATCTATTCATTTTCAAACAAAAGTCATATCACGTGGTGCGAAAGGGAAGTTTGGTAAAAAAGGTAAAACTTTTTCATAAACTTCTCCGAGTATTACTGATTTTG
>CAYOIP010000029.1:0-6567 GCA_964404065.1 uncultured Candidatus Peribacteria bacterium
TTAAATGATCTTTGGATGAAGTTCGTATCTACAACCGTGCTTTATCTGATAGTGAAATAAGAGAATTGTATAATGCTACGAAGTAAGAGAAAAAACTCCAAGTTGCAAAACTTGGGGTTTTTTATATAATGGGGAAAATTTAGTATTTAATTTTTAAAATATGATAAAAAAAGATTGAAAAATATATTATGACTCGAAGGAATTAGATAATATAATTTATAATTATATAAGACAAACAGCTAAAGAGTTAAAATTAGAATTATCAGAAAAACAAAATAAGTTAGAAGTTAAAAAAGTAGAATATGTATAATGTATTTTATGAAATAAAAGCTGTTAATTCTTTAAAAACTTTTATTGATTCCTATAAAAATAGTTTTATAAGAATGATAAAAGATTCTTGACTTGATGTAGAAGATTATCTTATAGAAAATTATATAAAAATTTGAGATAAACTATATGAAACTATTATAACTGAAATAAAAAAGAATTTTAAAGAGGATTTATTGTTGTGAAGAAATAAAGATAATTTTTTAATTATAAATGTTAATAATTTTAGAATTTTTGTTTATTATGATGAAAATAATGAATTAAAAGAAAGGTATATTATAGATATAGAGTTTTTTAGAAAATAAGTCAAAATTTTAAAATTTTGACTTATTTTTATGCCCGAATATAATGAGGTTAGATTTAAAATATAATTTTTTGAAATATGGCAACAATAACTATAGAAAATGTTCCTGAAACACTAGTAAAAAAGTATTATAAAACTACTTTCTCTTATGATGAAGTAAAATTTGAACCTAAAAAATATATAGACACAAATGAATATAAAAATGAAGAATATGAAATTTTTCAAAGTATGGAAGACTTAGTTTCAGATTTACAAAAATATAAAAAATAAAGTATGATAATAAAAAGAAGTAAAAGTTTTTTGAAAAGTTATCTAAAACTTACAAAAAAACTTCAAAATAAAACAGACTCTACTTTAATAACTTTTTCAAAAAATCCTTTTGAAAAGAAATTAGAAAATCATGCTTTGAATTGAGAATATGAATGATGTAGAAGCTTAAATATTACTTGAGATTATAGAATAGTTTTTAGAGAATTATCAGATTGAAAATATGAATTTATAGAATTATTAAAAATTTGAACTCATAGTCAGCTATATTGATAAAACTAAAGATATAAAAATAAAAGAAATTTAAAATGTAATTTTTAAATATGTTAAAATTATTAAATAATATTGCTTTAAAATACAATTGGTGGACTAAAAAAGAAGATAAAGAAAATATAAGTGATTATATAAAAATTTCTTATATTTATAGTAAATGAAATATTTATGAATTATTTTTAATAATAAAAAAACTAGATTATCAAATATTACTTAAAGCTTTTGAATATATAAAAAACGATAATTTTTCACTAAAGGAAAAAAGAAAAAAAGTCATATTTTACCTACTTAATCTTAAAAAAAATGGGATTATTTAATTTCTTCAAAAGAAATGAATTAAATTCACAAAAAAATGATTTAAAAACAAAAGAAATTATTTTTGATGAAAACTCAAAAAAAGTTTTAACAAAAGAACAACTCAATCTAAAGACTATATTAGAATATTTTTCAACTGTTGCATTTTTATGATGATGAACTGCAATAGCTTTACAATTATGACATAGAAAAAGTATTGATTTTGATTTTTTTATTAATAATGCTTTATATAATTATTTTGAATTTGAGAAAATAATTAATTCATTTTGATTAGAAATTGACAAAGAAAGTAGAGAAAAATATAGATGAATTGAGAGTATAAAACAAGATGAAATTCATGTTAAAATAAATTGAGTAAATTTTACAATTTTTAATTTTTATAGAACTTTATATAACGATCAAAAAATAAATATTTTATGAAATAAATACATACTAAATTGACTTAAAACTGCAAGTTTAGAAGAACTAGCATGTATGAAACTTTATGCAATGATAACTAGAAACAAATGGAAAGACGCTATTGATTTATATTTTATATTAAAAACTCAAGAATTTAAATTAAAAGATTTATTTAAAAAATCAAAAAAATATTTTGAATGAATATTTAGAGAAGATATTGTTATAGAAACTCTACTTGCATGAAACTGGGATAAAAGTGAAAAAGTAGAATATATTATTAAAAATCCACCTAATGATGATGAAATAATTGATTTTCTAAGAAAAGAAGCATTAAAGGAAATTAATAAATAAAAAATTCAATAAAAAATTGAATTTTTTATTTTTTTCAATATAAATATGCTACAAATTATAATTCCATAAAAAATATGTTTAAAAAGAAAAAAATTTGAAATAATAATGATTATAAAGCTATATTATTGAATTTAATAAAAATTAGACAATCATATCTTAAATCAAAAAAAACTAAAAGCATTATTACATCTATTTTTTGAATAATTGCTGTTTTTTTGATAATTCTTTTATGAATTTGAATAACTAACCAAGTTTCAAACTTAAAGTTAAATTTTAATAATATTTTATGATTTGTTTGAGTTGATTTAAAATTTGATAATGTAAGTTCAAATATAAAAAAATCAGTAGATGGAAAAACAAATATACTTATTATTGGTAGATGATGAGAAGAAAACGATGCTCCAAATTTAACTGATAGCATTATACTATCATCAATTAATTATGATAAAAAAACTATTTCTATGTTTTCTATACCTAGAGATCTTTACGTAAAATATCCTACTTGATTTTGATGAAAAATAAACGAAACTTATGCAAGAGCAATGATGAAAACAAAAAATGAAGCAGATTGAATAAAATCTCTAAATGAAGTAGTTACAAAAATGACTTGAGAAGAAATTCATTATTATGTAAATCTAGATTTTGAATGATTTAGAAAAATAGTTGATACTATCGGGTGAATCGATGTAAATGTTCCTGAAAAGATTATTGATACAAGTTATCCTTGACCAAATTGGAGTTATCAAACATTTAAAATAGAAGCTTGACCTCAAACTCTTGATGGATCCACAGCTTTAAAATACGCTAGATCTCGTCATTCAACAAGTGATTTTGATAGATCTTTAAGACAACAATTAATTGTAAAAGCCATAAGAGATAAAGTTTTATCACTTTGACTTTTAACTTCCCCTACAAAAATAAAATCAGTTTTTTCAATTATAAAACAACATATAACTACAGATTTGGATAATTCTCAAATTATAGCTTTAGCAATGTTTTTGCGTGATATTCCAAAAGAAAATATTACTAGCTCAAACTTAAATGATACTTGTTTTTATGGAAGTGTGTCTTGCGAAAAATGATGATTTTTATATGTTCCAGATAGAGCAAGTTTTGGATGAGCTGCAGTCTTACTCCAAGAATGAGCAACAGCATCGACTTCAGATAATTATGACAGTATAGTAAAATATACAAATATAATTTTTAATTATCCTCTAGTTTATAGTGAAAATCTAAAAATAAATGTTTTTAATGCAACAAAAAATCCAGGACTTGCTAATGATATTGCAGATAAATTAAAAAAATATTGATTTAATATTCCTTCAAAATGATCTGTTTGAAATACTTCTGGAGAAAAATATGAAAAATCAAAAATATTATACACAACTTGAACATGATGAGAAAAGCCTGAAACTGTTGAGGCTTTAGAAAATTTTATTTTTGGATGAAGTGAAAAAGTAGAAAATTTACCAAAATACTCTAAAGATCCACAAGTAAAAATAGAAATAATTATTTGAGATGATTATAAACTTTTAAATTTTTAACCAAAAATATCTATGTGATTTCAAACAATAAAAGTTGTTAAAAAAAGAAATTTTTCTAAAAAAACAAAAAATGATTTAAAACAAATTGTTATTTATCTAGCTAGTTGATTTTTGTGATTAATTTTACTTCTAAGTATATTTGTTTATGTGAAATATATTGCTCCACTTCCAGATATAAAAAAACTTGAACAATTAGACATAAAAGAAGCATCAACTATTTATGATAAAGACTGAAATGAACTTTATACACTTTTTTGAGATGAAAAAAGAACTTATGTAAATTATGATAAAATCTCAAAAAATATGGTAAATGCAATAGTTGCTTGAGAAGATAAAAGATACTGGGAAAATCCATGAATTGATATAATTTGACTTTTTAGAGCATTTTTTTACTGAATTATTAGAAAAAATGAATGATTTTGATGAACTTCAACTTTAACTCAACAATTAATTCGTAATACTATAATAGAGAACAGAAGTTCTTCTGAAAGTGTTTGAGATAAAATTGAAAGAAAAATAAAAGAAATTTACCTAGCTTATAAATTGACAAATTGATTATCAAAAGAAAAAATTTTAGAACTTTATCTAAATAAAATTTCATTTTGAAGTAATGCGTTTTGAGTAGAACAAGCAAGTCTAACTTTTTTTGAAAAAAAGGCTAATGATTTAAGTATTTTACAAGCAAGTTTGCTTGCAAGTATTCCAAAATGACCAACTTATTATTCTCCATACACACATTTTGATAGACTTATGTGAAACTTATATATTTATCCAAATAATGATGAAAATTCAAAAACAAATATTATTTCAAATGATAACATAAAAGAAAATAAGTTTTTGGTAGAAAAATTTAAGGATTATTTTTCAAACATAAAAGCTACTAAACTTTGAGAAAATTGAATACTATTATGTTCTTTAAATAAAGATTATTATAAAAAAACTTTGAGTATAGATAAAGATGGATGTTCTGTGATGAACTATGAAGATTTGCTTGGATTTTTAAATAATTTAATAATTAAAGATGAAAACCAAAGTATAGAATACCAAACTTGAAGAAAAGACTTTATACTTTGAAGAATGCTTGAAGATAATTATATAACTTGGGATGAGTATAAAAATGCTATTTTATCATGAATATGATTTGAATTTAAAAATTATAAAGAAGATATAAAAGCTCCTCATTTTGTAATGTATGTTAAAGAATATTTAAGTCAAAAATACTGAGAAGAAATTTTAGAAGAGTGAGGACTAAAAATCTATACAACACTTGATGGAAAACTTCAAGAAAAAGCGCAAGATTTAGTTAAAAAACAAGCAGAATCAAATCTGAAAAAGTTTGACGCAAATAATGCCTGAATTATAAGTATAGATAATGAAACTTGAGACATAATTGCTTATGTTGGTTGAGCAGATTATTTCAATAAAGATATTGATTGAAATGTTGATATGATTACTTCAAAAAGACAACCATGAAGTAGTTTTAAACCTTATGTTTATGCTTTAGCTATTGATAAAAATCCTTTCGGGCCACATACTCCAATTTATGATTTACCAACAACATTTCCAGGATGACGGGAACCACAAAACTATAATGGGAAATTTGAGTGAAAAATGAATTTAATGACAGCCCTAAATCATTCAAGAAATATTCCTGCTGTAAAATTATACTTTTTAGCTTGAGAACAAAAAGAAATTATTTCTTACTTAAAAACTGCTTGAGTAAAATCTCTTGATGAAAATTTCTATTATTGAGCACCACTTGCACTTTGAACTGGAGAAATGACTCCATTTGAAATGGCTCAAGCTTACAGTGTATTTGCAAATATGTGAAATAAAATTGAAATAAATCCAATTTCAAAAATCCTTGATAGTAAATGACTTGTAATTGAACAAAAGAAAAAATCAGCTGGAAAAAATATTCTTGATGAGAAAACAGCTTATATTATGAACTATATCTTATCAGCAAGTTATTCTAGACCTGATGAATTTTGGAATGCAAATTTAACTTTAAAAGATAGACAAGCATGTGCAAAAACTTGAACTTCAAATAAAACATATATCACAGCTTGAGTAAAAAAGATGTTTCCTTGAGATCTTTGGACTGCTTGATATACTCCTCAAATAACAACTGTAGTTTGGGCTGGAAATACTGATGGAAAAGCTATAAAAAATAATTGAGATTGACTTAATTGAGCTGCACCAATTTGGAAACAATTTATGGAAGAAGCTCTTAAATGAAAAGAGAAATTAACTTGGAAAATACCAGCTTGATTGTCATATACAAAGATATCAAAAATATCATGACTTTTAGCCCCAGAATGATTTGAACCGAGTTTAACAGTTGATAGTTTATTTAAAAATAAACCAACAAAATATGATGAAAGTCTAAAAGAAATACAAATTGATGCTTTATGTAACTGAAAAGTTGGACCAAATACTCCCGCGTCGGCTATAAAAACTTGATATTATATTGCATTTCACTCAATAAATCCAGAGAATCCAATCTGGGAAGCGTGAGTTCAAAAACGGGCAAAAGAAGAATGATTAAAAGAATTTGAAAATATTCCAAATATAATTACTGATTATAAAGACACGGAATGTCCTCGTGATCCAAAACTTATTTCAAATTCAAATATAGAAGTTAGAACAAAAATAAAGGAAAATGATATTTTTGTAAATTGAAATAATTATGTTGAAGTTTGATATAAAAGTAATAATCCAATTGTAAAATTACAATTTTTAATTTGAGATAAAGTTATTTGAGAAACAAAAATTGATAATAAAACT
>CAYOIP010000029.1:6667-14053 GCA_964404065.1 uncultured Candidatus Peribacteria bacterium
ACAATTTTTAATTTGAGATAAAGTTATTTGAGAAACAAAAATTGATAATAAAACTGTAATAATCCAATTGTAAAATTACAATTTTTAATTTGAGATAAAGTTATTTGAGAAACAAAAATTGATAATAAAACTTCTTGAGTTTATGCTTGAAATATAAATATACCTAGCTGATATAATTGAAATTATAAATTAACTATTAGAGCAATAGATAATGTTTATTTATCTTGAGAAGAAGTAATAAATATTGAAATAATTTTAAAAGATAACTTAAATCCAGAAATCATAATTACAAATCCAGAAAAAGATTTTATATCTATTTATAATGATCAATATTTTAACTTAAGATGAAATGTAAAAGATAATTCAAAAATTAAAGTTATAAATATTTACCTAGATGATAAAGCACATAAAATGTGAATTGAATGAAAAGAATTTTTAGAAGAAATAAATAAAGATAATTCTCTACCTGTTTGAGTTCATAACATAAAAGTTGAAGCTATAGATAATTTTTTCAATAAATCAGTAAAAGTTATAACTTTTGAAGTATTAAAAAGATAAAAAATCTTTTGACTTAAAATACTTTTTAAATAAAATAATCTAAATGAGAATAATTCTCATTTAGATTATTTTTTAACTTAAAATTTATGGAAGAATTAGAATTCTATAACGAAATTGTAAAAATTGATACTCCTGCTCCACTTTTTACACTACCTGCTTATGATCCAAAAAAAGATGATGAAACAAAAGTTTCTTTAGAAGATTTAAAAGGAAAATGGACAGTTTTATTTTACTACCCTGCTGACTTTACTTTTGTTTGTCCAACAGAATTAAAAGATATGAGTGAAGCTAAGAAAAAATTTGATGAACTATGAGTTACAATTTTAGCAGCTTCAACTGATACAACTTTTTCTCATAGAGCTTGGGTAAGACATGAAAAACTTATGGAATGATTTCCTTATATCATGTTAGCTGATCACGGACTACAAGTTGCTGATATGTATAATATTTTAGATGAAGAATCTGGAATTGCTTGAAGATGAACTTTTATAATTGACCCGGATTTAGTTGTAAGATGAATAGAAATTACTTCTGGTCCTCTTGGAAGAAACTCTCTAGAATTAATTAGAAAAATTGAAGCTCTACAATTCATGAGAGCAAATCCATGAACTGCTTGTCCTGCTAAATGGGCAGTTTGAGCAAAAACTCTAAAACCTTCTATAAAAATTGCCGGAGAAGTTTTTGAACAACTACAATAATTTAATAGAATTTTTTATCAAAAAACTCGCAAAAATTTTAAATTTTAAAAATTCCTTTAAATAAAGTAACAAGAAAAAATTTAATTAAATTAAGAAAGTCTAGATAAAAAAGTCTAGGCTTTTTTAGTGTTGAAAGTATTGAAATATATTTTTAAATAGTTAAAATATCAGTCCCTAAACATATGGAGATATACTCCTATGGAGAGTCGAATATTACAACATCTAATCTTTGTCTTCCTCATCACTTTCAGCAGTATTTCATATGCTGGTAGATGTGGTGATCGTGATTACATAGACTGGATGAGTAATCTGGTGGAAATGGTAAAAGCTGAGCTAGGAGGACTTGCTGAGCTTATACCTACATCACTTGCAGTTGCTCAAGCTGCACACGAAAGTGATTATGGGAAAAGTCATTCTGCAAGAAAGAGGAATAACCATTTTGGACTAAGTCCAAATGGAGAAATAAAAGAATTTTCTTCCCCACTAGAAAGTACTTACTACTATGTTGAAACACTTATAACAAAAAGGTTTTATAAAAAGTTTCAACGATACCTTGAAAAAGGTGAAAACGACCCAATAAAACTACTTAGGATTATCGCTCCTATTTATGCAGATGATCCAAAGTATGTCAAAAAGGTCAGTAACTTGATTAAGTCTTGTGGGCTCGAAGAGCTTGATGAAGACAAAAATTGAGTTACAAAAAGCCCCGCAAAATGCGGGGCTTTTTTAAAAAATTATTTTCTTAATTTTGCCCTAAATTCATTGTAATAAGTAAGTAATTTTTTCTTTGCATCTTCTATCTTTTCAGGTGCTTCGTCTTTTAAATCATCTAATTCATCAAGTTTCTCTTTATAAAATTTGTCTAATTTTTTCAATCATTCTTCTGCGTATTCATATCATTTTTCTTTATATTCTTTTGCTATTTCCGAAGCTTTTATTTTATAATCATCAACCAAAGCTAGAAATTCACCTCTTTTTTTATGAAATAATTCTTTATTTTCTTCAGTTAATAATCTAACTTTTAAATCTTCTAGTAAATTTTTATGAATTTCCAGAAAATTATTAAACAAAACTTTTATATCTTTTTCACCAGATTTTTTAGCAGTTTCTAACTCTGCTTCAATATCTTTTGGAGTTTTTCTATTGTAATAAAGTGCTGTAGCAACTCATGAAGCATAAGCTCCAAGTAATAGTAAAAATTTTTTATTCATATGAAATTTATTAAAAGATAAACTGCAAATAGTATAATATTTTTTTAAAATTTATCAAAGTTTATTTTTTTATACTTTCTATAAACTCATAAAGATATTTTACATCTCTAGTTTCATAAACTTTATCTAAGGCTTTATAAAACAAAATCTCACTTTTTTGTTTTAATTCTCAAAAATAAAATGGTTCAAATCAGTTTTTTAAAAGTAATACATCAACTAAGATATCTATAGTTCTTCAATTCCCATCTCAAAATGGATGAACTCTTGAAAAATCAGCCATAAATAATAATATATCTTTTATTTTAAATTTTGAATTATTTAAATTAGTTACTATTTTTATCATTCATTCTTCTACTTCAAACGGTTTTAAATAAAGATTTTTATTTTGATTTGTTTTTGAATGTAGTTCTATACTTCTATATTCACCAGGTATCATTTGAATAATTTCTCTTCAATTTGTATCTCTAAATTTCTGAATAAATCAATTAGGGTAAAGATTCTTATGAAATCATTTTATATCTTCAATAGAAAGTTTATCCTGATTTAAAATATTGTTTTTTAAAAAATATATTATTCTTTCCGTATCAGAACAATATCAATTTATAATTGTCTGATAAACATTCACATTGTTTCTAAAAAAAGCATTTTCTAAATAATGAATAGTATTATTATAAACTATTTTTCTTAATTTATAATCAGGTAAATCTGTTGAAATATTTATAAAATTATCATCAATTAATTTTTTTAATCATACATAATGAGGAGATGAACTAAAATTATTTTTTTTATTTCATCAAAAAAGTTCTTGAGTAGTTTTTATATTTACTTTTTCTTTTTTCTCTATTATTTCTTTTGATAATTTTCAATTAAAAAAGTCATCAATCATCTTTTCTATTTCTTCTAAAATTCAGAATTTATATTTATTTTCTTCATAATAAAAAATACAAAAATTAAGAAACTTTCCATCTTTAAATCTAGTTTGTAAAAAATTTAATGATTTTAATCAATATTTAAAAAATTCTAATTCACAAATAATAGAAATAATAGTTAAATTACTATCTGCAAATGGATGAACTCTTAAAAAATCAAAATAATACTTCAATATATCAATTCTTTTTTTATATTTTATAGAATTAAAATAATTTGTATATTCTATTAAATCTTTTTCTATGTCTTTTTGCAATCAATGTAGGTGATGATCTTCTTTATGTCTTGCTTCATTTAACCTCCATTCTCAAACTAAATTGTTATAAATTTTTCCATCTCTTATAGTTTTTATAATAGTTCATTCTGGATAAAAAGACTTATGGAGTCATTTTATAAAATCTATGGTCAATTCATCAGTTTTTAAATAATTTTCAAAAATATAATTTGTTAAATTATCAACTTGAATTTCAAAACTTTTTTTTGCTTTTCTTAATTCAGGTAATGTATTATATATTTTTGAATCAAATTTTATTTTTAATAAATCAGATATTATTTTTTTTATAATTTCTTTTGAAAAAAACATAAAGCGAAAGTAATAAAATAATCTTTACAAAATCATATTTGAATTTTTTGCAAAGTCAAAATAGATATGCTAAAATAATACAAATAAAAATAAAATCAAAAATCATGTCAGAAAAATTGCAAACATTATCTGAAAATAACAATACTAAAAAAGAAGTTTCATCTCAAGAAGTTGAAAGTTTATGATTTGCAAGAGAAACAGCATTAACAAGATTAAAGTTTATAGAGAAAAGAAACTCTACAAGAGAGTATCAAATGTGAAATATAAAAGATTTACTTTCTTTAAATCCAAACCAAAAAGAATTTTTCAAACTAAAATGAGATTATTATGCCTCAAACCCAACAAGAGTATTAAGAGATGTTTCTGATGTTATTTTACTTGAAATAGTTCCAAGAAGTGAACTAGAAAATACACTTAAATCTTTTGAAAAAGAAGAATCAAAAGCAAAATCTGCTGAAAGCTTACTAAAACAATATCCAAATCAAAATGTATTTTATGAATTAGATTGAAACTATTATTCTTCAACCCCCGCAAGAGTTCCTGGAGAAGATGTTTGAAAAATACTTAGAGTAAAAGAACTTTCAAGAATTGACTTAGAATCTTGAATTGAAAGTTTTGAAAAATGAAGTATTGAAGCAATTAGTAAAAGAATTGATTATTTAATAGACCATAAAACCCTAAAAAATGATAATGTAAGAAAATTACTTATTGAACTAAGAATATGACTTTCATTAAATGATAATAATAGTGATATTTCACTTTTACTTTGAGAAAGTTTATGAAATTTTCTTCATTTAATTGAAAAATCAGATAAACAAGCTCTAACTATGTGAGAAATAGTATCTCTTGTTTCTTGTGGAGCTAATATTTTTAGAAGTGGAATAAGTGATTTAGTTTGAGTTACAGTTTCATATTTAAAAGATATTACTTCAAATCATATTTATAAATTTTGAAAAGATGAATCTTTTTTAGAAACAAAAATCAGAGAATCAGTTGAAACTTCTTCTTTATGATGATTAGAAAAATATTTGTTTACTGATAATACGATAAAGTGATTTAAACAGTCTAGTATTGAATGATTAAAATGACCTCTAGCCTTAACTGCTTGATGACTAGATTGAACACTTGATTATATACAATCCAGTGTTGATTTAGTAGTTGTGCCTGATAAGGTATTACAAAATATTAAAGATTTTATACTTATCTTTTGAAATAATTTTTGAGAAACTATTGATGAATTGGCAAAGTCTTTTGAAAGTGAAAGTGATTATAAATATGTTTTATGATACGTTATTTGAATAATTATATCTTTTATAACTTTGCCTTCAAAGTATTGAATGCTTGATTTACCAAAATTTATTTTAAATGGTTTAAAATTATCATGAAACTTTTCATCAAAAGCTTTAAATAAAGTTGAAGGATTTTTAAGTGGAAATATTGGTAAGCTTGTTGATTTTGTATCAAAAAAGTTTCCTCAATTTGAAGAAACTTTAAATGCCGGATGAGAAAGAGTAAAACAAGCAAGAGATCTAAGTGATAATACAAATACTTTAAGAAAATGAATTCAAAGACAAGCAGAAGAATTAGCGAAATCTCGTCAAGCACTCCAAATAGTAAATAATTCAGTTAAATTAGCTAATATTTTTTGAGATAAAGTTACTGGAGTAATGAGTCAAAAGCTATCAACTGATATTGCAATGACAGCTTACAAAGAAACTGTTTTAAAATGAAATTGATTTAAAAGTAGCGAAATAGATGTTTTAATAAGAGATACTGAATGAGAAGTAAAATATAATCTTATCAGAGTTAAAGAAAGGCTTCTTGAGGTTGAGAGGATTATGAAAGACGAGGTTTTGCCTGTTATTAATTTCTATAATAGTGATAAAAACAGTTTTGAGAAAAATAAGTTATTATTTGAGATAAAAGCAAATTCCAACAAATATAATGATTTATCATTAAAAATATTTGAGAAAACTTTTTGAATATCATTAAAAAAATAAAAAATTTATTTACTTTAAATATTTACCAACTCATAAAAAAAGATATATTGCATTATTAAATCTTCTACTTCCTTCTTCATATATTTTTCATGAATTTTCAATAAACTCTAATTTTCAAGATTTTACATTTTTTCTGAAAAAATTACCTGAATATTTTTTAGTTAATAAATTATTAGAATCCTCATCAAAATTATAATTTATAACATCAAGCATAGTAATTCAATCTTTATCTAAATATGATAGTAATTTTCATTCTGGAGAAAATAATAAAAATATATTTGTTCCTAATTGTTTTACTGCCTCTTCATGTTCTTTGTTATCTTTTCCAAGCTCCATAACTTTTATTTGTGCCGTTTCAAAAAAACATCTTTGTTCAGGATATTTTGCAATGAGTTTTTTTCTTAATTCTCAAACTAAAAAATCTTCTCTTAATTTTTGTCTTTCCTCTTTACTCCAATTAAAAGTATCAGCAATTTCAGGCTTTGCTTTTGGTTTTTCACAAAATGTTTTTACTTCAACTTTATTTCACATAAATTATTTTTATTTAATATTTTTAGTATTTTATCATACTTTTTCTTAAAACACAAAAAAACTAGCAAAAGCTAGTTTTTTAAAATATAATTATTTTTTATAAATCTTCACATAATCAACTATATCATTCCATTGGTATTTATAACTTAATTTAGAACTTCAAATAAAATATCAGTTTCATGTATTTATTTTTCAAACTCAGCTTGCTTCCAAATTTGTTCAAAGTATTTTTAATCACCAGTTTATTCAATTAAAATAAGCTATAACTTTATAAAAAGTATTATCATCTAAATGTGTATTAGCAATAATATATTTATCAATAATAATACTATTATTACCTCAATAATATCATAAAGTTAAATCTCAGTAATAATTACTTAAGTAAGTATCATAACTTTCATCAGTATCAAAAAATATATAAGTTCCACTATTCCTCTTCAGCGCCTCCCCCCTTACACTCATCTCAATAGCAAATCAACTTCCAGAATTTAAATCTAAAGAAGAAACATCATATTTTAGAAAATCATTTCAAGTATCCTTTTTTGTTCAAGCAGAATTATCTATAATAATTCATCATCAATTATCTCAAAAAAAATCAAAATAAGAATAATCAGGATAATATTCATCTATATTTAGTATATTTTTTTTATCATCATCATAACTTCATTCAAATTCAGTATTACTTCAAAAGTTATTACTAATTTTATCAAAATATGGAAATTTAAAATTTGAATCCTGCCAAACTCAAAATCAATTAATATATTCAGTAAATTTAGTTAATATATTATTTTTACTATCAAGCATATCTAAATTTCAAATAGCATTATACCCAGCATAAGCAACTAAGTTATATCAACTAGCATAAAGAGTATTTTCTA
>CAYOIP010000030.1:0-12774 GCA_964404065.1 uncultured Candidatus Peribacteria bacterium
TAAAAAAAGTGAAATGGGTTTTTATTTCCATTCCACTTTTCAGGGGACAGTTCAATTTGGAAGTTTTTTTATTTTCAGTAATTAACTCTTAAAAATTCATTAATTTTATCTAGTAGTAAAATTCAATTTGAAATTCTAGAAACTAACTCTCTTACTTCAGTATATCATTCAGCTTCTTTTTGTATGATCCATCTTGCATAAACATGTCAATCAGTAGTTCAAGTTTCAACTATTCTATTTAATTCTCAAACTAAATCTCAAACAGTTACATTTATAATATTTGATGATTTTTCAATTCAATTATACTTACAAATAACTTTATTTGCGTATAGTCAAGCAGTTTGAACTGAATTTACTTCTATTATTCATCAAGTTCATTCAAGATTTCAATTAAAATTATTATTTACTTTTGCATAACAATTTGTTCATCAATTTGAATTCCATGTAAAAACTACACTTCATCAAATCATAATAATTGTTTTATCTACTGAAAGATTTGGAATTGTACTTAAAGAGGATGATGAAGAAGTAGTTACTCAAGGATTAGTCCATTCACTATATGGAATACAAGCTCCAACAATAGTAGGATTTGCAGATGGATTTGTAGAAGTTGGAGGTAGTCAATTTACAGAACATCATCATCATATACTACAAGAATATCTTTGAGTTCAAAATTTATCTAATATTTGTCTATTACAAGCAGTAATTCAGTTTCAATTAACTAGATTTACATAACTTGGAGAGCTTGAATTACTTGAATTTCATGATGTATTACTTGATGATGAAGAAGAATTTGAAGAAGTATTACAACTATCAGTTAATTCACAAAAAAAACTATCAACTTCATTGTTTGTTGTATATCTTTGTTTAATATTATTTATTCAATTTTTTAAATATGTAACCATTTGTGTTACAGTAGTATTCGATGAATATTTATTTCATAAAGTATTTATTTTTGCTAGTATCGTATCTAGAGTACTTTGAAAATTACTAGTATTATTTAAACCTTCAATTCTACTTAAAAATATGTCAAGTTTTGCTTTATTTGGTACTGAAGATGAAGTTTCTGAATTCGCTTGCGTAGTTGTATAACTAGTAGAACTATATGAACTACTTCAGTCAAGATTACATGATGTTCAAGAACATAAAAAATAGTAATAAGAATTGTTATAATAAAAACATTCACTTCTTGTATAACTTGAATATTGTTGATTATAAATATCTCTATTACTCAAACATAATGAACTAGATGTATATGGATCTGAGATAACATATCAATTATTTTCTCTTTCTGAGACTTGTGATTGAGTAAGTGTTGTATCTGCATAAACACTACTTATAAAAAGAAAAGACAAAAGTAATAAGATTTTATTTTTCATAATTTTTAAATTATATATTAAGTTTAAAATAAACATATAAATTATATTTATTAATCCTTTTAGTCAAATTTTGATAAAAAAACTTCCAAATTTGGAAGTTTTTTTACATACCCGGAAGTCATCCTGCCGGCATATTAAGTCACATTTGAGACATAACTCATTGCATCTTAGATGCTGCAACTTCTTGAGATTTTTTTACTCATTTATTAACAGCTTGCATAATAGCTTCTTCTAATATTTTTTTCTGAGCTTCATTTAATCAAGGAATTAAATCTAGAGTTTCAAAATCAACTTTTTCAACTTTCATTTCTCCATTAACTGAAACTACAAGTCCAGAAACTTCAGCTTCTATAATAGTATTTTCTAATTCTTTTTTAATTTTCATAGCTTCTTGTTGAAGTTTCATTAATTTTCACATTTCTGACATGTCCATATTTATAGTAGTTATAATTTAAATTATTTTTATAAAAAATTGTGGGGTAATTATATTTTTTTGTCATTTTTTTGCAAATAAAAATAATTTGTGCTAGAATATACTTGTATTTTAATTTTTTAAATTAATTTTTATGACAACTTTAGCAACAGATAAAGAAGAAGATTTAATTATTTTATCAGATGATACTTCTTCAAATGATACTTCTATTATGGATTTTGATTTTGGTCAAGTTCAAGCTTCAACTGAAACTACTACTGATTTATCCCCAGTTCAAACTACTGATGAATTTGTTTTAGATTTTGGTGATACTAAAACTGAGGAGGTTACAACAGATTTTAGTTTAGAAGATAATAATTTAAAATTATCAGAAACGAAAGAAGAAGTTTCTTTCGGACAAGATTTATTTTGAGATTCTACAGAATCAACAGAAGCTACTTTAGAAGTTGCTAGCCAATCTTCTACTTGAATGGATTTTTCTTTTGATGGAGAGGTTTCAGCTAAATCTCAAGATGCAGAAATTTGAGCTTTAACTACTAGTGTAGAAGAAACTTCATTTGATAGAAATGCTATTTTAGATGAAGCTATTGCTAAAATGCAAACAAGAAAATCTTCTATTTCTAGTTCAAAATCATCAAAACAATCAAAAGTAGATGAATTAAATGAACAAATTGCATCTTTAAAATCTCAAGTTTCAGATTTAGAATGAGAAATTAAAGATTTAGAAAAAGAAGACTCAGCTCTAGATTTAGATATTTCTTCTATTGAAAAAATGAAAACTAGTGTTTTAGAAATCTCAACAGATAGACCAAGAAAACATAATTTAAACAATATAAAAAAATAATTGATTTTAAATTAGGAATTAATCTTTAAATTATTATAATTTGTTTTATAATTTTTTAACTTTTAATTTCTATTTTATTTTTTAATTTTCTACTTATGGCTAATTTAACTATTTGACCAATTTTGGACCATTGTATAAAAATTTGAGCTTCAGATATACATATGTGTGAATGAGAAAATATTTGATTTAGAGTTCATGGTGAGCTTTGAAAAGTTTCTGGAACACCACTTGATACTATGAAAACTCGTCAAATATTACTTGAACTTTTAAATGATAATAAAGAAGCAGCGCGTGAGTTTCTTGATAAAAGAGATGCAGACTTTGCTTACATACATACTGACTGAACTCCATTCAGAGTAAATGCATTTTTTAAACTTTGAAAAATAGCATTTGTAATGAGAAAAATTGCTTCAACTCCAAAAACTATTGAAGAACTTTGACTTCCAAGATGAGTAGAAAAATTTACAAAAGCAAAATGAGGACTTATTTTAGTTACTGGACCAACTTGAAGCTGAAAATCTACTTCTATGATTTCAGTTCTTGATGCTATAAATAAAACAAGAAGAGAACATATTTTAACTATTGAAGATCCAACAGAGTTTATTTTTAAAGATGATAAATCAATTTTCTCTCAAAGAGAAATTGGAAAAGATACAAAATCTTTTGCTTCAGCTCTAAGAGCAGCAATGAGAGAAGATCCAGATATAGTAATGGTTTGAGAAATGAGAGATAAAGAAACTGTTGAAGCAGCTATGGAATTAGCTGAAACTGGGCATTTAGTTATTTCTACTTTGCATACTGCTGGATCTGTTGCAACTATTACTCGTTTGGTAAATTTCTTCCATCCAGAATTACAACACTCTGTTAGATATAAACTTTGAGATATATTATTTTGAGTTTTATCTCAAAGACTTATTCCAAAGATTTGAGGATGAAGAGTTTGAATTTATGAAGTTATGATGATGACTCCTTGAATAAGAAATTTAATTCGTTCTTGAGATTTAGTTCAAATAAATAACGCAATTGAGATGTGACAATCTGAATGAATGATTACTATGAAAAATTATGCAGATAATTTGAGAGATAAATGAATTGTTAATGAGGAAGATTATATAAATTATTTTATTGATGAGATGTAAAAAGATTTGAAAAGATTTCCTTTTTGAAAAAAAATGTATTTTTGTAGAGATAAAGCATTGCTTTATCTCTACTTTTTTATATAATCAAAAAAATATTTTTAATACTAAATTATGAACATAATTAAAACTAAACTTTCACAAATTTTAAAAAATACTATAAAAGAACTTTATAATATTGAAATTGAAGAAATAAAACTAGAAAATCCACCAAAAAAAGAACTTGGGGATTTTTGTTTTGGTCCTTTTTTGCTTGCAAAATCTGTCTGAAAAAATCCTGCAATTATATCAAATGAACTTAAAGATTATTTTTTAAGTCCGGACTTTACTTTAAAAATGGGACAAAACTATAATTTAAACTCAAATTATAATAGTTTAGATAAGTCCGGACTTTTTGAAGATGTTTCAGTTGCCGGACCGTATCTAAATTTTAAACTAAGTTTTTCTTTTTATAGTGAGCTTTTTAAAAATTATAAATTAAGTATCCCAAATATTTGAAACTGAAAAAAAATAGTTGTTGATTATATTGGGATGAATGTTTGAAAACCCATGCATATATGACATATGTGTACTCCAAATCAAGGTCAAATTACTTGTAATTTATTTAGAATTTTAGGTTTTGAAGTAATCTGAGATAGTCATTTATGAGATTGGTGAATAATTTTTGGAAAATTAATTTTGGCTTACAAAATGTGGTGAAATGAAGAAAAATTAAAGGAAAATGCTGTTAATTATTTACTTGAACTTTATATAAAAATTACTCAGGAAACTGAAAAAAATCTTGATTTAGAGGAACAAACAAGACAAGAATTTAAAAAATTGTCAGAGGGGAATAAAGAATCTATAGATTTATGGCAAAAATTTACTAGCTATAGTATTTCTGCTATGCAAATTCAGCTTGATAGATTAAATGTAAAGCCAGATTTTGATATTTGAGAAAGTTTTTATGAAGGTTTATGATTACCAAAGATGTGAAACTATCCAGATTTAAAATATAAAATGTCAGATATAGTTGATGAGTTAGTCCAAAAAAATATAGCAACAAAAAATGAAGACTGAAGTGTTTGAGTAATTTTTGATGAAAAAACTAAAATTCCAAGTTGTATTTTACAAAAAAGAGATGGAACTCATGGTTATCTTGCTTCAGATTTAGCAGCTATAAAATATAGAATGACAAATTGGAATCCAGAAAAAATTATTTATCATGTTGATGTTAGACAAGAACTTCATTTTAAACAAGCATTTGAAATATCAAAAAATGCTTGATGGTTAAATCCCCCTGTCATAAATGACATCCCCCTTATTAAGTGGGAACTAAAGGGAGATTGTAAATTATTTTTTGCTTGAAATGGATTTATTTCGCTGAAAGATGGAGCAATGAGTTCAAGAAAATGAAATATTATAAAACTTGAAGATTTACTTGATGAGGCTGTTGAAAGAGCAAAGAAGATATTAAAAGAAAAAAGAGAAGATTTAGATGAATTGGACATAAATGAAATATCTGAAATTATTTGAATTTGAGCAATAAAATACTGATATCTTTCAAAATCAAGAACTACTGATATGATTTTTGATTGGGATGAATTTATGACTTTTGAGTGAAATAGTTTTCCTTATGTAGCTTATTCTTATGTAAGAGCTTTAAGAATTTTAGAAAAATCTTGAATCTCTTTAGAAGAAATTAATAGTTTAAAAATAAATGAAAATTTTTCAAATCCAGAGCAAGTTTTGCTTTTTAAAGAAATTTCAGCATTAAATGAAATTTTGATTTCCGTTTCAGAAAATATTACTCATCATAATTTAGTAATTTATGCTTACAATTTAGCAAAAAGTTTTTCAGCTTTTTATAATAGTGTAAATATATTATGAGAAGAAAATATGCAAAAAAAGATGTTAAATTTAAAACTAATTAACTCATACATCGAGACTCAAAAATTAGTTTTTGAAGTTTTAGCTATAAAATTACCAACAAAAATGTAGTATGGAAAAAGTAAATTATGATAATTTTGCTGGAACGTTTTCAAGCTCTAGAGAATGAATGAAATGGGAAGAAATAGAGTATTTTTTAGAAAAATATACTGAAGAAATTGATGGGAAAAAAATACTTGATGTTTGATGTGGAAATGGAAGATTACTTGAACATTTTCTAAAAAGCCAGTTTATAAATGACATAGATTATTTCTGAATTGATTCTTCAGCTTGAATGATTTCAGAAGCAAAAAAGAAATTTTGAAGTGAGGATTTTTCAGTTTTAGATATGTTAGATTTAGATAAAATACCCCCCCCTCCTAGCCTCCCCCTGGCAGGGGAGGAACTGAATTCTCCCCCTGCCAGGGGGGAGTTAGAGGGGGGGCTTTTTGAAAGTGTTTTTTTTATTGCATCATTTCATCATTTATTAAATTTAGAAGAAAGATTAAGAGTTTTAAAAAATCTAAAAAAAATAGTAATTCCTTGAAGTTATATATTTATGACTAATTGGGCTTTGGAGAGTGAATTAAATAAAGAAAAATATGAAAAATCATTTATTAAAAACTCACAAAATGAATTTTGAAGTAAAGATTTTAGCATCAAAATTTGAGAATTTGAAAGATTTTATCATAGTTTTTCACTAGACGAATTAGAGTATTTATTTAAAGAAAGTTGATATGAAATAATAGAAAATAGATTATTTGAAAATGATAGAAATTTTGTGAGTATAATAAAAGCTTAGGTTCTACCTAAGCTTTCTTAAATTTTATATGTTTATTTTCATTTATAATTTCTTCAATTATATCAATGTTTTTTATGAGTTTTTTTGACTTGTCAAAGTTTTCCCAAATGAGAGTGAATTCTTCTCAGTTTCAAGTTACTCAAAATCATCACCAAAGTACATCATTTAGTGCGTCTAGATTTCTTCAAAAATCTAATTTGGATTTTCCTAAAAATAATAATTCTATTTTATCATAAAAGTCATCTAAGCTTTTTAGATGACTTCAATTTATTATAAAAGTTTTCATTATAAAAACTAAAAATTAATTGTATAAGGAATTCATTGATTTGATTTTGTAGAATCAAATCATCAAGTTATATCTGATCAAGAATTAGTTTTTCATTGTTCTTGTTTATCAACTAAATATTGGTAATCAATTGTTAAACTTCATGATAAACTTCAAATTAATGTCTCAGGACATTTATCTTTATTATCAAAACAAGAATTTTCATCAAAATCTCAAACTATTTTTGAAATATAACTATCAGTTCATTCTTTTTTTATAGTATAAGCTATATTGTAATAACTTCATAATTTATTATTTGATCACCATACTGATCAATTAGCTTTTGTATAAACTGCATAAACATATCTTCAAATTCATTTATCAATTAGATTTCATCATCAAGATATTTTTAAATCTCAAAGTTCTGGATCATATAAATCTTTTGATAAGTATTGTTTTCACATAGTGTCTTGAGATATAGTTCATTTTGCTCAAATTTGAGAAATTCAACTTCCATAAACTATTCATCATCAAGTTGATGTATTTACTGTAGTAATTTCTTCTCATGTTTTAATTACACTGATTGTATTACTAGGTGTTGCTGTTGTTCAAGTATTATATCACCACATATTTGTAGAAGCATTATATAAATCAACTGCGGGATATTGGTTTTTATCAACTTTATATTGTTGTAGTGCTGTTTCTATAGTAGAAACATCGTTTATTTTTCTAGATGTAATTGCTTTATCAGTAGCTCAACCAAAATTTTGGTAAGCAACAACTGAAATAATTGCTAAAATAGTTATAACTACAAGTAACTCAACTAAAGAGAAACCTTTATTGTTTAAGTTTTTCATAAAAATAAATTAAAATATAAATTGATTTCAAGAAAAATAATATTTGAATTGTCTTAATTGTAAAGTTTTTTTTACTTTTTTTGTAAAATGATTAAAATAAGTCATAAATAAAAATAATATGAAAATATGGAAATAAAAGATGAATTAATTATTGATTACACAGAAGTTGATAAAAAAGTAGATAAACTTATTGCTTGAGTTTGTCTTTATATGAATGAATTTGGAGAAAAATTTATTGATAAAGAAATAAAAAAAGCATATTTATTTGCTCGTGAAGCTCATCATGGAACACTTAGACTTTCTTGAGAACCTTATATAAATCATCCAATAGAAGCTTCACTTATCCTATTAAACTTAAAACCTGATTTATACACAATTCAAGCTTGTATTTTACACGATGTAATTGAAGATACTCCAAAAACTTACGATGATATCTTAAATGTTTTTTGAAAAGAAGTTGCTGATATATGTATGTGACTTGCTAAACTTTCAAAAGTTAGGTATTCTTGAGAAGAAAGAAGTATTTGAAGTCTTAGAAAAATGTTTGTTGCGATGAGTGAAGATATAAGAGTTATTTTTGTTAAGTTGTCTGATAGACTTCATAATATGAGAACTCTTTGACATCATCCCAAAAAAGATAAAAGGGAAAGAATAGCACTTGAAACACTTAATATTTATGCACCAATTGCAGATAGGCTTGGGCTTCATCAATTTAAAAATATGCTTGATGAAGAATGTTTTAAAATATTAAACCCAAATGATTATAAAAAAATAAAAAAAGAACTTCATGATTCTAGAGAAACAATGATTTCTTTTAAAAAAAATGCAAAACTGGAGGTTGATAGTGCATTAAAAAATTCTGGAATAGAATATCAACTAGACTTTAGAGTTAAATCAATTTACTCAATTTATAAAAAACTAAAAAGAAAGTGATTAGCATCTGTAAATGATTTATATGATTTATATTGAGTAAAAATTTTAGTTAAAGATATTTCTGATTGTTATAGAGTTTTATGAATTGTTCATAGTGTTTGGACTCCGCTTCCAAAAAGATTTAAGGATTATATAGCTCTTCCAAAACCGAATTGATATCAGTCTCTTCATACTACTGTTTTATGACTTTTAAGAAATCATAGACAACAACCAACTGAAATTCAGATAAAAACTTATGATATGGAAATAAAATCAAGTATCTGAATTGCTGCACATTTTGAGTATAAAGAAAAAGGTTCAAGAATTGCAACTGATATAGATTGGGTAAAAGAATTAAAAGAATTAACTGAAAATTTATGAAATAATGAATTAATGGATTCTTTAAAAATAGATTTATTTAAAGATAGGATCTTTGTATTAACTCCAAAATGAGATAATATAAATCTTCCAGCCTGATCAACACCAATAGATTTTGCCTATGAAATACATACAGATTTATGAAATCATATTACACTTGCAAAAATAAATGGGCAACCAAGTCCTCTAGATAAGGAATTGAAAAATTGAGATGTTGTAGAAATAACAACTGATAAAAATAAAAAACCAAACCCATTTTATATTTCTTTTGTAAAAACTACAAAAGCAAAAAATTGTATAAGAAGTTTTCTTAGAAATGAAGATAAATGACTTCATATAGAAAGATGAAGAGAAATATTAAATAATTTACTTGAAAAATCTTGATTTGAAAAATTAGATAAAGATTTAACTTTATTAAAAACTATTGATGATAGAAATTTTTCTACTCAAGAAAGACTTGATTTACTTGAACAGATTTGAAATTTCTCCACAAATCCAACTGCAATTTTGAAAAAAATATTTAAAGCAAAAAAACTTCATTATAAACCAAATTCAGAGTCAAGTCCTGACTTAAAAAAGTTCGGACTTGAAGAAAATCAAAAAACCCAAGAACAAAAAGAAAAAGTTATAGTTATTTGATGAGAAAAAAATATTCCTTATAAAGTTTGAATTTGTTGTAAAGATAAACTTTGAGATAAAATAGTTGCTTACATAAATTGAAAATGAGTTATTACTATTCATAATAGGGATTGTAATACACTTTCCCGTCTTTCTAAAGATAGGTTTTTGAGTGCGTATTATGATTGAGATGAATTAAATAATATAATTTTTTATATAAATTTCTTATTTGAAAATAAGATTTGAGTTTTAAAAAATCTTTCTGATATACTATATGATATGAATATAAATACTTTAGAAATTATATCAAAAAGAGAATGAGTTGATAAAACATCTTTATTTTTAAAATTAGAAATACAAGATTATGATTACTTAATAATTGATAGATTTTTAGATAGAGTGAAATTTAAACTTTGAAAAAGTTTAGTTGATTTTAATGTAAAAAAAATAGAGAGTTAATCTCTATTTTTCATTTCATTTATGTAAATTTTATCTCTAATTTCTTTGTCTGTAAAAAGTTTTTTTATAACTCAAACTAAAGAATTACTAAAACTAGAAAATATTTTTTTATCACTTCAGCTAAATCAATTTTTTTCTCTTACAAAAACTAAATATCAAAATATTTCTTCTCAAATGCTTAATTTACTTATAACTACATTGTCCTCTTTTTTTATTTCACATTCTTTATAAAGTTCGTCTAAATCAAGAAAGTTTCAAGTTTTTTCAAATATTTTATCTTGCATTTTATTTGGTTGTCTAGAATCGTATTTCAAAATCAAGAAATTTTCCATAATTTGATGTTTTTCAAAATACAAAATATAATCAACTCAAACAATTTTTTGGCTTTTATCAATAAGTCAAAAAATAGATTTTTGATCAATAGTTTTTAAATTATTTATTTCTTTTTCTATTTCGTAATTATTTGTTATAAGTTTGTTTGCTTCTTGTAGTCTTTTATTTGTTTGAGTAATTATATGTTTTAATATTTCATATCATAAACTTGGAGATTCTTCTATAAATTTTTTTAAATCATTTTTCCCGTCAATTGCTAAAACTTCTGTATTTTCTAGAGCTTTTATAAGATTTTCTTTTTTTAAATTATTTTTATCAAGGCCCGCTTCTCATAAAAAGTCTCAAGTTTTTAGTATTGCTAATTGTTTTGTTCCAATCCTATCTGTTGAAGTGTATTTTTCTACAGATAAAATTCATGATTTTATGATATATAAATTGTTGTCAATAGCTCATTCATCAAATAATATTTCTCATGATTTTATGCTTTTTCTTTCAAATAAAGGACTTTTTTCAAAATCACTTAAATAATTTAATAAAGAGTTTTGTTTTTCAACATCCTTTTTTAGGTTTTTTATGTCTTGTTTTTTATCAGATTTTTTTTCTTTAACTTCATTTAAAGTTTCAGAATTTATATCTGTTTTTTGTAATTCTTCTTTTTTCATATTTTTAAATTATTCATTTATTAACATTTCTGTTCAGTCTTTATCTCTAACATAAGAAAATAATGTTTCACGAGAAATAATTCATTTTTTAAATAAAAATATCAAATATTTATCCATCAAAACCATTCAAGATTTTGAAGAAACTTCAATTACAGAATAAATTTGGTGAGTTTTTCAAGTAATAATTAGATTTCTAACAGCATCGTTTGCTATTAAGATTTCTCTGGCTGCAATTCTGCCGTCTTTATCAGCTCTTGGAAGTAATCTTTGAGAAATAATTCAAACTAAACTCATAGCAAGTTGCATACGAATTTGGTCTTGTTGTCCAGAAGGAAACACATCAACAATTCTATCAATACTTTGAACTGTGTCATTTGTATGAAGTGTTGATAAAACTAGATGTCCAGTTTCAGCTAAAGTAATTGCTGCACGAATAGTTTCTGGATCCCTCATTTCTCAAACCATTATGATATCTGGGTCTTCTCTCAGAGATGCTCTTATTGCTTCAGGGAATCCGCGTGTATGATTTCAAATTTCTCTTTGATTTACTAGACTTTTATCACTTTCAAAAGCAAATTCAACTGGATCTTCAATAGTGATAATATGTTTTTTGAAATTTTTATTTATATAGTCTATCATTGCTGCTAGATTTGTAGATTTTCAGCTTCAAGTTGGACCAGTAACTAAAATAAGTCATTTTCATCTATTGCACATTTCTTTTACTCATTCTCAAAGTCAAAGTTCTTCAAAATCTGGAATTTTGTTTGGAATAAGTCTCAAAGCTACAGAGTATCAATTACTATCAATATAACAATTTACCCTGTATCTATCTTTCTCTTCATATTTAAAAGAAGTATCTAACTCAAAAGTTTCTACAAATTTATCCATTCAATTGTATCATGCAAGTTCTATGATAATATTTTTTATCATTTCTTTTGTTAAAACAGGAGCGTCTATTTCTTGTCCAGAAATAGTTAATTTCTCAAGTTTTATGATTTCTCAAGAGTGATTTCTAATTATAGGTTTAAATCAAGTATTTAGGTGAATATCAGGATATTTTTCTTTAGTGGTAATATCTAAAATAGCAAAAAGTAAATCTTTTGTTGTCATAAATATTTTTAGTAATTTGTTAAATTTGTTTAATTGTATCATAATTTTGTTTTTAAATCAAAAATTTTGACTTTACTTTTTAAAATATATAATACAAAGGTATTTTATAAAGTAATATTGTAAATGTGAATTACACTATAACAACAAATTTAAATTCATCCTCATATTTATTTTTGGATGAGCAAGCAAAAAAAACTAAAAAAACTAAAAAATCAATTATAGAAGAAGCTTTAAAATTGTACCAAAAATATCAATTAAAATCTCAAATAGAAGCTGGGCTTTCAGAGAGATATGATGAATATAAAAGTTTAAATAATGAGTTTTTAGAAACACAATTTAGTTCTATAAAAGATTAGTATGTTTAAAAAATATGATATAGTTTTTGCAAATCTAAATCCAAAAAAGTGACATACACAGTCATGAAATAGACCTTGTGTTATTATTCAAAATAATATTTTTAATTCTAAAGCTCCAACTCTCATAGTTGTACCATTAACTTCAAACATAAAAGCTCCTTTTCCATCTGAATTTATCATAAAAGCAAGTTTAGATAATTGATTAAAAGAAGATTCAAGATTTCTTTGAAGTCAAATAATTACTATTGATAAAGAGTTTATTTGAGAGAAATTAGGAAGTTTAGAAAAATCTTATCATGAAGAAGTTAAAAAAGCCATAAAA
>CAYOIP010000031.1:0-12593 GCA_964404065.1 uncultured Candidatus Peribacteria bacterium
AGGTTTATTTATTCAGTCTCATTTTCTATCATTTTCTTTATAAATATTTTGTTTTAATTTTTCAAATTCTTCTCTAGAAATAACATTTAAAGAAATAGAATCATTCATTTTCATCCAAGTTTTAAAATACTCTATTTCTTGAGATGAAGAAAAAGTATTTTGCTCTAGATTTCTTGATTTTATAATAGATTCTAAATAAAGTTTTTCAGTATTATTATCTAAAATTCAATTCACTTGAATATTTTCTCATCTAAAAAATTTAGTAAAAAATTGTAATAATAAAATATTTTCTTTATTTTCAGGCGATACAATAAAATCTTTTGAATTTATATAATCCTCAAAAGTTGGTTTTAACGCAAATAAAAGTTCATTAAATTTTTCATCTTTTTCACAATTTTCAATTATTTTAGATAATCATTCTGGTAAATTTAAAACTTTTCATAAAACTTTAATATCTTCATTCGATATTTGTCAATCTTTATTTAGATCAAATTGATCTAAAAAATCTTTTTGTTCCATTTTTATATTTTACTAAGTAAACTATCTAATTCATCATCTGATATTTTATCTTTATCTTCTAGATTTTTAATTTTATTTAAAAATTTTATTGTGTTGTTAAATTTATTTTTCTCATCTTCATTATTTATATTTTTCAATTTATCAGAAAAAAATTCAAATAATAAATCAATTATTTTATCAGTTAAAATATCTTTTCCCAATAATATATTTAATCATTTTGCAAAATCCCAATTTTTAGATAATTTATCTAAAAGTATTTCTAAGTATTCTTTTTTTGTCATTTTTTTAAAATTAATTTAAATAATTTTATCATATTTTCTTTTAAAAATCAAAAAAATCAGGAAATTACTCCTGATTTTTTTGATTTTAAAGTTTCTAATTTTTTTCATCTTCTAATTTATATCTCATATTTTTCATTTCATCAACAGATAATTCAACTTTTGCATAAGAATTAGCATCAATTCAGCTTTCAAGTCAATATCTAATTTCTTTCATTTGGTCTACTGAAAAGTTCGGATTTGCATAAATCTTTGCATCAACTTTAGATTCTAATCAATATCTAATTTCTTTCATTTGATCAACGCTGAATTTATCGTTTTCATATATACTTGTATCTATTCAAGATTCTTTACCATATCTAATCTGATCTTTTTGATCAGAAGAAAATTCTCCTGATTTTATAGTTGATAATGTTTCTTCTTTTGTTTCTTTTTCACTATCAACGTCTTTTTCAATAGTTTGACTAATATTATCTACTTCATTTTTTAAATCTCACGATTCTTCATTTTTAATTTCTTTTTCAATAGTTTGATCACTATTATCTCAATCATCTGTCAAGTCCCAAATTTCTCCATTTTTTATTACTTTCCAATCTTCAGTTATTTTTTCTCATTGAAGAGTATAAGAAACTTTATACACAGCTGAATTTAAAGTTATTTTTCAAGAATCTAATTGTTTAAAATCTTTTATATATAGATCACTTTCTTTACATATTTTATTATAATCTATTTTATCTATTCAAGTTGCTTTTAGTGTATTACTTATTTGTTCTTGTCATTGTTTTAATTTATTTTTTTCTCCTTCTGATACTCATACCGCATCTGAAAAATTATTCATCATATCAAAAGTACCTTGTATCATTCAAGTTAATCCTTTTTTAAATACTTCAGCTGTTATAGGATCAAAGTAATTAATAGCTGTATTAATATCACATTTTTCCATGTATTTAGCATATCACAATATTACTTTTTCTGGAGTAGATTTATCTATAGATACATCAGTACTTTTATCTTCTTCTTTCGAAACAAAACAAGAAGTTAATATAAATGGTATTAATAATATAAGCAAAATATTTTTGTTTAAATTAATCATAATATAAAATTAAATAATAAAAGTATTTTCATTATATATTTAAAAAAATAAATTTCAACTATTAATTTTTTAACCTACTTACTTATCAAAAAAACTCCCAAAATTAACCTATAAAATTTAAAAGTCAATAAAGATTTTTAAAAATTAATTTTACAAAAATTAAATACTATATATAGTGTTTTAGTATTTAAAAAATACTATATATTTTATTTAATTTTTTATTAATTATGGCTATTTTTAAGGTAAAAAAGAGAAATGGGAGTATTGCTACTTTTGATGGAGAAAAAATCAAAAAAGCAATAAAAAATGCCATAATCGCTGCCGGTTGAAACGATTTTACACATCTTGATGACATAGTATCAGATGTTATTAAAAATCTAATATCAAAAGGTGACGCTATTCCAGAAGTTGAGACTATACAAGATGTAGTTGAAGAAACTTTAATTAAAGAAGGTCACGATAGCGTTGCAAAAAAATATATTCTTTATAGAGAACAAAGAAGACTTAATAGAGAAGCAAAAAACGTAACTGTAGAAGTTTGAAACACAATGGAAGAATATTTAAATAAATCTGATTGGAGAGTAAATGCTAATGCAAATTCTGGGTATTCTTTAGGATGATTAATACTAAATACTTCATGAAAAGTTACAGCTAATTACTGGTTATCTCATGTTTACCCAAAAGAAGTTTGAGATTTACATAGAAGTTGAGATTATCATATCCATGACTTAGATATGTTTTCTTGATACTGTGCAGGATGGAGTTTAAGACAATTATTAGAACTTTGATTTAACTGACTACCAAATAGACTAGAATCAGCACCACCTAAAAATCTTCAATCAGTTGTAAATCAAATGATAAATTTCCTTTGAACTCTACAAAATGAATGGGCTTGAGCACAAGCATTTTCAAGCTTTGATACATATTTAGCTCCATTTGTACACAAATATAAAAAAGGAGTTGAGAAAGAAATTGAAACTATAAAAGCTCAATTTGATTCAGAACAAGAAAAAAATAACTACATTTATACAAAAACTTATAAATATGTAGTTCAACAAATGCAAAATTTCATATTTTGATTAAATGTTCCATCTAGGTGGTGAACTCAAACTCCATTTACAAATATTACTCTAGATTTAGTTTGTCCTGAAGACTTAAAAGACAAAGCATTATTTTTAGGATGAGTAAATGCATGATATTATGAGAAAAAATTTGGAGAATTACAAGCTGAAATGGATTTGATTAATAAAGCATTAGTACAAGTCTATACGGCTTGAGATGCGAAAGGAAATGTATTTACATTCCCAATACCAACTTATAACATAACTGAAGATTTTGATTGGAATAATCCTATAGTTGACGGAATATTTGAAATGACTGCAAAATACTGAATTCCTTATTTCCAAAATTTCATTTGAAGTCAATTTAAAAGAATAAAAAATGCTGACTGAACTATTTCAAAACAAACTAATCCAGATGCTTATACTCCTTGAGCTGTAAGAAGTATGTGTTGTAGATTACAACTTGATTTAAAAGAATTACTAAAAAGATGAAATTGACTTTTTGGTTCAGCTGAGATGACATGAAGTATTTGAGTAGTAACAATAAATCTTGCTCGTATCGGATATAATAATAAAGGGGATAAAGAAGCGTTTAAAGAGAGAATTCTATATTTAATGAACCAAGCTAAAACTTCTTTAGAATTAAAAAGAAAAGAATTAACAAAACGGCTTGATAGATGACTTTATCCTTATACAAAGAGATACCTACATTCTTTCAGAAATCATTTTTCTACAATTTGAATTAACTGAATGAATGAAGCAATTTTAAACTTTACAAATTCAAAAGAAAATATATCAACGCAGTGGTGAAAAGAATTTGCCATTGAGATAATGGAAATGATGAGAGAAAAATTAAAAGAGTATCAAGAAGAATCTGGAAATTTATACAATCTTGAAGCAACTCCAGCAGAATGAACTACTTACAGATTTGCTAAAGAAGATAAAAAACAAATTCCTGATATTATCCAAGCTTGAACTCTAGAAGCTCCATACTATACAAACTCAACTCAACTACCTGTTTGATTTACAGATGATGCATTTGAAGCTTTAGAGTACCAAAATGAATTACAATGTAAATATACAGGATGAACGGTACTTCATTTATACCTTTGAGAAAGGGTTAGTGATGGACAGGCTTGTAAATCATTTGTAAGAAAAGTTTTAGAAAATTATCAATTACCTTATATCACAATAACTCCAACTTTCTCTATCTGTCCTAAACACGGATACATAGTTTGAGAACACGATTTCTGTCCAAAATGTGATGAAGAAATCGGATATAATTGAGAAAAATTTGATACTGAAACAAGAAAAATTTATACTGCGAAGTAATTTTTAGCCCTCACCCCTAGCCCCTCTCCCTTGGGGGAGAGGGGAAATAAAAAATACTTTTACTCCCTCTCCTTCAAAGGAGAGGGATGGGGTGAGGGTTTTATTTTTTAACTAATTTAACTATGGAAACAAATCTACAAAGAACTAAATGTGAAATTTATACTAGAGTTATGGGATATTTTAGACCTGTAAGTCAATTCAATACTTGAAAAAAATCAGAATTTTATTCTAGAGAATATTTTAAAGAAGATATAAGTTGTAATTCTTCATTTATTGCTGATTATAAAAATTAGTATGCTAATTTCTTGAATTAAAAAAACTACCTTGCTTGATTTTCCAGGCAAGGTATCTTGCATTATATTTACGGCAGGTTGTAATCTAAGATGTTCCTATTGTCATAATAGTGATTTTGTTTTACCTGAAAAAATTAGTCAGATAAAAGACTTTATTCCAGAAGAAATATTTTTTAATTTTTTGCGTACTAAAATATGACTTCTTGATGGAGTTGTTATTTGCTGATGAGAACCTACAATGCAAAAAGATTTAGAAAAAATTTGCGTGAAAATAAAAGATATGTGATTTTTGGTGAAACTTGATACAAACGGACAAAATCCGAGAATGTTAAAAAATTTAATAGATAAAAAATTAGTAGATTATATAGCAATAGATATAAAGTGAGATTTTGAAAATCTAGAAGATTTAGTTTGAATAAAATATGACAAAGAAAAATATTTTGAAAGTATAGAAATTATAAAAAATTCCTGAATTGATTATGAATTCAGAACAACACTTATAAAAAATTATCATAAAACTGATGATTTTGAAAAAGTTGTTAAACAGATTTCAGGAGCTAAAAAATATTTTCTACAAAACTATAAATGATGAAATACACTTTTAAAGAATTTTGATGGAAGAAGTTTTACTTCAAAAGAGTTACTTGATTTTAGAGATATTGCAAATAATTATGTTGAAAAATGTGAAATAAGAATATAATGACTTTAAATTAAAATTTAATTAATATTATATGTACTGTACAGTTTGCTGAAATACTGAAACAAAAGTTCTTGATTCAAGAGTTACTGAAGATGGAAAATCTATAAAGAGAAGAAGAGAGTGTCTTAATTGTGGAAATAGATTTAATACTTTTGAAAAATATGAAAAGGTTTCTTTAATGGTAGAAAAAACTCTTGGTAAAATGGAAGAATACAATGATGAAAAACTTTATAATAGTATTTTGAAAGCTTTTAATAAAAGATGAGTAAGTATAAAAATTATTGATGGAGTAATGTTTAATATTGAACAAAAATTGTTAAATAAAAGAAAAATTACATCAAGAGAAATATGAGCTTTTGTTTTAGAAGAACTTAAAAAAATAGATGAAGTGGCTTACATCAGATATGCATCTGTTTATTATAATTTTAGCTCAGCTCAAGACTACGTAGATTTTATAAAAAAAGAATTTGATTAATCAAATTCTTTTTTTATTTTAAATTTTCTTTTTCCCACTTTTTTAATTCTTCAAGATTTTTTAAACTAATTTTTGTATCAATTTCTTGTCATTTTAAATTTAGAAAAATTTTTATATCTCCTCATTCTAGTTTTAACATAAAGTTTTTTAATTCAAGTAAAATTTCTTTTTTTATAGTTGGAGGAATATTTATAATATATTTTTTTTCATTTTTTTCTTCTGTAGAGACGCGATTTATCGCGTCTTGATTTTTTGTTGTTTCCTTTTCTGAGACACCATAAATGGATGTCTCTACATTTATACTTTCGTCATTTTCATCCCCCTCTACCTTTGGGAGAGGGGCTAGTGGTGAGGGACTCAAAATAGCCTCACTTTTCAAAAATTGATTAAATTTTTTATTATCAAAAAGATTCAAGCTTTGAGCTTGTTCTCTTGCCTGAGTTATAGAAATAGATTTTATATCGCGAGCTAAAATTCATTTTCTTTTATATTCTGGATTTATATTCAATCATCCTGAAACTATAATTATTTTTCCAGCTTCCAATTTATCTTTAAACTTATCATAATCTTTAGGAAAAATAGTTACTTCAAAATCATATTCAAAATTTTCACAATACAAAAATACCATATTTCATCCAGTTTTTGTCATCATTTTTCTTATATCTTTTACATATCCAACAGTTTGAACTATAGTTGTTCTTGATTTATTTTTTTCGGGTAATTTTTCTATTTCTTCAAAAGTTAGTTTAAAAATTTTATCATTTTGACATCTTTTAGCAATATATCTAGAAAGTCCATCAAGAGCATGTCCTGAAACTCAAAATCATAAAACTTCTTTTTCCTTTGAAATAATCTCTTCAAAAGAAAATTCTGGAACTTTTTCTAAAGTCAATTTTCCTGCATCTTCTGTATGATCAAAAAGTCATATTTGGTTTGTTTTAGACTTTTTCTCGTCACTTTTTGAAAATTTTATAATATTTTCAATATTTTTAAAAAGTTGTCATCTTTCTCAAAATTCATCTAAACTTCATGATAAAATCAAGGCTTCAAGAGATTTCTTGTTTATAACATCTTTTCAAGCTTTTTTTAAGAAATCTTCTAGTGAAGTGTATTTTTCTTCTTTTCTTCAGTTTTTTATTGCTTCAATTGGTCAGTCTCAAATTCATTTAATTGCTTTTAATCAAAATCTGATAGTTTTGTCATCTATATAAGTAAAATGCTTCATGGACGCATTCACACTTGGTGGCAAAACTTGAACTCATTTTGAATTACATTCTCAAACTTCCAAAACTATTCTATCCATATTTTCCTCATCACTTACCATAAGCGCTGTTAAAAATTCAGTTTTATAATAAGCCTTTAAATAAGCTGTTTGATAAGCAATAAAAGCATAACATGCCGCATGAGATTTATTAAAAGAATAATTTGCTGCAGGCTGAATCATTTCTTCATAAATATATTTCGGAGTTTCTGGCTTATAATTTCTAAACTTTCCAGCTTTTGTGATAAATTCTCATTTTAATTGTTCAATAATTTCTATTTTTTTCTTTCAGATTCATCTTCTAAGTAAATCAGCTTCACCAAGAGAAAATCAAGCCATAACTTGAACTATAAACATCAACTGTTCTTGATAAACAGCAATTCAGTTTGATACATCCAAAATCGGTTTTAAATCTTGTTCAAGTTTTTGTTTTTCTTCCTCAATTTCTGTGTCAGAATATCAAGCACTTTTTAGGATATTTATAAGATCATCCGTCATATATTTTAATTCTTCACGTCAATGTTTTCTTTCTACATAAGTTGGGATGTAAGCAATTGGACCAGGACGATAAAGTGAAACCATCGCAATTAAATCTTCAAAATTATTTGGTTCTAGATCAATTAAATATTTTCTCATTCAATCAGATTCAAACTGAAAAACTCAAGTTGTATCTCAAGCACAAAACACTTCAAATACTTTTGGATCATTTCTATCAACGTTTAAAATATCTATATCAACTCATTTATTATTTTTAATAATTTTTAATGCTCTTTTTATGATAGTCAGATTTCTAAGACCTAAAAAGTCCATTTTTAAAAGTCATAAATCTTCTAGAGGATAAGCGGAATATTGAGTTATAATAGCATTTGAATCTTTTGGAGGATGAGCTAAAGCTGTATAATCTGTCATCTTATTTGGAGCAATAATTACAGCACAAGCATGCACTCAAATTTGTCTAACATTTCACTCAATTTTTAAAGCATTATCTACAATATTTTTATATTTTGGGTTTTCCTCGTAAGCTGTTTTAAACTCTAAACTTTCTTCTAAAGCACCAGATAGTTTAGTTCAAGGTTTTTCTGGAATAAGTTTTGCAAATTCATTCATTTCCTGAAAATCAACTCACATAACTCTTCAAACATCTTTTACAGCAGCTCTTGCTGCAAAAGTACCAAAAGTACATATTTGAGCTACATGATCACTTCCGTATTTATTTCTACAATATTCAATTACTTTATCTCTTCAATCATCAGAAAAGTCGGTATCTATATCTGGCATGGAGATTCTGGCTGGATTTAAAAATCTCTCAAAAAGTAGGGAATATGGCAATGGATCTAAATCTGTAATACCCGATAAATATGCCATCAAACTTCATGCAGCAGATCATCTACCTGGTCCAACAGGAATCTGGTTATTTCTTGCCCAATTTATATAATCAGCAACTATCAAAAAATATGCATCAAATCACATTTCATGAACTACAACCAGTTCATACTCAAGTCTATCAATTTTTTCTATTAAGTCTTTGGGGAAAGTGTTTATAAGAGTCTTTTTCCCGTCAGAATAAAAAGTTAAAGAAAGTTCTTTTAATTCTTCTGGTGAGCTTTCAGTAAGCTTTTTTTGTAATCCTGGTTTATCGAGTTTTTGAACAAGCTTAAAAATATCTTCTTTTGAAATATTATAACCATATCTCCAATTTAATCATTTATATGAAAGATACCTCAAATACCATTCGTCACTCGTTAGTTTTTTGATACCCTCACCCCCAACCCCTCTCCCTTGGGGTAGAGGGGAGTTTTGTTCCCTCTCCTCTCAAAGGAGAGGGCTAGGGTGAGGGTTTAAATTCTCCAACTCCATCGCTTCATCATATATTTTCTTGTCATCTTCTGGAAGCTCATATTTTGGAATCAATATTTTTCATGTTTCAATTTTTATGTCTATTTTATCAGCAATTTCTAGAGTATTTGATAAAGCTGAAGGTAAAAATCAAAATAATTCTTGCATTTCTTCCTCACTTAAAAAACTATAATCTCAGTTTATTAAAGTTTTTCTATCTGGATTCTCTATTTGATGTCCTGTTCATAAGGCCATTATGATGTCTTGAGTTTGTTTGTCCTCCTTATTTATATAATAACAATTATTTGTTGCAACAACTTTGAAATTATACTTTTTATGAAGTTCTATAAGTGTATCTGTCACGAGTTTTTGTTTTGGAATATCATCGTGATATAGAAGTTCTATGTAGAAATCTTCAGGAAAAACTTCTTCATATTCTTTTATTCTAGCAATAATTTTTTCTTCTTCTATTCAAGCTAAGATAAAATAAGGTATTTCTCATGAAATCGGACCAGAAAGACAAATCAAATCACTAGAAAATTCTTTTAATTCTTCCCAAGTGATAAATGGTTTATCTCCAGGTCTTTCAAGTTGTGATTTTGAAACTAGAGAAATAATATTCTTGTATCAATCATAATTTTTAGCAAGAAGTACTATTTTATGAAACATTTTTGCGTCAAGCTCAGACTGCAAATATATCTCAGTTCATAAAATTGGCTTTATTCAAGCTTCAATTGCATATTTATAAAGTTCATGACATCCATGAATATTTGAAGTGTCAGTTATAGCAACAGCTGGCATTCATAAAGATTTAGCCTTTTTTACATAGTCTTTTGGCTTTGGAAGTCATTCTAGAATAGAAAAATGTGTGTGATTATGTAGATGAACAAAAGACATAATTTAAGCTAATTATTAATGTTAATTTATTTTTATTAAGATAATGATTTTTTGAAAAAAGGGAAATTTTAAATTAAAAAAATGACATAAATTTAATTATATCATTTTATATTAAAAATATTGGCTTTCAAACAACACAATCCTTTTTCATTGCTAGTCTCTCCCAAGTGAAAAAGCGTAGAGATGCTTCTCAAACATCACTAGATCTATCAAATATCCGAACTCAATCTTCTTTAACTCACGCTATATATCAAATATGACTAGATCATTCATATTTTGATGAATTCCAATATATGAAATCTCATCTTTTTGCTGTTGAACTATCTCTTAAATTTATTGTTAATTGTTTCATTATTGATGCAGATCATCTGTGGGTAATTAAAAATTTGGACATATCAATTAATCATAATCTATAAAAACTTTTAAACAACATTCAAGAACAATCCGCAATTCAGGATATAAATTTTGTTCATTTAAGACTGAATAAAAAATCTTCAAATTCATTAATTGTAATTCTTTTTATTACAATTTCAGGTTTTGGTTGATGTTTTAAAGGTCATAGTTTAGGTTTTTGAACTATACTTTCAGTAGATTTTTTAGCTTGATGTTTTTGACTAAAAACTTTTATTAAATGCTCTCTTGATGAACGTCAAAATTGACCATCTTTAGTAGGAGCTTTATAATACTCTTGAAGAGCTTTTATAATAATTTGTTTTTCTTCAAAAGAAAAATTATCAAAATAAGTTGGGTAAAATATTCTTATTATTTCATCATTCCACATTTTCCATGTTTCTCATCTTTTATAGTTTTTAGGATTAAATATTTCATCTTTTTTTAATTTTCAAACTAAAATTCAAATTTTCTCTTTAAAGTTAGGAATTCTTTCTAATTCTTTTGGGTTATCTTGTAAAGCTTTAATAAACTCTTCTTTTGAAGGTATTTTTGTTTTTTCTTGAGTAATTATACCTTGAATTAATCTAGCATTTCATTCTCTTGTTTGGGGTATATTTGTAGCCTGAACTGGAGTTGCAAGAAGACTTCAAGCAGTTGTTCAAATAATAAGTCACTTAGATACCCTTTTAACAAGATTTATTACTGGATTTAATGCATTTCTAAACCAAATTAAAGCAGGATTTTTCTTTTCACTTACTTCCTCAGCAATAATTTTATTACTTATAATTTCATTTACTTTGTTAATATATTGAAATATTGATTCAAGTTTTAAATTTATTTTTATAAAATTTGATAAGAAGTCTTTTTCGTTATCTTCTTTAGAACTTTTTAATAATCTATTACATTCTTCTAATGCTTCATTTAGTCATATAACTAAATTTCTTAGTGCTTCACGAATATTAATAGTAAATCATTTTACATTTGGTTGATTTTCTAAATTTTCTAAAATACCACTAATTTCTCATATAGTTCTATCTAAAGACATAATAGAAATATTTTTTAATTTTTTTACATCATCTTGAGTTTTAATATTTTCCATTACATATTTTAGAAACTTTTCACTACGTTCCTTTAACACTCAGACTCTGCTAGTCTCTATTGTAGTTTTGCTATTCATAAATATTAAATAATTTTTTTAAAATAAGAAATATATATAACCATTTTTTTAATTTTGTCAAAAACTTATTCAATAAAAAAGTCCTCAAAATTTTTGAGGACTTTTAGATATAAAAATTTTTATTTTTCTTCATTTGATTTCAAACTTTTCATAAGTGGAAATAAAACAACATCTCTTAAGTTATTTTGCTCAGTCAGTATAGAAAAAACTCTTTCTATTCACATTCACCAACCTGATTGTGGAGGCATACCATATTCCATAGCATAAACAAAATCATCATCTCAAGAAGTTGCTTCTTCATCTCACATTTCTTTGGCTTTTGCTTGAGCATCAAAATTTGCTTTTTGAATCATAGGATCAACAAGTTCTGAATATGCTTTTATGATTTCCCAACCATTTACTACAACTTGAAACTGTTCAACTATTTCAGGATTTGCATCACTTTGTCTAGCCAAAGGTTGCATAGTTTTTGGGTAATTATAGACAAAAGCTGGTCAAACTATAGAAGGTCTTAAAACTTTTTTAAATAAATAATCAATTAGAGTAGGAACAACCATTTTATCCATTCATTCAAATTCTATTCAAGCATGCTTAATATCAGCTAAAAGTTTCTTTTCATCTCAAATAAAATATTTTGAAACATCTATTCCACATGCTTTTTTTACTCACTCAACATAGTCAATTCTTTGCCAAGGAGTCTTGAAATTTACTAATTTTTCCACTCAAGCTTTATCTTTTACCATAACTTCTTTTTTTAACTCTGGGATTTTTGAAAAAATATATTCAAACATTTGTTCAGTAAATCTCATATTATCTTCAAAATTCCAATAACAAGCATAATGTTCAATAGCTGAAAATTCTTGAATATGACTTGAATCTGAACCTTCATTTCTAAAATTTCTAGTAAATTCTACAACTCTTTCAAATCTTCAAACTGTAACTCTTTTTAGGAAAGTTTCAGGGGAAATTCTTAAATAAAATTCTTCATCAAAATCATTATGATGAGTTATAAATGGAGCTGCTGCAGCACCAGATGCAGCATTTCCTAAAACTGGAGTTTCTACTTCAAAAAATTTATTTTCATCATAAAAATCTCTTAAAGCTTTTACAAATTTACTTTTAAGTACAAATCTATTGTATGATTCATCGTTCATAATCATATCAAGATATCTTTGTCTATAAATTGTTTCTTCATCTGTCACTCAGTGAAATTTTTCAGGAAGTGGTCTAATTGATTTAGCTAAGATTTGAAATTCATTTACAAATAAAGTTAATTCT
>CAYOIP010000032.1:0-12461 GCA_964404065.1 uncultured Candidatus Peribacteria bacterium
AATAATAAAAAAGATTTAAAAATCAATTTTATAAAATAGTTGAGTATTTTCAACTTTTTAATTTGACTTATTTTAAAAAATAAATAAATTATATGAGCCAAAGAAAATAAACCGATTTTTTATGTAAAAATTATAATTCATAAAAATAACTATATAGACGGGATAATCAATATCACATTCCGTTCTATGCTATTTTTATGATACATAAACTGGTTTGTTTTCTTTGGCGAGAGGTATTGGTTATCCCTTTTATGTAAGAACTCAAACAATAAAAGTGGATAATTTTATTTATCCACTTTTATTTTATAACTTTTTTTACTATGAAGAGTTTTTTAATAATTTGTAGTGTTCTTATAAGTTTTTGAATGTTTTTACCATTCATACAAGATTATAGCATATTTTGAATACATAAACTTACTAAAGATTATGTTGATAATAGCGAAATTATTTTATTTTTAATTATGTTTATTATAAGCTCTTGGTTTATAAGTATAGGTTATACAAAAAAAGTAAAATTTTCAATATTATGAATATTATGAGTTTTATTTTATTTATATATTTACTATAACATTATTGATTTTATTTTTGATTATGAAGATTATGCTTCTTATTTATTCAAAAATGAATCTTGATTAAATTATATTTTAGCTTTATTATGAGATTTTTGAAAAAATATATGAATATGATTTTATTTTATATTCTTATGATTTTTATGAAATTCTTTATGAATATTTTGAATAATTTATAATTCATATATTTCACTTAATGAATTTTGAAAAAATATAAATAATTTTTTTCTTTTAAAAACAAATCCAAATTTAATTGTTAGAGATGATTGAATTAGAATAAATAAAAAAACAAAAGAAATAGAAATACCAATAGAAGATGAAATAATTGTAGTTCCAGAAAATAAAAAAGAGAAATTAAAGATAACTAATATAAACAAAACTAAACTAATTATATTTTTTATACTTTGAAATATTTGAAATTTAATATTTTCAGGTCTTAGTATAATGATTTTTATTTGAAGTTTTTGAGAGGTGTCAGCTTCTTTTACTCCAACACAAATGAAATGATTTTTATTATGAATTATTCTAACAACTATATTTTTAAATTTACACCTTATAAATCGTTATATAAATAGAATAATAGAAGAAAAAATATTATTTAGATACTATATCTGAATTTGAATAATGTTTTTAATTATACTTTATTCTATTATATAAATAATTTAATTTTTAATTTTTCCACCTTATGAAAAAAATATTTTTAATTTTTATTTCTTTCTTTATTTTTAATACTTTTAATGCTTTTTGAAGCTATACATCTGAAAATATGAGTATTAAAAGTTTTAGTTGAATTTCTTATATTGATTTTTGAGAATCTATTGATTGATGATTTGATTATAAAACTTGAGAAGAAATGATATTTAAAGTTTATAAGAAAGATACAAATTTTATTTACAATCTATCAAAATGAGAGTTTATACAATTTAAAGATTACCAAGATAGCCCTAAAAGATATAAACCTAAAAAATCAGAACAATTCACACCAAATGAGATATTAAAACTTAATAAAGAATTTAAAATATATAATCCTGATTGAAGTCTATATACCATTTTTACTCCTAAAGAAGATAAGTATGGTTATTCTTGAGAAAATTCTGATGGGAGAACGATGTCAGCAAAATACATAATTTATAATGATGATAAAAGTAGTTATTCATTATATTTTGTTGAAAATTTATCTTGAAAAACATTATATTACTTTGTAAAAGACTGAATTAAATTAGAAGAATCTGAAGAACGGGAAATATTTAACTTTAATTATATTCCTAATTCAAATAAACTTATTTATAAAGTAAAAAAATATAATTGACAGAAATGATGTTGGGATTTTATTCATTGAGCTTGAAGCTGTGATAATTACGCAGAATATTTAGTTATTGATAACAATATATTTAAATGAGATAACTATTTTAATGATTATTCTATTTCACAAGATTGAAAACAAATTTTTGTAAATCATTTTGAAAATTATTGAGATAGAAAAAGCTGATTATGATTAATTTTATTAGATTGAAATGTAGAAGATACTTATAAAAAAGTTATAAATGCTTATATTTCTTTTTATACTGATGAAGTAAAAAAAATAAAATGATGAAATAAACTAATAACTCAAATAAATAATACAATTTCAAAGTTAAATAGAGAAAAAACAGAGAATTTATATTTAAAGTTATTAAAATTAAAAGATAACACTAAAATTGATAAAAAAACTTTGAGTGTTGTAAATTTAATGCTATATAGTTTAAATTTACATTTAGCAAATAACAAAGATTTTAATTTAACAAGTTTAGAAATCATTAAAAAACTTCAAAATCAAATAGTTAAAATTGATACTCAACTTAAAAATATGAAATGGCAAAATTATAATATAGTTTCCAATGATAATATATGAAGTATAATATGACTTTATGAATATTTAAAAAATTGAGCAAAAAAATGAGTTAATGATGAAATTATAACTACAGATTATTTTTATTGAACTAAAAAATACTCAAAAAATTTAAGTGATTTATGATTGTGAAATTTAAGTTGAAAAACTATATATCAAATAGAAGTTATGCTCTATAATCAATATCTTTGATATTTTAAAGATTGAAAATTACTTGATAAAAAAGAGTTTGAAAAAACAAATTCATCAACAAAAAATCTTTTTGAAATAGTTATAAATAACCCTTATCGGGTTGATGTAAATTGAGTAAAACGTAATTGGACTGATAAATATTTAGATAAACTTTGATATTATATTGAAGATTGAAAAGTAGCTTTTGACTCATCAAAAGTAGCTCCAGAACTTCAAGTTTTAAAATATATTGATTTAAAATAACTATTAGTCAAAAACAAAAAAAGTTTTCAATCTAAAAATTGGAAACTTTTTTTAAAATAAAACTATTTCTTTTTAAAATTTTTTAATATAATAAGTTGTATATTATCAACATAATATTTTTAAATTATGCCTAAACCATACAAAAAAAGAGAGTTTCAATATCATTTTTCGCAAGATGATGAAAACACAATTTTCAATTTCAAAAAAGAATTTACTATGTTATTAGCTTTGTTATTTCCAAAAGATTGAAAAGTTAAAAAATGACATTCTATATTTATTTTTGTTGTGCCTATATCTATTATAGTTATAGTTATTTTACTTTTACTAAATTATTTTTGAATAATCAATTTTATATGGACAAAATAAAAGTGGCTTGTTATATCCGCGTTAGTAGTCTGGAACAAGCTAATAATGGCTTTGGGAAAGACCTTCAGCTTACAAAGATAAAGAAATATATTGAATATTATAGCGATAAAGGTTTTGTTTTTGATGAAAACCTTGTTTATAAAGACCTTTGAATTTCTTGAAGTAAAGATGAAGATGAAAGACCTTGATTAAAAAAATTGAAAGAAGATGTTGAAGCTTGAAAAATAAGCGTTATTATTGTATTTAGGCTTGATAGACTTGCCAGAAAAACTTTAATTTTATTGGAGCTTTTAGAATTTTTTAAATTCCATAATGTAAATTTTATTTCTACTGATGAAAATGTTGATATTAAAACTCCAACTTGAAGTTTTTTTATAACGGTTATTTGAGCTCTTGCAGAAATGGAAAGAAAACTTATTGCAGAAAAAACGGCACTCTGAAAAATAGAATGAGTAAATAAGTGATTCTTTTCTATGTGATGAAAACCTTCTTTTTGATTTACTAAAAATCCAAAAACAAGAAAACTTGAAATAAACGAAGAAGAAGCAAAAATAGTAAAAGATATTTTTGATATGTATGTAAAACAAAATAAAAGTTTATGAGAAATTTCAAATATTCTAACTGCTAAAAGTCTTTGAAATTGGGAAGCTACAAAAGTTTCAAGAATTATTTCAAATCAAGCCTATATTTGAATTTATCATTTAAACAAAACTCAAATAATAGATTTTTTTGAAGAAAATGAAACAACTTGAAAAAAAATAAAAAAACAAAAGACAATAGAAAAAGATAAAAATGATTGGAAAATTTTAGAAGTTGAAACCATTATAGACCCCTCAATTTTTCAAAAAGCACAAGAAAAACTAGAAACAAATAAATATAAATTTAATAACAATAATAAGCCAGTAATAAATCATATTTTTGCTGGTCTTTTAAAGTGCGGTTGTTGTAATAGTAATTATAAAGGAGATAAAGGAAAACCCGATAAAGATTGAATTTTAAAACCTTATTATAGATGTTGAAGAACAAATGCTTATAAATATTGACTTGATAGCTGTAATAATTCACAAATAAGAGAATCAGAACTTATAGAAAATATTTATTGAGTAATAAACAAGATTTTAAAAAATCCAAATAATGTAATTGAAGAATATATAAACTCAAAAAATAACTCAAACAATTCTCAAAAATATAAAGATGAAGTTATTGAAAATGATAAAATTTTATCAAAAAACTACTCTAAAATTGATGAATTATTTGAAAACTTAATAGATGAAGAAAATATAAATTTAAAAGCTATGATTCAAAATAAAATTGATTGATATAAAAATAAAATCAAAGATTTAGAAGCTAGAAATATTGAATTAAAAGAACTTATTGAAGAAGAAGACTTTTTAGAAGAAAATAAACAAGATATTTTAGATTTTATAAACACACTTCACGAAAACGATATTTATAAACTTACTAGAGAAAATCAAATTTTATTATTACACAAAATTATTAAAAAAATTGTAATAAATGAAAATAAAGTTGATGTGTATTTTAAGTTTGCTATGAGTGATAACAAAAATTTTAAACAAAAAAAAATCAGTAAAGATAAAAATAAATCTTTTCTGACTGCTCTTTCACAAATGGTGAGTAGATACATAGCATTAACCAATTTTTGACATCATTTCTTTATATCAAAGTTCCCTCTATTATCAGGTAAATCACTACTATCTCAACTATCTATTCAACCACCTCAACCATTTCAACTATCGTTATCACTATCATCATCATTTTTATAACTAATATCTACATTTCAATTATTACCTCAATTACTTAGTTTCAATCATATTTTTATTTTATTATCTTTATAAATAGTTATTGTTGAGACTAAAATCTCAAGTAATTCGTGTTGCTCTTCAACAGAAAAACTATAAATATCTAAACCTTTTATTTTTTCATAAAATTCAATCAATTCTTTTTTATTATTTTCATTCTCAACAAGAATATTTAACTCTTTTGTTTTTTCTTTTATATATCCATCAACATTTTTAATCTTTTCTTCATAATCTGTTTTGTCTGCTGAAAGTATTTTGAAAGTATTGTCATTGTTTTCATTATACAACATTTTTAAGATATTATTCAGTTGTTTTGCAAGATTTTCTTTTGTTCAATTTAGTGATTGTATTTCTTCTTTTAATTTTGCTATAAAAAAATGATTATTATCTTCTTTAATTAATTTATCTACATAATTTTTTGGATTTTTTACTATTTTATCTACTTCAGAAAAAACTAATTTTTTTAAATAATCTTCGCTTATTTGTCAATTATCACATCTATTTTCTCAAAATTTTCATTCTGATTTCTTACTACAAAAACAATAATTGTAATATATTCACTTTTTCTTTTTTCTATAAGTTTGATATTTACTTCAACATTCTCAACATATTAATAATCATTTGAAGATATGATTTAATGTTCATTTTCATTTATTATTATTTTTTGCTTTACTTACTTTCAACTTTTCTTGTGCCTGGTCAAAAGTATCTTCATCAATTATTCTAGGAAGATAATATCTTTTCCAATCAGACTTATTTTTTTGAGTAGTTATGATTTTATTAATTTTTAAATCTTTTTTGTTATCTGTTCTTTGTACATAATAATCATCAATATATGCTCTATTATTTAGTATATCTGATATTGTTTTTGGGTCTATTTTACCTTGTTTTTCTGCTTTTCTTCTGGTAGAATTAAAAAATTTTCAATATCACTCAAAATCTAGTATTGGTACTATATCATTAATACTTTTATCAGTTGTAGTATACAATTCAAAAACTCTTTCAATAAACTTTCTTTTATCGTTATCAACTTCTAGTTCTTTTGTTTTTCTGTTTTTGATATATCAAAATGGTGGGCTTCAGTAAACCCATTTATTCTCACCAGTTGCTTTATCTTTTCATTCTCTTGATTTTTCTGATAGTAGTTTTCTTTCCATCTCAGCAAAGGCTCAAAGTATCGTTAAGAAAAATACTCCATTAGGTGATGATGTATCAATTTGTTCTGTTTTAGATATAAACTCTACTCAATATTCCTTAAATTTTTCTACTAACTCTAAAAGTATTATTGTACTTCTTGCTACCCTATCTATTTTCCAAACTAAAACTGCTTGTATTTTTCACATTTCTATATCATCCATCATTCTTGATAATTCAGGTCTATGGTCTTGATTTAATCATCAACTTAATCAAGCATCAACATATACAGATGCTTCATCATAATAAAATCAATATTCTTCAATGGATAGCATATGTCTTGTTAGACTTTCTCTTTGGCTTGCTAATGAATATCAATGTTTTTTCTGTTCTGTGCTAGAAACACGAATATAAAGTGCTGTTTTCCTTTTTTTATATTCCATTTTTTGTTTAAAAATAAGTAAAAATTAAACCTATTATTATTAAAATTAATATAAGTAATAATAAAAATACAAAATCCATTCCTGCTCTTTTTTTCATAAAATTTGTTAATTTTTCCATTGTGTTTCTTTGTTCCTTTTCTGATGTTTTTGTAACTTCTATTTCAATTTCTTTGTTTTCTTCTTTATTATATTTTTTTCATTTATTGGTAGTCATATTTATGATTAAAAAACTAAAAATTTTATCAATTATATTCATATAATGAGAAAATTCAAAAAAATTGCTTTTAATAATTTAAAATGCTACAATATAAAAGATTAAAATAAATCATATTTATATATAATGGAAGCAATAAGTAATTTTAAACCTCTTAATATTTCCACATCTCCAGAAAAACAAAAAAATATTCCTCTTACGACTGAACAACAAGAGGATTTTTCAAAATCTCAAAGATTATATAAAGAAAGATTACAAGCCGTTGAAAGCAAAATAAAAACAAAAGATGAAATGTATGTGAGTGCTAAAGCACTATTATCTGAAAATCCAAATACTCAATATTTCATAAAATTTAACTGACAATACTATAAAGACAATCAAGATATAAACCAAAAACCTTTATTATTAGGAAATTGATATTTAGTTCAAAATGATAAATGACAAGATGATATTGTGTACTCTGAAAAAGTACTCAGAAAAGAATTAGAAAAATTTGTTATATCATACGAAAAAGAACAAAAAACTTTAAATGATATTTCTTGATTACTTAAAAATAATCCAGATACTCAAACTTTTTACGAATTAGACTGAAAATATTATATTTCCAATCCTACTAGAGTTGCAAAAATAAACGGAGATACTTCGGAAATACTCAGAGTAAAAGAAGTTTCAAGAGATGAATTACAAGCAAAAGTTGAGAATTTAGAAAAATGAAGTTTAGAATGAATATCTAAAAGACTAGATTTACTTATATCTAAAACAAATAATGGAAATATTAGAAATTATTTAATGGATTTAAGAACTGGGATAAGTTTAAACTGAAATAATGATTTTATTCTTACTTTTTGAGAAAGATTATGAAATTTACTTAATATTCTAGAAAAAGCAGAAACAAGACCTCTCAGTATTGAAGAAATATGAAAGGTTATTTTATATTCGTTTAATGTACTCAGAAGTTGAGTGAGCGATGGAACAAAAATTGTTATATCTCTGATAAAGGATGTAAGTTCTGATAAACTCTATAAATTTTGAGATAATGATAGCGAGTATGAAGCAATTCTCAGAAGAAGTATAGAAACTGGAAAATTTAATGAAGTTTTACAGTTTTTTAACAATGCTTGAATTATTCCAAAAGAATACAATAAATCTATAAATGAAGCAACTATTGATACTGCTTCATTACCTCTTGCTATGTGAGCTGGAGCAATTGATTGATTTCTTGATTATACTCAATCAAGTGTAGATATTGTTGTTACTCCTGATACTATGGTTCAGAATGTAATTCAATTATCAAAAGAAATTGCGAGTAATTGAGGTGAATTATTAAATGAACTTGCTAAAAATTTTAGTAAAATAAGTGACTGAGTTTATGTTTTATCATATATAGTAGCAATTGTTTTGTGTTTTAAATATTATCCATCTAAACTATGAGCATTAGCTCTTCCTAATACTATCATTCAATGATTAAAAGCGAGTGGAAAAATTCCTGAAAATATGTTAAAAGGAGTTGATACTTTTTTATCAAAAAACCTTCAAAAAATAGAGACTTATGCAAGTGATAAAATTAAATGAGTTTCTATTACTTCTAGATGAATAGTTAAATGATGAGAAAAGGCATTAGAATGAGGTATAAAAGCAAGAGATTGAATTGATAGTAGTAATACTCTTTTTAGTTCTATTTGAACGAATGCTAAACAATTAAAAGCCTCAAGAGAGGCTTTAGCAATTACGAATAATTCTTTAAAATTAGCTCAAATATTTGGTGATAGTATTGTTTGAAGAACAAATGAGGCTCTTACTACTCAAAATGCTATGAATGTCTATAAAGAGACAATTTTAAAAGGTTGAAATGATAAATTTGATACAAATGATATTGATGCTCTTATTGAAAAAACAAAATGAGAAGCAAGATATAATTTAGTGCTTGTAAGAGAAAAATTACAAGAGGTAGAGAAAGTTATGGATAAAGAGGTTATTCCTGTTTGGAAAGAGTATGAAAATCATAGTAAAAATAATGATATTAGAAAATTAAAAGAACTTAAAGAATATACTAAGAAAGAGGAACTTTTTAATCAATTATCTAATATAATTTTCAAAAGGTATATTAGATAATTGAAATTATTTTTTCAAAGTTTGTAAATAAAAGAAAAATATATGTAAGTTAAATCTATTTGTTCATTCAATATAAGTTTTATTTTCTTTTTCATCAAACAATTCTAATTTTCATTGACCATTTTTTCTAATATATCAGGTTTTAACTTTTTTTCATAATAAATTAGCAAAATCATCGTCAAAATTAAATTTTCATATATCAAAATTTGTACTTCAATCATTATTTAAATATGATATTAATTTACCATCTTGAGAAAAAATTAAGAATATATTTCCGTTTAATTCTTTGGTCATATCTTGATGCTCTTGATAATTCTTTCCAAGTTGCATTACCCTAATTTTAGCCTTTAGAAAAAAATCTTTTTGTTCTGGGTATTTTGTAATAAGATTTTTTCTTAATTCTCAAATTAGTAACTCTTCTTTTAATTTTATTCTTTCTTCTTTACTCCAGTTTATACTATCATTTTCATCTTTTTTTATTTCAGGATTTTCTAAAGTTTTTGATACACTTGAACTTACTTTTAATATACTTCAGGCAGTTGTTTGGGAAATTCATAAACTCTCTGCAGTTCTCACAACTGTAGGAGGATTTATAACTCTCTCTTGATTATTTATCTCAGGTCATTTTATTGTATCTGCCATTTTTACCTTTTTAAATATAATTTTACTTATTTTATCATAAAGGGCTTAAAAATACAAAAGATTTTCATTATTAGAGTTATTTATATATTTTATTTTTAAAGTTTTCATAATATCTCTAAAGTTTTTGTAAGTTCTTTTTGTAAAAATTTCTTTAGTTCTCTGTAAACTTTTCTTTTTTCAAGTTTTGTTTCTTTTACAATAGCATTATCTACTTGAGTAAGTATTTTTCAAATATATAAAGTCCTTGTTTCAAGTGGTATTTTTTCGATTTTTTTAGTTAAATTATTTCTAAATGAATTACTTAAATAATAATAATCTTTTTTTAATAATTTACTATTTGATGAATTAGTTGTTATATATTCTATTTCTTTATCAAGAAAACTTGAAAAATTATTTATTTCAGTTTCTTTTATAGCTGGTTTCAATTCATTGAAATATAAATTTTTATATTCTTGTTTTTTTGCTTGTTTTTCAATTTCAGTATATTTTAAATTTGCATTTACTGATTTTATGGCTAATACAAATCCATCAAGTTCACTATCAAAATCCCATAAATCCACTTCCTTGCTTGATGTTAAAATAAATTTATCCTGATTTTTAACATATAAATTATAAATACTTCAAGTTATTGTAAATAATTCTTTTAATTCAGCATTATATTCACCTCTTATTTTATGAGTATCAACTTTTTTCTTTCTATTTAAGTAATTTTGAGTATAAATACAGGCTTTATCGTTTTCATCAAAGCAAAGTCATTCTTTTTCTCATAATAATTTATATAATGCACTAAGTCTATCAGTATGGTCATTATTTATTTGAATAAGTTCATCTTTTTCACTTTGTTTTTTTGATAATTTAATTTTGTATTTTAAAGTGTTTAAATAAATTGTTTTAGCATCAATTTCATTGAATATTTCATCTATTTTTTTATCTCTTAAAGAACCTGAAAAATCTTTCAATAATTTATCTTTTCAAAAATATTCTTCCTCATATTCTTTAAGATAAATTTGAGTTTTATCTTGTTTTATAGGTGAAATATAGTATTCAGATGGAGAGAAAAATCAATTTAGATTAAAGGTATTTTGTAATAAAAATACAAAAAATATTGTTAGTAATAATTTTTTCATAAGTAGGTAGTTAAAAATTAAATTATTTTATTTATAATGTCTTTAAAAGTTTGTTTTTCTCTAATAAGATAATTTGGGTGAGAAATATGATATATATTATTTAGTGTATCTTTATTTACATAATTATTTATAATGATATTTGCAGGAGAACTAGTAAAAGTTTCTAAAATAATTTTATTATAAATTGTATTTTTATCTTTTTGTTTTCAGAGTATTATAATTTTCTTTGGATTTATAATTTTAATTTCCTCAGTTAATATATTTTTATGCTCTGTTATAAAATTAATTCATAATTTTTTAATAATATCATCTTCTATTCTTTTTCAATTAATATCAAATTTTATTATATTAGACCAAACTAGATTATAGTCTTTTTGAGGATACTTATCTCTTAACTGCTTTAAAAACTTCCAAAAAGGACTAATAAAATGTTTTTGAACTGATTTATCAATATTTGCTAAATTGGGAAAATCAAAAAGTTTATAACATAAAAAATTTAATTCTATACAATCATCAAATAAACAACTTGTTCCAAAATATAAACTATTTTTAGTTGTTTTACTTACCCAGTGTTTTGAAGGATATCAGAATGTTTCTTGTCAATAAACTAAAATAGTTTCTTTTTTTTCATCATAGAAATGATTATCAAAATTAAAGAAAAAAGGAAAAGATTTATTTGCCTCACTGATGTTTTTATAATAATCAAAATAATTTTTATATAATTTTTCTATTTGTGTTTTTGTTATCATAATCTAAAAATATAAAATATAAAATAAATAAAATTTAATCTAAGACTAAAAATAGTCATAAATCTCCAAAAAATATTTTTTCATAAAAATAAAGTTAAAAATTATTTTAAATTTAAAACAAATAAGAAAGAATTATTAGAAACATTCCTGTATTTATTTGCTAATTCATTTAAATATTCTTTTATTGTTAATTTATCATTATCATTTTTTAAAACAAAATTTGATGAAACAATAAATTCTCTTATAGAAAATATGCCTTCTGGTCAAAATACATAATCTATTTTTATAGGTGCATTTTCTAAAGAAACTCATTTTATTAAATAAATATCCTGAAAATAAAAATTTTCATTATATCTGATTAAATCAATTTGTTTTTGAATATTTCCAGATTTAACAGAACTTCATCAATCAGGATAAGAAAAAACAAATCCTTTTTCTTCTGTGTTATAAACTTTTTTATCATTTCAAAAACTTCCAGCAACTTTTATAGGAGTTTTATTTTTATTCATTTCTTCATAATATTCATCACTTTGTAAAAAATACCGATGTCAGTTAAATAAAACTTTTCAATCTTCCTTTATTTTTGTAGAGTCAATAAAAGTTAATCATTTTCAATAAGAATTATCTATTTTTGTTTGATATTTTACATCATTATAATTTATTTGAGTCGTATTTTGAGTTGTATTTTGAGTTGTTTTTTCAGTTTTTAAATCATTATTTTGTATAATATTACTTCAAGAATTTGAATTTTGCAAGAAACTTCAAGAAATAGTTTTTTGTTTTTCTAATTTTTCTTCAACTTTTTTATAAATATAATTTATTGCTTCCTTTTTAGGTTCACTAAATTTTGTTTTATCAATATTGTCTATCTTTTTTAAAATTTTTGGAGCATTTTTTTCATTTACTTTTTTATCAACTAAAATGTCAATTTGCTTTTTTAGTTTTGTTGATAAATCATATCA
>CAYOIP010000033.1:0-12263 GCA_964404065.1 uncultured Candidatus Peribacteria bacterium
AAAATTATTTTGGTGAAATAATTGATTGAAAAATGATTTTGAATGGGATTTGAAGGATTGTTTTTGATGAAATTGTTTGATTAGAAAAACATTTTGATTATATAAAAATAGATGAATTTATTGTTATGCCAAATCATATTCATTTGATTTTGATTGTAAAAAATAATTGCGTAGAGACGTCCATTTATGGCGTCTCAGAAGGTGTCTCAGAAAATAATCAAAATGTTTTAAATCAAGACGCGATAAATCGCGTCTCTACAGAAAAACAAAAATGATGAATTACATGAAATAAAAATATTATGATGAATAAAAATCATATTTGATTTATAATCAGACAATTAAAATGAAAAACAAAATTTTTAATAAATAAATACCGTAAAGACACCGATTTATCATGTGTCAAAAATAACGATTTATTTTTTGTTTGGCAACCAAATTATTATGATAGAATAATAAGAAATGAAGATGAATTATTAAGAATTAGACAATATATCTTTGAAAATCCCTTAAAATGGGAACTTGATAAAAATAATACTGAAAATATTTTTATGTAATTTTTTATTATCGCGTCTAAAAAATAAACCTAAAAAATATTTTAATATAAATAAGACACGATAAATCGTGTCTCTACAAATTATGAATTAACCTTTAAAATCTATGCTCTCAAAAATCACCAAAATCACTCTAAAAACCTGAGAAAAATACTTTGTTTTTGTATTTTTGGCAGTATTTTTGAGCTTATTTTCTTATATTCTCGGGAATAATATCGTCTTATCAGTAAAAGACTATTTACAAGATCAAATTAAACCTCTTGTTTGAGGAGATATGGTTTTGTCAAATAGAGATGATTTAGACGAAAATGCTTTTATGCAAAAATATGAAAATACTTTTGATATAGCTAAAACTATATCTATAAACTCAACTTTGTTTGATAATGAAAAAAATCCAAGTTTGGTAGAAATAGTTTATCATAGCGAAAATTATCCATTTTATAATCAGTTTGAATATGAGATAATAAATGAAAATGGGAAAATAATTGTTAATCAAAATACTTTAGAAAAATACTGAAATACTCTTGAAATTTTAGGAAAAAAATATTTGGTAAAATGAGTCATTAAAAAATCTCCACTTTGAAATATAAGTATTTATGCGAGTCAAAATACACTTTATTTGCCAATAGATGAATTTGATAAGACTTTAAACTCTACCAATTCTCGTTTGGATTATGAATATTATCTGCTTTTTAAGGGGGAGTATGAGCAAAAGTATAAAGAAATTTTAAGAAATGATCCAATTCTCAAGGATTTTAGAGTAAGAACTTTGACTGATAGAAATGATAGTATTTGAGATATTACTGATAGATTTTATGTGTTTATTAATTTTTTTAATTTAGTTGTTTTTGTTTTAACTTTTTTTATTGTCATACTTTCGCTTGAAACTTTTTTTAAGAAAATAAAAAAAACTATTGGACTTTTAAATATTTTTTGACTAAAAAAGAGAAAAATTTTTTATTATAACTTTTTAGTTTTATTTTGAGTATTTTTATCAAGTTTTTTACTGGCATATTTACTCAATATTTGAGTTATGAATTTGATTTCAATAAAATATGAGTTTTTTCAAAGTAAATTTGAGTCATTTTATAAAGGTTTTTTTATAACTCTTGTTTTGCTTTTTGTGTGAGTTTTTTCTCCTGTTTATAAAGTTTGGAAATCTGATATTTCTTCTTTGATAAAAGATGAGTGAAATTTTTCAAATTTTAGTATTTGAGATTATTTTATATATTTATGACTTATTTTTTCTTGATTTTTTTGAGTAAATCTTATCTCGGGAATAAATATAATTGATAGTTTTTTGTATAGTTTTTGATTTATTTTACTTATACTTATTTTTTATGTTTTGATAGAAAAAATATTAATTCTAGGTAGCTCAGGCCTGCGTTCCCTACAAAAAACAAATTTCTATCTTTTTGATGCGATTCGTTCCACAATTAAACCTGGAAATGTGTCATTTCTTATAATATTTTCCGGAATTATTTCATTTATTTCTATATTTGTTTTTTATGTATTTTCTGGAAGTTTTCTAAATTATCTACAAAATATTACCAAAACTTGAAATGATACTTTTGTTATAAATGTGCAACAAAATGATATAAACTGAATTAAAAAATATTTTAGCGATGATGAAATATTTGAAATTGTTACACTAAGAATAAAAACTATTAACTGAAAAACTTTAGAGGAATTTCTAAATCAAGAAAGAGTTCCTAGACAATTTTCTAGAGAATTTTCTTCAACGACTAAAATTTTAGATAATAAAATATTATCTTGAAAACCATTAAAAACTTCTTGAGTCTCAGTTGATAGAGAATTTGCTTGAGAGTTTGGATTGAAACTTTGAGATAAAATAACTTTTTCAGTTGCTGGACTTGAAAAAACTTTGGAAGTAATAAATTTTAGAGAAGCTGTCAGAAACGGAACCAATCCATTTTTTTTCTTCCAACTAGACAAACAAGATTTTGAAAAGTATCCCAAAAATTATATTTTGTCTTATAAAGAATCTGAAAAATTTCCAAATATAGAAAAAATTTTGTCAGATGAAGTAGGAAATCATTTAACATTTATAAAAACTAAAGAAATCCTTGAAATAGTTATTTCTATAGCAAATCAAATTTTAGTTGTAGTTTATTTGTGTCTTTGATATATTTTTATATTTTCATTTTTAAGTTTTATAGTATCACTTTCGTTTTTATCTACTTTTAAAACTGAGAAAATTAAACTTTTGAATATGCTATGAGGAAATAAGAAAAAATTATTACAAGCTTTAAATTTTGAATTTATTTATTTAGTTTTTTTGTGATTTTTAATTAGTTTTTTATTTTGAAGTTTGATATTAGGTATAATTTTTAATTTTATATCTTATTTTAGTTTGGATTTTTGAGTATTTTTTGTTTGATTAGCTATTATTTTCTTTTTATTACTTTTTATATATTGATATTTAAAATTAATTAATAATAAAAATTTGCATTTATAAAAAAATATTATATATTATAAAAGCTATACAAAATATAGCGATTTTATTTTTAACTTATTTTTTATGAATTTATTAGACTCACTTAAATGGAGATATGCAACAAAAGTATTTGATAAAAATAAAAAAGTATCAAAAGAAGATTTAGATGAAATTTTAGAGGTATTTAGATTAACAGCTTCTGCTTATTGATTACAACCTTGGAAATTAATTATTGTGGAGAATAAAGAATTAAGACAAAAATTACTTCCAGTTTCTTGGAATCAATCTCAAATTGTTGATGCTTCACATTTATTTGTTTTAGCTAGAATTGATAATGCTTGAGATAAATTGGTAGATGAATATGTTGAGGATTTAGTAAAAACTAGATGAGTTAAAAGAGAGGATATTGCATGATATGAAGGAATGATGAAATGATTTTTAAATTGACTTTCATCTGAGGCAAAAACTTCTTGGGCTAATAGGCAAGTTTTTATAGCTTTATGAAATATGCTTACATTTTTAGCAAGTAAACAAATTGACTCTTGTCCTATGGAATGACTTGATACAAATGCTTATAATGAGATATTATGACTTAAAAAATTATGATTAGCAACAGTGGCTGCACTTCCTATTTGATACAGAAGTGAAGATGATAAATATGCAAATTTGCAAAAAGTAAGATTTCCACTTGAAAAGTTGGTGATAAAGATGTAATTAATTTAATAAAAGTTCTTGATTTTCAAGAACTTTTATTTTTATATTTGTTTGATTTTTTTTGTTTAATTATATAATATAGGCATTATTTTTTAATTATAAAAATATGTTTGATATAGTTTCTTTTGTTAGAGAAAAAATTTTTAGAAGACCAAAACTAAAAGTAGAAGCTGTAGCTTGAGAAGAATTATCAGAAAAGCAAACTACAAAGCTTTGATATTTTTTACTTTATTGTATGTTTTGAGCGATAATTGCTTCAGCTCAGTGGACACTCAGTATTATTGAGGAAATTCCAGAAAAACCAACAGATATTCCTTATTGTATAACAAGTTTAGTAAATAATTTAAGTGAAAATAAAGATGATATTTATTATTACGATTCTTATAATTATTCATATGATAACTGTCAAATTTCATCAGAAACTCCAAAATTTGATTTTGATCCTGAATATTCAAGTCTTTCTTGACCAAATCAAAAAATAATTGATTTAAATAATTCTATTTCAACTCTTGAGTCACAAAAATCTACTTTTGAATATAATTTAACTCAAGCCGAGCAAAATTATAACACTTCTTTAACTGAGAAAATTGCTGATGAAAACAATCAAATTTATGATAAAAACAAAATTCAAGAAGATATTAAAAATAATCATATTCAAATAGAAAATACTGAAAAACAAATTAGTATTTTAAATGATGAAATATCAAAAATCAAAAAAGATAATAGTGCTGAAGTAGATAAGTTGAAAGAAAAACTTAAAAAGGCAGAAGAGGATTATAAATCAGCCTATTTGATGTATAGACTTATAGTTGCAGTTTTATCATTTGTATTTTCTATAGTAGTATTTTTTGCTTTGTATAGAATTTATGTTAAACAAAAAGTTAAAAATTCTCCACATACTATAATATTTTCTGTTGCAACTTTTGCTTATTGACTAGTTTTATTGCAAATTGCAGTTATGTTTATTTGGGATATAATTCCACATAAATTATTAAAACTAGTTTTAGAATTTTTATCATATTTTGAGCCAGTTGTTTATCTACTTCAATTTTTATGGCCAGTTATTATTATTTGAATATTCTGATTTTTAGTTTATAAAATACAAAAAAGATTATATTCTCCAGAAAATGTTTTAAAAAGATTTATAAGTGATAAAAAGTGTCCTAATTGTTGAAATAGTGTTGATTTTACAAAGCCATTTTGTCCTTTATGTAGCCACGAAATACAAGTGAAATGTAAAAAATGTAATAATCTTACTGTTAAATGAATGCCTTATTGTTCTAGTTGCTGAGAAAAGATTTAATAAAAAAAATCAAAACGAATTCGTTTTGATTTTTTTTAGATTTCAATATACTAAATTTAGTTTAAAAATAATTTTATAATTATGTTACAAAGTGAATACATAAAAGAAAAGTTATCTAGTGAAGAATTTAAACAAAAATTTATAACTTCTTGAATATCACATTTATCATTATTTGGTTCTTATGCTAGAAATGAAGCAACAGAAAATAGTGATTTAGATTTGGTTTATGAGTTAGATTGAAAGCATATTACTACACTTTGAACTTTACAATATTTAGAAGATATTTTAGTGAAAGAGTTTAATGTAAAAAAAGTTGATTTTGTTAGTAAAAGAAAAATACATCCATATCTAAAACCTTACATAGAAAAAGATTTAACTCCTATTTTTTAAATATGCAAAAAGATATAAAATTTTACGAAAATGAAATATTAAATTGAATTGATAAAATTGAGAAATATGTTTGAAATATGGATTTCTGAGATTTTTGTGACGATGAAAAAACATTTGATGCTTGTTGTATGCAACTTCAACATATTTGAGAATGTTGAATAAAACTTTGAAAATTAACAAATAATGATTATAAAAATATTCCATTTGTAGATATGAGAGGTTTTAGAAATAAAATAACTCATGACTATGCTTGAATGGAAGACTGAATTATATGGGATACTATAAAAAAATCACTTCCAGAATTAAAGAAATTATTGAAATAAAAATCAATAATTTTTTATTTTAAAATATTTTCTAATAAAAAATTATGAAATACCACTGCACTTGATGTGATTATATATATGATGAAATGCTTTGAGATGAGGATTTATGATTAGCTCCACATACTTTTTTTGATTCACTTCCAAATGACTTTTTTTGTCCATTTTGTGATACACATAAAGATGATTTTGTAGTATTAGAAGAGCAAATAAATTATCCAATTGATAAAAATAAACTTACAAACTTTGAAGCTGAACATTTTCCAATTTATGAGATAAATTGAGATGTTTTAAAATTTGAAATATGACAAATAGAGCATCCTATGCAAGAAGAACATTTTGTTTATAAAGTTGCTCTTTTTGACGATAGTTGAGATATGATTGAAGAAAAAAAGTTTAAAATTTGAGATGAGTTATCTTGAAGTTTTGATATAGAATATTTAGATAGTTTTGAGTTAAGAGTTTATTGTAGTCGTGATTGAGTATTTTCTAGCTGAGTGATAGAAAGGTAAATCAAAACTTTTAAGTTTTGATTTTTTTATTTTCTTCATATAATAAGCCATATTTTTAGATTTTAATGTAAATAAAATGACTTTAGAAAATTTATTATTTCCAGAAATTACAGATACTCCAGAAAGTATAATTGCAAAATATCCAAAAAGACCTGCTTGACAAGTTGTTACAAGAATTGCTCCAAGTCCGACTTGATTTTTTCATATTTGAACTTTATATACCACAATGGTTGATGAAATATTTGCCCATAAAAATAATTGAGTTTTATTTCTAAGAGCTGAAGATACTGATCAAAAAAGAGAAATAGAATGAGCTATGAAGAAGTATATTGATATTTTAAAAATATTTTGAATTGATTTTGATGAATGACCTATTTGAGAAAACTATGAAGATGTAGGGAATTATTGACCATATACACAAAGCCAAAGAGAATATATTTATAAAGTATTTTTGAAAGATTTAGTTTCTAGATGACTTGCTTATCCTTGTTTTTTAACTGAAGAAGAAATAACTGGGATCAGAGAAATCCAAGAAGCATCAAAAGTTCCAACTTGAATTTATGGAGAATATTCTAAATGGAGAAATGCGAGTTTAGAAGAAGTAAAAAAAGAAATTGATGCGGGAAAAGAATTTGTAATTAGATATAAATCAGAAGGGAATATTGTGAAAAAAATACAAGTTCATGATGAGATAAAATGAGATGTTTTTATTTGAGAAAATTTTCTAGATATAGTTATTATGAAAGTAAATTGACTCCCAACTTATCATTTTGCTCATATAGTTGATGATTATTTGATGGGGACGACTTTGGTTATCAGATGAGATGAATGGTTTGCTTCGCTTCCACTTCATTTGCAATTATTCCAAACGATGTGATGGACTCCACCAAAATATGCACATATTTCGCCACTTGTAAAAATTGAGTGAGAATCAAGAAGAAAATTATCAAAAAGAAAAGATGTTGAAGCAAATGTTGAATATTATTTTGAAGATTGATATTTGGTTGAAGCGATACAAGACTTTTTGTGTAATATGATTAATGCTTCTTTTGAAGATTGGAGATGAGAAAATCCTGAAAAAAACTATAGAGAATTTGATTTCAAACTAGAAAAAATGAGTTCTGCCTGAGCTTTGGTTGATATAGATAAACTAAAATGGGTAAATTCAAATGTGATAAAAAATATGTCTTTAGATAAATTATATGAAAAATTATCAAATTATTTAGAAACTTATGAAAATGATTTTTATCAAAATGTATTTTTAAAGGCAGATAAATCTTATAATGAAAAAATTATTTCAGAACTAAAAACTAGACTTATAACCCTAAAAGATTATAAAAACTTAACTACATTTTTTTATAATGAATTTGAAATAACTTCAAAGATGAAAGATTTGTTTATAAACCCAAAAATGAAAATAGAAGATATTGAAACGGCTAAAAAATGATTAGAAATAGCTTTAGATATTTTAAAAAGTAAATCTAGTGATTTTGAAAGTATAGAAGAAGTAAAAAATATTTTTGTAGAAAAAATACAAGAAAATGGAATGAAAAATGGGCAAGTTTTATGGCCAGTTCGTGTTGCTTTAAGTTGAGAAGAATTTTCACCAGGTGCTTTAGAATTAATTTTCATACTTGGAATAAAAAAGTCAATACAAAGAATTGAAAATATCTTGAAATCTATATAATATAGTGATATAATTAACTAAATTAAAAATTAACAAAAATAAATATGAATTACCAAATATTAAAAACATTAATTGATTCTTTAATTTGAAACTTTGTTTGTCCAAACTGTAATTGAAAAGTCTCAGAAAATAATTTAGAGGTTGTTTGAGCTGCTTGAAATAGTATAAATCTAGATGTTTTATGTCCTGCTTGTGATAAGCATACTTTTGTGAAAGCTGAAATGTCACAAATAAATTTATGAAGTGTAATGAACCTAAATAAAGAGAATTTAGAAGGTTTGAAAAATAAATTAAATGAGATAAAAGATAATCTTTTGCAAGTAAATATTAAAAAAGAGGATTTCTCTCAAAGAAAAAATATTGAAGCGAAAATTAATGAAAAAGAGATTTTAGAACTTAGAGAAATTTTGAAAAAAGAACATACAAATGTATGAGATATTTTAGGGCAAGACTAAAGTTTTGACAAAATTATAATAAAAAGTATATTAGCAAATGTTAATATACTTTTTTAATTTTTATTTATGAAAAAAATTATTTTGTTTATTTTGGCATTGATAGTTTTCTATATAGTTTCTATTTTTGCTTTTCCATCAGTTACTTCAAGTATTGCAGAAAAATTTTGATTTAGTGAATTTAATAAAAATGTTATAAATTTTAGAAATGAATTAAATGATTTTATAACAAATTTTGATTTAATATGAAAATTTAAACAAACTAAAGATCAAGCAATTGAAATAAAACAAAATGTAGAAACTTCAGTTCAGGATACAAAACAAAAAATTGAAACTATTCAAACAAATGTTGATAAAACAGCAAAAGCAATTGATGAAACTACAAAAGCTGTAAATAATACAGTTGATTCATTAAATGAATTACAAAAAAGTATTTGAGATGTAGTTCCAGAAACAGGAACTTGAAATTAATTTTTAACTAATTTTTATGATTTTATCTGATAGTGAAATAAAAAAAAGACTTCAAAATAAAGAAATAGAATGTATTCCTCTTTTTTGAGATTACGATGTTTCTGCGCAAATTTGACCTGCAAGTTTAGATTTTAGACTTTGAAATGTTTTTAAAATTTATAGAAGATCAAGACAAACTTGTATAGATGTTATTGAGTGAGTAAATGTTGAACATGTTGAAACTATAACCTTAAAAGACGGAGATAGTTTTGTATTACATCCAAATGATTTTGTTTTAGGTGTAACTTTAGAAAAAATAAAAATTCCAAATGATTTAGTTGCAAGGTGTGAATGAAGAAGTTCTTTATGAAGACTTTGACTTATTATTCACTCTACTGCTTGATTTATAGATCCGGGATTTGAATGAACTATAACATTAGAAATGACAAATATAAATGTTTTACCAATTCGTCTTTATGTTTGAATGAAAATTGGGCAATATGCTTTTGAAACTATTTTATGAAAAGTTGATATTCCATATGATGTAAGAAGTTGAAGTAAATATATGAATCAAGTTTTACCTGAAGAATCAAGAATTAATAGAGATTTACTACATTAAAATATGAGATTAGATTTATTTTTATCACAAAAACTTTGAGTTTCTAGAAATAGAGCTCAGTTTTTTATCAGTCAAGGGAAGGTAAGTATTAACAAAAAAGTTATTACTAAATCTTCTTTTTTATTGTGAAAAGACGATATAGTTGAGGAAAATATTGAAGAAATAAATTATGTTTCAAGAAGTGCTTTAAAGTTAAAATGATTCTTAGAAGAAAATAATTTAGAAGTAAATGATTTTATTTGTGTTGATGTTTGAGCTAGCACTTGATGATTTACGCAAATTTTGATAGAAAGATGAGTTAAAAGAGTTTATGCAATAGATGTTTGAACGGCTCAACTTCATGAAAAATTAAAAAATAATGAAAAAATTGTTTCCATAGAAAATACTGATATCAGAAAATTTGATAAAAATTTGATAAAAGAAGAGATAAATTTAGTAGTTTGTGATGTTTCTTTTATAAGTTTGAGTTTAATTATTGACGCAATTTTAGATTTGATGAATAATCAAACTTTGGCTTTATTATTATTTAAACCACAATTTGAAGTTTGAAATGAAAATCTAACTAAGCTTTGAGTTCCGAAAGATATTAAAATTAGTCAAGAAAAAATGTCAAATTTTCTCTTGCTTTTACAAAAAAAATGAGTAGAAATACTTCTCATTAAAAATTCTATATTAAAATGAGAAAATTGAAATAAAGAAATTTTTATATTAATTAAAAAAGTATGTCAGTATCATTAACAAGAACATTGCCAGAGTGAGTTGAAAAATTAGATTTATGAAGATATCAAGTTGCAACTTGAGAAACACTTTTAGGTGTAAAAAAACAAGTTTGAGAATCAATTGAGTGAACTTCCTTTGAACAAGTTATAAATAAAATTAAAGATAACTTTTTATCATGAAATAGTGATGATGAGATGGTTAAGTCTCTCTTAAAAGAAACTGAATTTCAATCAAAAGTTAATGATTATCTTTTTTCAAGATTTCAAAAGGTTATTGATGATGGGAAGGCAAATTCTTATGATGAAATATATTTTTTCATTTATCTTTTATCTGTATGATATGATGTTAATTTTTTTGAAGATGGAGACGTATATAGTGAAAATAATTTCTGAGCATTATTTGATAAATATATTGAAAAAATTAAATCATCTAGTGATTTAAATTCTAAAGAAACTTTTTCAACTATTGAATCTTTTTTTCGTCTTTGTTGAGTTTTGAATATGATATGTATGTTTAGTCAAAATGATAATTTAAGACGAGATGATATTTTAGAGTTGAGAGATTTTGTAATTAAAAAAATTAATGAATTATCTAGTTATTTGGATTTAAAATCATACGAAAATAAAGACATAAAAAATATGATTGAATATGTTTTATGACTTTTAGATTTGAATTTTACTTATATAAAATATGTTCCATTAGCGAGAAAGGGAGAAAAAAATAAAAAAGGTGAAAAACAAAAAAATAAAATAGACTCATTTTTTTCAGAGTATAGAATAATTTATACTAATACATTAGAGTGATACCGTAGATGTGAAAAATCAAACTTTTGAAATAGACCAGACTTAAGAGAACAAGCAATTAAAAGAGTTTCATATATAAATTTAGTACATATAGTATCATTAATAGTATTTAAATTAAGAGAATGATGATATAATTTTCAAGATATTTGAAAAAATGAAGATTTTAAATTTATCATTGATTCTTTTTTAAAATATACTTCAACTTCATGTTGAGAAGAAAAGCAAGACTACAATTCTTTTGAATATATAGAAGAAGTTTGTGATAGTATTCTAATAAAAAATTATGATTGATACAAACAATTAAGTTTTGATGAATTATTTAATTATAAAGATAATTTATTGTGATTTTTGCAATGAATAATTAATTGAAATGAGGTAACTGATGTTGATAATTTAGAAATAATACATAATTTGGTTTTGTCTAATGACTTACCAGAAGAAATTCTTTTTGGACTTCTAGATTTTCTTTTCTCTGAAAACTCATCTGCAAATGAAAATTTTGAAGTTATTAAATTAAAAATATTTAATATAGTGTTATCAAGGTTAGCATCATCAAAGAGTGATAAATTAAAAGAATTTTTACAAAAATTGACAAAGTATATAGATAAAAATAAAATTTCATCACACCTACTTTTTGTTTATTCTTTGATGTATGCATCTATTTGATATTGTTATTCTTTTTTTAATGATAAAGAGAGTCAATGCTCTGCATTTGAAAACTACGCTAAGTTTGTTCAAATTAATACTTGAGAATTTGATTTCAGTAGATATTGAATTGATATAAATAGGTTTTATCAAAATATCTGAGAATTTAAATTAAGAAAATCTTGAGAATTATGAGAGAATTGTGAAAAATGATGTAAAAAATGATTTTGTTCTGATGATGCAGGATCTTGTATAAAATTCACTAATGAATCCATTATGTCAATGTGAAGAGTTTTTTTAAGAGAATTTTCAGAAAGTTATATATCACAAAGGAATAATGCCTTATTAAATGAGTTAGATACTTTTTTGTCATCACAAAAAATGAATACTCTTGATTTAAGGTCTCTAAGTGAAAAAGTATCAAATACACTATCATGAGTTTTTTATTGAGTTGCTGATATAGAAGTTGTAGATATTCATTCTACAAATAATACAAAGTCTCATAAACGTAATACCACAACATTAGATTTCCCAATTATAAATGGATATAAGATTAGGATGACATTCCCAACAACATTTTCTGAATATTTTTCTGGGATTTATAAAAATAATTCGGGTATAAATCAAGATGATAGGAAA
>CAYOIP010000034.1:0-11976 GCA_964404065.1 uncultured Candidatus Peribacteria bacterium
TTCATAATTTATTTTTATGATATTTAGTGCAAGATATCTATGATCATGAATTTTTGAAGCAAAAAGTTTTTCTATATCAGTAAATGATAAATCTTTGTATTTTTTTGCAATAGTTTTCAAAGTTGGTACATTTATTCAAAGAAATATATCTCACTCTCAATATTGTCCTGGTCAAGTTTTAAAAAATCAAGATAGTATTTTTGCTTTATCTGGATTTGAAAGGTTTTGTAAATCTTGATATAATTTGTTTAACATAATTTTTAAATTATTAATTTTGTAGGGAACGAATATTTTCGTTCCTGAATATTATTTGGAATGATAATAATCATTCCCTACATTTTTGTTATTTTATATTTTCTGGATTATTTTTATCAAATTCCCGTTTTAATGGATTATCTAAAATATATTGTCTTGTTTTATTTAATTGTTCATCGTTTTTTATAATTACATCAAAAAATGATTTTTGCCAAAAAAATATGAAATCGTTTTGAATTGAATTTATTTGTTTTGTACATCAAATTTTAAATCATTTTATAATATTTGATAAATTTGGTAGGGAATGAATATTTTCATTCCCATTATTCATATCGGAACGATAATAATCGTCCCCTACAATTATTATAATTCAATGGAAATGATTTGGCATTATCACAAATTCATCCAATTGAACATTTTGATAATGTTGTGTGATTTCTAAAAAACATTTTTCCACAATCTTCCCATATTCATTTAAAACCATTTTCCCATCAATAATTTCTCCAAAAATATTTTCTCTGTTTTTCGTACAAATCGTCACAAAATAAAATCAATTTTGTGAATAATCATATTCTTTTAATCTCAAATATTTTCTTTCTGGTCAATTATACATTTTTACTCATTATAAAAATATTTTTTATCTATTTTTCAATCAATTATTTCAATTCAATCATTTTCTAATCTTTTAATTTTTTCTTTTATTCACAAATTATATCCTCATAAACTTCCATCACTTGCAATAACCTTATAACAAGGAAATAAATCTTGATTTTTGTTTTGTTTCATTATAGAAGCAATCGTTCTTGGATGAACTTTAAAATTTTGAGCTAATATTTTATAAGTAACCACTTTTCACTTTGGAATTTTTAAAAGATATTCTAAAACCTTTTTTGATAAGTCTTTGCTTTTTAAAGGCTTTTTTTGAGTTTTTGATTCAACTTCTAAACTTTTTTTAATCCAAAGTTTTAACTCACTTCTATCTTCCAAAATATTTTCTGGGATTTTATAATAACACATTTGGTGAAGTTTTCCTTTCACTTCATAAGTAAAAGGTTTAGCTCAAATATCTAAATAATCTTTCAAATTATTTTCTCAAGTTTTGAAATAAAACTCTTCATTATCATCTAAAATAGCAAAAACTTTACCAAATTTATAAATACTATATCATCAAAACATTCAGCGATAAGAGTATCAGATTTCCCCATCAAGCAAATCTTGCAAAAAATAACGGAGAATTTCTGGGATTTCTTTTGGCATAATTTGACAAATTAGAAAATATTTTTATATTAAAAATACCATAAACAATAGGAGTGAAACATGAAATACATTGATGAAGTATTTTTACTGTTGTTTCTCTGCCTTTTTGGATTCATGTTCTATGTTGGATTATACAACATCCAACATATGGACGGATTTTTCTGGTTTACTGGTGTCATATGCTATATATTCAATACATACTGTATAGCTGAGACAATCTGCAAATATGCAGACATCAAAAGGGCGAAAGCCCTTTTTTTTACTCCAAAAACTCCTCCAAACTTATTACTTCCACTCATAAACTTTTTGCTTTTTCTAGCTTACTTCAGGCTTTTTCTCATGCAAGTAAAAAGTCTGTATTTTTTGAAACACTTGATACAAAACTTCATCACATTTTTTCTAGTTTTTCAACTAATTCATCACGAGAAAATCCTTCAAAACTTCCGGTTATACACATTTTTTTTCATTCATACTTTCATCAAATTACTTCTTCTTTATATTCAACTTTTATATAGTTTAAAAGTTTTTTTAGTAAATCTTTATTTTTCTCATTATTAAAAAAATTATAAATATTTTTAGCAGTTTCTATTCAAACATCTTGCAAATTTTCTAATTCTTCTATAGAAAAATTGAAATTTAAAAATTCATCATCTCTATTTATAAGTTTAGCTAATTCTTTTGCCGATTGTGGTCAGATTCCTGGAATATTTAGTGCAACTAGAAAATTAACTATTTTTTGTTTTTTAGCATTTTCTATAGCATTTAATAAATTCTGAACTGACTTCTCTTTATATCAAGGTAAAGCCAAAATCAAATCTTTTTTATTTTCAAGCTCAAAAATACTTGCTAAATCGCAAATAAATCCTTTTTCCAAGAAAAGTTCAACTTGTTCGCTTCAAAGTCAATCAATATTTAAACCTTGTTTAGAAACTGAATGAATAAGTTTTTGCTTGATTTGTTCAGGACAATTTAAGTGATTTGGACAATAAAATCTAACTTTTTCTTCATCGCGTAAAAGTTTTGTATTACAACTTGGACAAACTTCAGGAGGAAGAATTTGCCCCCCCTCTAACTCCCCCCTGGCAGGGGGAGAATTTTGTTCCTCCCCTGCCAGGGGGAGGTTAGGAGGGGGGATTTTTACAACTCAAACTATTTTTGGAATTACTTCTCAAGCTCTTTTTATAAAAACATTGTCTCAAACCATGATTCAGAGATTTTTTATCTCATCATAGTTATGAAGTGTTGCTCTTTTTACTGTAACTCATCAGATAAAAATAGGTTCAAGATTTGCAACTGGAGTAATAGTTCAAGTTCTTCCGACTTGATGTTCTACTGATAAAATCTTTGTAGTTAATATTTCAGCTGGAAACTTATAAGCAATAGCATATCTTGGATGATGTGCTGTAAAACCAATATCTTGCCAAAGTCAAACATCATCAACTTTTATAACAAGTCCATCAATATCAAAATCTATTTTTTCTTTTACATCTCAAAAATTTTCAATATTTTTTATAACTTCTGAAATATTTTTACACTTTAAAAAATAACTTGAAATCTCAAATCAAAAACTTTCTAAATCTTTTATAACATCAAAATAAGTAGTTTTTTCTTCTTTTAATCTAAATTCTTCAAAATTAGCTAAATCATAAGCAAAAAATTTTAGGTTTCTTGTAGCTGTAACTGAAGCATCTAAAAGTCTTAAACTTCAAGAAGCTGCATTTCTAGGATTTGAAAATACTTTTCCTCAAGTTTCTAGAGCTGTTTTATTTAATTCTTTAAAAGCTGAAAGTGGCATAACAACCTCTCCCCTAACTTCTAAATGTTCTTTGTAAGAAATTTTTTTTGGAATATTTTTAATAGTTTTTACATTTTGAGTTACATCTTCTCATTCTATTCAATTTCATCTTGTTATAGCTTGAACAAGTTCTCAATTTTTATAAATAAGTTCTACTCAAAGTCAGTCAAATTTAAATTCTATTGTATATGGAACACTATTTTGAAAATCAAGTGCTAAAACTCTTTTTATTCTTTCATCAAAATCTTTTAAATCTTCTTCATTGTAAGTATTATCAAGGCTTATCATCGGACGAGAATGCAGAACTTTTGCGAAAGTAGACTGACTAACATCACTTCAAACTTTGTGAGTTTGCCCTTCTTTTATTCCAAACTTTTGTTCTAATATTTGAAGCTTTTTAAATAATTCATCATATTCAAAATCAGAAATTATTGGCTCTTCTTTGTTATAATAAAGATCTGAATGATACTCCAAAAGATTTGCTAATTTTTCTATATCAAATATTAAAAAATCTTTTATATCTAAAGTTAAATAATGTTTTGAAAGTTCAAGTTGGTTCATAAAAAAAATAAAAAAGTAAAAGTTAATTTTATTATACTTTTACTTTTTTATTTTCAAGAGTTTATTAAAATTAAATTATTCTAAATACTATATTTTAGTTTTAATCTTTCTATCAATGATCCTATAGATACTATTTTAAACTCAATTACTTTTCTAGCTTTTTTATCTAAATTAATACTCATTAAACTATCAATTAATTTTTCACACTCAAGTATTTCATTTTTAATCCATTTTATTACAATAGGATTTGATATTAAATCATGAAAATTTGAGAAATCATTTATTCAAGCTTCTTCAATAATATTTTTTGGAATATTAATAATTCATTTTCTAATATCTAATTCTAAATCTCTTATTGAATAAATTTTTCATTGTAACAAACAAAAATCTTGTAAATCTAAGCTACTATTTATAGATCAAGATAATATTAAAGAAATATCAATAACTCATGAAAATCAATCAATATAAAATTTTCTCAACTCATCAAAAGTATATACACAATATTTATTTATTGCATGTCTATTATATTCTACTAACATTGATTTAAGAAAATAAATTAAAGCATTTTTTACATTATTAATATCTCATTTTTTTGATAATCATTTTATTAATTCTAATAATATTTTATCATAAATATATTTAATTTCTTCATTTCAATTAATAATTCAAATAAAATGGGATATTAAATTCTCAAAATCTTGTCAAATTGGTAGTTGTGTATCTAAATCTCCCCAATCATCTATAATTCTACAAAAAAAATATGCCTCTTTAGAAAGACTTCAAATAAAACCTAATAAATAAAAAACTAATGGAGATTTAATTTTTGATGGTTCGGAATTTCTTAAAATCATCTCAAATAATTTTGATATATATATTATTTCCTTAAAAATAAAGTCTGAAACTCATGACCTTGGTTTATTAAATCATATATTTAATAAATTTAACCCCATTTGATATACTTATAAATTAAGGCATCATTATACATACTTTTTTTTTAAGTCAAAAAATATTTTTAAATAACATAAATATTTTTTTACTTTTTTTCAAACTTAATATAATATTTTCAATTTGCAATTAAAACTAAAATAGTTACAATATGTACATTAATTACATAATTATAAAATTATGACTTACGCAAGTATTACTGATTTTAGAACAAATCTAGCAAATTATTTAGAAAAAGTAAAATACGATAAAACTATACTGATTTTATGAAAAAGACATAAAAAAGAGTTTATTATTTTGCCTTATATAGAAAATGATAATTTGTTTAAAATTAATTCATCAATAGAAGAAAAAATTATTCAAAATGAATATGATAGTATTTTAGAAACTCAAATGAAAGATTGGTTAGATAGTGAAAATGATAATTTATTTAAAATTAATTAATATTTTATGATTTATAATACTTGAGATATAATACTTATTGAATTCCCTTTTAGTGATTTATCTGACAAAAAATTAAGACCAGCACTTGTTATATCAAATGAAAATTTTAATAAATATAATAATTTGATTCTTATTTGAATTTACTGAAATATTTGAGATCCTAATTATTCAATTGAATTAAATAATAATGATCTAGAAATTTGAGAATTAAATAAAACTTCTTATTTTAGGTTTCATAATATTTTTAGTTTAGATAAAAAGCTAATTAAATGAAAAATAGCTAAATTAAAACAAAATAAACTAAAAGAAGTAAAAATAAAATTTAGTGATTTTATTTTATAATTTTTTTAAACAACTTATGCAAATATTTCATTTTTCAGACACACATCTTTGAATTTGACTTGAAAATACAACTCGTGAAGAAGATTTTTATGCAAATTTTGAATATATTATAAATTTGATATTACTTGAAAAACCTGATGTTGTCATACACTCTTGAGATCTTTTTCATACATCAAAACCATCAAATAAGGCAATTTCTGTAGTAGTTGAAAATTTTTTGCGTCTTGAAAAGGCTTGAATAAAAACTATAATTATTGCTGGAAATCACGATACTCCAAGACTATCTCTTACTACTCATCCATTTGAAATATTTGAAAGTATGGAAAACTTTTATGTTTTTTATGAACCAAAAATAGAAAATTTAGAAATTTCTTGAGTAAATTTTATAGTTTTACCTCATATTCATGATGAAAATATTTTTAAAGAAAATTTTTCAAAAACTCAAGATTTTATAAAAGATTGAACAAATATTTTTATTAGTCACTTTTGAATTTCAGCTCAGGAATACGATGAATACACAGATGAAATTTCTGGAATAAATATTACAATGGACGAATTAAAAACTCTAAAAAAATTTGATTATGTAGGGCTCGGGCATTATCACAAACAATTTAATATTTGAAATATAGCATATCCTGGAAGTATAGAACATACGAGTTTCAACCAGAAAAACTACAAAATTGGATACAATATTTTTGATACGAATTCTTGAAAAAAAGAAAGTTTTGAATTACCTTCAAGACCGATGATAGATTTATGAAATATTGACTGTAAAAACTTTGAGAAAACTCAAGATTTGATAGAATATCTTGAAAAAGAAATTGATAAAAAAACTCTTAAAAATGCTATTGTAAAAATAATTTTAGAAAATATTACAAACAAATTAATGCTTGAATTTGATGAAAAATTATTTTTAAGTTTTTTTTGCGAAACTTTTTATTTTGAATATAAAAAAATAAAGTTTGTAGAAAATAGAGAGTTTAAATCTAAAATAAATGAAAATTGAAATACTATTTTAGATAATTTTGAAATATTTTTTGATAATTATAATTTTGTAGATAAAATACCAAATAAAGAAAATTTAAAAGAAGAACTTAAAGGAAAATTGAAATAATATTTAGAACCCTCACCCCTACCCCCTCTCCTTTGAAGGAGAGGGGAATAGTAAAAGTTTTCTCCCTCTCCTTCAAAGGAGAGGGCTGGGGTGAGGGTTATTCCTAACTAAAACTTTATGATAATAGACACTCATACACATATATTTTTAAATAAACAAAATCTTGAAGTAGATATTATTGATGGGTTAAAAAAAGATTGAATTGATAAAATTATATCTATCTGAACTGATTTAGATAATTCTTTAAAATGTATAGAATTATCTCGTGAAAATCCGAGAATTATTTATGCTACAATTTGAATTCACCCAACAGATATATGACAATATAAAGATGATTTAAGATGAGCTATAAACAAACTTGAAAATATGTTACTCGAAAATATGGCGTATGTAAAATGAATTTGAGAATGTTGATTTGATTATCATTGGATAGATAAAAATAATTTTGAAGAAGAAAAGGCCCGTCAAGAAGATTTTTTTAGAGCTCAAATAGAGTTAGCAAAAAAATATTCTTTGCCAATTATAGTTCATACTCGTGATGCGAAAGAAGATACTTTAAGAGTTATAAAAGAAACTTGATGTAAAAAATTTGTTTTACATTGTTATTCTGAAGATCTTGATTTTGCACTAAGAGCACTTTATTATAGTGATGAATGCATGATAAGTTTTTCTGGAATTGTTACTTATAAATCAGCTCCAAATGTACAAAAAACAGCTGCAAATATTCCTCTTGAAAAAATATTAGTAGAAACTGATTGTCCTTTTTTATCTCCACAACCAGTTAGATGACAAGAAAATATTCCAAACTATACAAGATTTAATTTAGAAAAAGTTTTTGAACTTAGAAAAGAAAATGGCAAAAAAGAAAGTTTTGAAGAAGTTGAGAAACAAATTTATGAAAATTCTACAAAATTCTTTTTAATATAAAAAAAAATTGGCTAAAATTACAGCCAATTTTTTAGTATCATTCAGTAAATCATTTATGCTGTCTTCATTTATTAGGATGATCATAACTTCATTCTTTGCCATAAACTGACCATGCAATATCAGGTGTTCAATACCTATCATTAATATATCTTAACATTCAAACTGCTTCATTTAATGGATCTCAAATACCATTTCTTCAATCAGGGTAATATTTATCAACATTAGAAAGTAATAATTGCCCAAGACCTGATGCTGTTGATTTCACTCAAATTGGATTATTAGAAGTTGAAGTTGTTGCTTCTTGTTTAAATGTTTCTGGTGTATGTCATTTAATTGTATAATTCAACCTTCAAACAACTCAATTTGATTCTCTTGATAAAATTCTATGGAGACTTTCAGCATTACACCATTCCTCCGGTAAGTTTGCTGATTGACAAGCTGCTAAAAACAAAACTTGTGCATCTTTTGAACCAGGATTAAATCTATCTTTTTTCAAAATTGCATCCATTTCATCTTTTGAAACTCAGTCAATATTTATTTTTTCAAGATTTATAGGACCTCATCATAAACTAGGATTATTTATTCTTCTTGATGATTTCAAAGTTTCTATGTTATACCCATATAATTCAGCAACTTTTGATTCATTTCATGTTTTTTGATTATTTATAACATATCAAGCAAATTTTTCAGATGGTTTTCAATCCTCTAAAATTGCTTTTTCATTTGGATAATCCTCTTTAAAATCATCTTGTAAACGAGCAATATCAGTTAAAATTTCCTCAATAGTTTCTTTTTTTCAAGATTGTAAAGAAGATATTTTTTCACCAAATAAAGTAATTACAAATTTTGGATCATATCATTTTTTTAATGATTCTATAGCTAATTCTTCATTCGGAGTATTTTTAAATTCACCTAAATTTTCATTTATTTTTTCTCAAATTTGTTTTAATTCTTCTTCGCTTCAAAATTTTATAACTTCAATTTTAGTTCATTCATGTATTAATAATCTTTTTCAATCTTGAGAAAAAAATTCTCAATTTAATCAAGTTCTATTATATTCAACTCAATTAGATGAAACCGTTCTTGCAGTTTCAGGTAGCGTTTGACCTGCTGTAGTTCTAATATAAAGTTCTCTATTAAATTTTCAATCATAAGTGAAAGTAAATTCTAAATCTTTTATTCATCATTCTTTTACATCTTTTGATTCAATGTTTCAAACAGTAATAAATTTTAATCTTTCTGAAACTGGAGTTGAAAGAAATTCTTTTGAGGTAATTTTTTGCATTTTTTGCAATTCACCTTCAGATAATTTATTTGTTTTAGTTAATTCTAATGTTCTAAGTATGATGTCTTTTTGCTCTTGGAGTTCTCAAAGTTCAGCTCTCAACCTTATAACCCTTTCATTTACTTCATAAGCTCATTTTTCTTTTAATTCTCAAAAAGAAATTTTATCAGTAGATTTTTGCTCTAAAATATTTTTTCTATTATTAACTACTCATTCTCAAGCCTTAGTTATATCCAATTCTTTTTGAAGTTCTTCTATTCTAGCTTGAAGTTTTTCATATTTCTCTTTTTCTTTTGGAGATAATCAAGATAAATCTCTATTTTCTGTTTTTTGTTCAATTGGTTTTATTTCTTGAACTTGGTTGTTTAATATTTCTGACATATACTTTAAAATTAAAAATTAAAACTAATTATATCTATCTAATAGAGCTAAATTTGCTTCATAAACCTCTTGAGAAATAAGTCATTTCCCAAAAAGATTTTCTAGCGAATCTTTCATAGTAATCATTCCACTTTCTTTTCATGTTTCCATAGCATTTGGTATTTGGTGAGTTTGATCTTTTCTAATCATATTTGCAATTGAAATCGTATTTATTAACACTTCTGCTGCAGCAACTCTCCCCTGTCAGTCAGAAGTTTTTAAAAGTTGTTGCCAAACAACTCCGAGAAGTGATTCAGATAATTGTTGTCTGATTTTATCTTTTTCATCTCAAGGAAACATATCAATTATTCTAGCTACAGTTCTAGCTGCACCTGATGTATGAAGTGTAGCAAAAACTAAATTTCCAGTTTCAGCAGCTCTTAAAGCTAATCTAAAAGTTTCTAAATCTCTCATTTCTCAAATCATAATTACATCTGGAGCTTGTCTTAAAGCATATTTAAGTCAATTATCAAAACTCAAAGTATGAGTTCAAACCTCTCTTTGTTCTATAACTGATTTTTCATTTTTATAAACAAATTCTATAGGATCTTCAACAGTGATAATATGCTTTGACTGAGATTTATTTATTTTTCATAAAAGTGAAGCAAGAGTTGTTGATTTTCAACTTCAAACCGATCAAGTAATGAGAACCAGTCCATTTTTTTTAGATGTAAATTTTTTAATTATTTCAGGTAAATGAAGTGTTCCAAAATCAGGAATTTCAGTTTTTATTGGTCTAAAAACTAAACTATATCCATCTTTTTGCGCGAAAGCATTTACTCTAAATCTAGAATATCACTTTAATTCTATAGAAAAGTCTAGTTCTAAATCTTTCAAAAATTTTAATCTTTGAGATTCACTCATAATAGATAAAACTATATTTTTTGAATCTTCTTTTGTTATGACTTCAAATTCATCGAAAAAATAAATATCTCAGTTTATTTTTAAACTTGGTTTTGATCATCAAGTTATGATTATATCTGAAGCATTCTTTTCTAGTGCTATTTTTAATATGTCTTGTATTTGCATAAATAAAATTAAATTAAATTTAAAATTCATGTTACTGCCTCTCTGGCTTTTATAGATTCCTCATTAACTTGAGGATTAACTTTTCTTGGTAATCTTAATCTAACAAAAATAAGTTGTTTTAATTCTCTTCATTCTATATCTTTAGATGAAAAACGCTCTATAGTTCTTTCCTCTCAATCAATAAAAAAAGAATTATTATTAATAAAAAAATATTTTAAATAATCTGGGTAATCATCTCATGTATCCCTTTCTCAAACCAAAATAAATCCATTGATTTTATATGTATTAGTTATAACTCTTTCAGCTCAATTTAATCATAAATAATCTTCAATATCCATAATTTCTTGTTCTCAAGCAGCATTTTTAAAACAAATTCTTAAAACTCAATCATCTTCAAGATTTAAAGTTCTATCTGAATAATTCATTTCATTACTAGTATCAATAGTTGTTCATAAATTCATAATTTATTAAGTTATATAGTAAATTCCCTTAAATTTTACCACAAAACCAAAAATAAATCAAATTTTGACAAATAAAAAAAATCTATACAATAACTTTAATTAGTTTTTAATAAAGACTTATGAGCTTAGCACAACTTGTAACCACTACAACTACTACAACTTCTAGGATTTAGAGGATTTTTGTGCTGTTTTCTTTATTAAACAAAACAAAAACTTCTAAATTAGAAGTTTTTTTATTTAATCCCTCCAAACCTTCGCCTTTCCAAAAAGGGAGAGCTTATAAGGAAAACAATTTATTCTCCCTTTTCAAAGGGAGTCCCTGAGGAACGAAGGGGAGGGATTTTTTATTTACTAACTATAACTTTATGATATCTACAACTAGACACTCTTTAAGCCACATTATGGCACAAGCCGTAAAAGCTTTATATGGAAACGATGTAAAAATGGCAATAGGACCAGATACTGATACTGGATTTTACTATGACTTTGATTTTAATGGAATTGAATTCAAAGAAGAAGATTTAAAACTTCTTGAAAAGAAAATGAAACAAATTATAAAACAAAATCAAAAATTTGAGCAATACGATTTACCTTTTGAAGAAGCAAAAGATTATTTATCTAGCTTATGAGAAGAATACAAAGTTGAAATGGCAGAAGAATTATTTGCAAAATGAACTAAAACAATTTCATTTTATAAAAATATTATGCAAAATGGTGAAACTTCTTTTATAGATATGTGTTCTTGACCTCATGTTGATAATACAAACAAAATTGATTCAAACTCTTTTGCGCTAGAAAAAATTGCCTGAGCTTACTGGAGATGAGATTCTAGTAAAAAAATGCTTACTCGCATTTACGGACTAGCTTTTGAAACTCCTGAAGAATTACAAAACCATATAAAAATGATTGAAGAAGCAAAAAAAAGAGACCATAGAATCCTTTGAAAAAAACTAAAATTATTTACTATTTCAGATATGGTTTGAGCTGGACTTCCTCTTATTCAACCTGCTTGAATGATAGTTAGAAAAGAAATTGAAAATTATTTATGGGATTTACATAAAAAACACGGTTACCAAAGAGTTTGTACTCCACACTTAGCTAAAGAAGATTTATATGTAACTTCTGGTCATGCTGGGCATTA
>CAYOIP010000035.1:0-11586 GCA_964404065.1 uncultured Candidatus Peribacteria bacterium
AAATGAGCATCAATATTTTTATTTGCTTCATCAACCATTTTTTGGAGTTGAGTTTCAAAATCTTTTACATCATCTTCAGTAATTTCTTTGGCATCTTTAGCTGTTTTAATATCTTTTAGAGAATCTTGTCTAGCAGTTCTAACTGAAACTTTTGCATCTTCACTAAATTTCTTTGCTACTTTACAAAGTTCTTTTCTTCTTTCTTCTGTAACTTGAGGAACTTTTATCATAACACTATCAGCCATAGTCATAGGATTTAGACCAATTCCAGCATCAGTTATAGCTTTTGCAATTGAGTGAATTTGACTTCTATCCCAAGGTTGGATTGATAAAGTTTGAGAATCCATAACATTTATTGAAGCTACATTTTTTATAGGAGTTAGACTTCCATAACTATCAACTCTAATATCTTCAATCATTGCTGGATTTGCTCTTCCAGCTTGTAATTTAGAGAATTCTACTTCTAAGTGATGAAGTGCTTTTTCAATACCAGTTTTTGCTTTTTCTAACATAAAAAATTAATTAATAACTAAATATGGAGATATTATACACAAGTTTTTAAAAATTCAATTTTTTAAATAAAAAAAGATGATTAATCATCTTTTTTTCATAAGTCTTTTCTTTTTAACTCTTCTAAGGCTGTAAATGGATCCATTTTTCAAACTTTTACAGAAGAAATTATATATTGATAATAATCATAATCAACATTTGGAAAATTATTTTTTCTTGATATTAAGTCTCTTGATGATATAATTTTTAAGGCTTGATTAGGATTAATTTCTCAATTATTTAAAGATAAAATTACTTTATTATAATATTCATCAGTTATTCATGGAAATCTTTTTCTTTCTCTAACAATATCATCATTTTCTAGTAATTCTATTCATTGAAGCACATCAATTTCTCAATTATCTACTCTATATATTACACTATTGTAAAACTTGTCACTAACATTTGGGAAAAGTTTTCTTTCACTTATTTTATCCCTTATTTCTGCTTTACTCATTGTTTCTAAAAATCATCTTCAGTGATTTGATGCTGGAGTTCATTGTTCATAAATAGGAGTATTTTTACTTTCTTCAGGGAATTTTTTTCTGCATTCATATCTTGTTAATCAAGGAGTATCTTGAATATCTGTTTTTCTACATTCCATAATTTTAAAATTAAAAAATAAATTTGTTTTTGTTTTTACAAATACAAACTCATTTTATCATACTTTTTATTAAAACACAAAAAAAGACTTACATTTCTACAAGTCTTTTATAATTCACCCATAATACTGCATCTAAGTGTAGTGGTGGAATATTTAGCTTTTTTGCTAAAATATCATAAAATTCATCTATTTTTAGATTTTTATCTTCATTGTGTATTTCATAAAGTTTTGTAAGTCTTGAATCAATTGGAATACTTATTTGGGAAGGAAATTTTATAATTTTATTAAAAACAATTCTTGCTCAGTAGTAAAACATTTTTACTCCAAAAACTATTGTTTTATCACTTGGTTTTTGGTTCATAGTTTTTGAAAGTTCTATTTGAAGTTTTTCCATATTCAAATAATAATATTTTTCATTTCAAATAAATTTTTCTAAAAATGGTTTTAATTTTTCTAATCTTTTAATCTTTGTTTCAACAAATCTTTTATTTCATTTTGAGTTTTTTATAAATTCGGCTAATTTTTTAATAATTTCATCTTTAGAATTTATTTTATTTTCTCCAAAGTATTTACTAAACTCTTCCCAATAAGCTTCTCAAGAACTTGATAGTTGATAACAAATTATAGCATTTGATATAATTAAAGCTAGGTAAAAATTATTATTTTTAATATTTTCATAAAGCTTCTTTAAGGCAAAAAATTGAAGATCTGACTCTTCAATTTTTTGTGCTTGTTTAATTGTAATATTTTTTAGTTTTTCAAATAATTTTTCCATATTATTTTTTATAACTGAGTAAGTTTCTTTCTTTTAAAACTTGTTTTTCTAAACTTATTATTAATTCATTTTTAAGGGTTTGTTTAGTTTTTGGTCAAAAAACTCAAGCTCAATCATCTTTTGCAGAAGTAATAATTCATTTATCTACTTGATATTTTATAAGAGCAGTTTTTGTTTGATCTCAGAAAATTGCTGAATCTTTTACTTTAAAATATCAAAGGGTTTTTAGAGTTTTTTGTAATGTTCTAACATTCTCTCAAACATCTCAAACTTTTGGAGTTCAGATACTAGCAATGTGAGAATTTACTCTAGTTTCAACTGTTTTTTTAATTTGGGCAAGTTGTGCTTCTATTTTTTTCTTTTTTTCTATGTAAGTAAGATAATCTTTTTTTGCTTGAGTTCTAGTTATAGGTCAGAAGTATCAAGCTCAGTCATTTGATTTATTTTTTATTACTCAAGTTTTTAGTTGATAGTTTATAAGACTATCTTTCACACTATCATATTTTCCATCAATTTCTCAAGAATAAAGTCACATTTCAGACATTATTTCTTGAAGCATTTTTATATTTTCAGGTGTTGATTCTGGTCAAATATATTTTTCAAAAACATTTAGTTTTGGATTTGCTTCTATTTCTTTTGCAATTTCTTTTTCTAATTCTTGTTTTTTAGCAAGTCCTTTTAATGCACTTTCAGGCGCAGGAAAATTTGATAAATTTATAGTTACTCAGGTTTCACTATCAGCCAAAACATTTCACTTTATAGTTCTTTTTCACCAAGCAAGAGCTCTAGCAAGTCACTCTTCTCAGTGTCACATCCAAATATCAATTCTATCATATTGGTATCATCTAGAATCTGCTCAAGAAGCTGAAACTATTGCTCATCATCTATCGGCAATTTCTCAAACTCAAACTCACTCAAGGTAAATTTTTGTTCAAAAAGCATAACTTTTTGGTCAAGCAAGCATTCAAGCAAAGACTTCTTTTCATGAAGCTCATCTAATTCATTTTCAATTTAATTTGATATCAGCAGCATAACTTCATTTAAAATAATAATTTTGATCTGGTAGTGGAGAATAATATGCTGTTACAACGAAATAATTATCTGAAGAAAATACTGGAGTATCAGCTTTTGCTGTTTCTAATGTGAAAAATGATAAATTTAAAAATAATATGTTAAATATTGTAAAATATGAAATAAATTTTTTCATTATTTTTTAAAATATGATAAATTAATAAATTTTTAAAATGCTTTATTCCAGCGTAAAAACCTATCTCCCTTTTTAAAATTTGTATAAAATTTTTATTACAAATGTTAGTCTATTATATAAAAATTTTTAAATTTGCAAAAAAAAATTTTTTCATACTATGTTTTTTGATTTAATTACTTTTACAACAAATCATGGAATCTTTATGAGATAAATTAGTTATAGTTCATGCTGACCTTTGGGCTTTAAACAAAAGAAAAAATATTAGAGAGGTAGAAGAATACACTTCAAAAATTAGAGAATTAGTTTGAATTTATTTAGGTGATAATAAAGAAGTGATTTTTACTAGAATATCAAAAGATATAGAAGATATTTCTTATCTAAAAGACTTTTATAGTCAAATAATTTGGATTCCAAGGGATGAAGAAACACCAAATGTTTCTGCTCAAGCTAATTTTGTAAAAAATAAATTAAATTTAAATAAAAAACAACTTATTGAAACTGCTTGATGATTTGAGTTTGCATGTTATAAAAGAACAGTAGCAGGAATTTTATGAATTAGTGTATGAGAAATGAGAGAGGAAGTTAGAAATTGAATTATTAAATATACGCATAAAGATTGAAAATGAAAAATAATATGAGTTGCTAGAAAAGATTTAATTTTCTAATAAAAAATCTTATTTCAATCTTTTTTCATAGATAAACCTTTTATTTCTTTTATGGTTTTATTTCATTTTCAGTTAATAAATTTGATTATTTCATCTATATTTGCTTCACTTAATCATATAGTAGAATTTCAGTTTGAAACGTAATAAATATATCTTATTATTTCTTTTTGGAGAAAACTAGATAGGGAATTAAATGAATTGATTTCAAAAAAATCCTCCTGCCTCACGACATCCCCCTTATTAAGGGGGACTTTATTTTGTAAAAAATTCTTCACTTCTTCATCAATGTGGTTTTTTAATTCCTCAAAATAGTTTAGAGTATTTTTTATATTTTGTTTAAACTTTGGATTTACTTTTTGAAACTTCGGAATTATTTCATTTCTTAGATGATTTCTAGTTATATCATTATCAAAATTTGTTTTATCAATGCGATATTCTAATTTATTTTCGTCTAAATATTTTAAAATTTCAGATTTTTCTAAACTTAAAAGTGGTCTTAAAATAAAGCCTCCCTCTAACTTCGCCCCCAGGGCAGGGGGAGGATTTGTCATATTTATAAGTCCAGTAAGTTTGCTTCATCTAGCTAAATTGAAGAAAAATGTTTCAATTTTATCATCTAGATGATGAGCAGTCATTATTTTTTTTGTATTATGTATCTGGCAAATTGCTGAAAAAAACATATATCTTTTTTCGCGAGCAAGTTCTTCAATTGATATAGAAGGGTAAAGAGTGTCTCTAATTTTTTTGATATCTGCTGATGCTATTTCTACTTGAAATCATAATTTTTCTCATAGTTTTTCCAAAAAAATTTCTTCCTCGTCAGCTTCTACTCTTAATTTATGATTAAAATAACAAGCTACAATTTGGTCTTTGTAACTAGTTTTTAATAATTCATACAATAAAAACATACTATCAGGCCCAGTTGAACAAGCTAGTATTATTTTTTCATTTGGAGAATAGTATTTTTCTAGGAATGACTGAAGATTCAGCATAAAATTTTTTAATGATGATATAGTATAATTTAAAATTAATTTATAATAAGTATTTTTATTTTCAGTATATTTCATTATTATAGCAAGATTCACAATATACTGTTTCGGGTCTTTTTGGTGAATAACTTGTTATTATTTCTATTTCACATTTTGCACATTTTCTTTTCCGAAGTTTTCTTGGATTTATAAGTGATATTCTATCAAGATGTCTAATGTCAGGATGTTTGTGAGGAAGGGAGATATTAAATATTTTATAAAATTCTAACTCTTTGGGAATAATTTTAAAAGGTTTTTTGGTTATTTCACACTCTACAGCCCGATTTAAAATATCGTTAGGTATATCTTTTATATTATCAGGTAATTTATTTGCAGGGATAATTTTATCAACTTTTTCAAATGGCTCCTCATAATCGGACCAATTAAAATATTCTACTAATGCTTGTTTTTTTTCTAGTGGAAAAAATTCTCAAGCTACAGTTTCATTATATCAAAATGGTGAAATAGTGCTTGGGAAAAATTCTCACCACTCTCAAGATTCTTTCATATGTTCTATAATTTTTGGAACAAGGATTTCATATTCTTTTTTTTCATATTCTTTATTTAGGATGCAATATGATTTATTGCGAAGTCAGATACATCAAAAACAATTTTCACAATTATTACATCATTCACAATATATTAGATTTTTTGATCAGGTAATTGAACTACAAAATAAACAATTACTAGAGTTTCAAATTGCATTTCAATAATAAGAATTTTTTACATATCAAGCACTATAAATGTCATATATATTTGTACTATCTCAACAAGCATTGCAAAAAGCTACATTTTCTAAATTATGTCATTTAAAAGTCATTTTAACATTTTTACAATATGTTAAATTATCTCATAGACAATTTTCAGATAGATTTATATTTAGATTTTTACATATTGAATTACTTTGAATCTCTTTTAATAAATCTAAATTTTGCTTGATAACTTTATGTGATCATAAATCTAGTTTTTTTATAATTTCTAAATATTCGCTTTTCTCATATTGTTTATTATTTATACAATAACTTTTATTTACAAGATTTGTGCAAAGTATACAATTTGAACACGAAGTTAATTTGTTTGAAAATAAACATTCTTTACAATCATAACAATCTTTTAAATACATACATTTATAACATGCTGTACAAAATAGTGTATTATATGAAAGTTCCATTTTATTTGAAATACTTATATCAATACAGTCTTTATTTAATCTTCATCAATATGAATATAATAAATTTTCATTGCCTTCATATATAAAAAATGACATGTAACAATTTTTTGATTTATCAACATAATTGCAAAAATAACAATTTTGCGAATTTGTATTATATAAATTTGGTCTAGGAACTTCATTTAAAAGTTCTTCAAATTGTGTGAAAAAACTTTTATCAAAATCAAATTTTTTAGAGTAATCTAATGGATTAAAATTGTCACTCCAGTATTCATTTTGTTCATAAACTTTATATGGTTTATCTGGAGAATAAATTGAAACAATATTATTTCATGTTTTATCACATTTCCTTTTATAAAGATTTCTTTCATTTCTAAATGATAATCTTCTTTGAAGTCTGCAATCTGGGCATAATTTTGGTGAAGGAATAGAGTATTTTTTTCAATTAAAAATTGGTGAAATTTTATCATAAAACTCTAAATAATCATTTGTGATTTTAAATTTATTATCACAATGTTTACAGGTCTTTGTTTCAATAATTTTTTCATCATTAAACATATTTTTAAATTTAATATTAAATATCAAATCAAATAAGTAAAGTCGCGTCGTAAGTATCTAGATTTTTAAATTTTTTACTCAAATAATTATGTACTTCAACTCACGGAGAAGAAGAAATAGTGTTTTTTTCTTTTATTTCATGAAACGAAACTGGAGGAAATATAACTTTGCTTCAAAGTTTCAAAACTATTGGAGCATCAGCATTTCTAAAAGTAGAATCATGAGTTGCAACAAAAGTAATTTGTCTTTTTATACACTCATAAACTCAGTGATTTTTATCTTCTTCATTTTCAAAAATAAATTTTTTGTCAGCATTATCAAGTATTTCAACTTCTTTTATTCCTGGAATATTTAATAAAATATTTTTAGCATTTTTAATTATTTCGTCTTTTGATAATTTTTTTTCAGATTTATTTTCTTTTTCAATATTTTTTCTATCGTTTCACAAAGCATAAAGATGACTTACTTTTTTATAAATTTCTTCAATATTTGGAATGTCATCAACTATAAAGTTTCAGTCACTTCAAGCACTTGATCTGACAAATAAAACTCAATAATTAAATAAATAATGTAAAAAATGATTTTTTGAATAAGCCATATCTTTGATTTGATCAAAATAAATTCACATGCTATATTGTGAAAATATTCAGTTTCTAACATTTATTGAAAGTTTTTCATTTGTTACTAAAAAATATGATTGTGCCCAGAAAAAATAATTATAAGCGTAAATTCAGATAAAAGTTAATATTTCTATAATCAAAGTTGTTTTAATTGAACTTGATATTAAAAATGTAAATATTCACATGATAATTCATAAAACAAGAAATGCTTTTAGAGTTTTTAAAATCATCTTTATTTTATGTTGATGTATTTTTAGAATAATTTGTTCCATAGTTTTTTGTTAATGTTATTATTTAGAATAATATTTAATGATTTAAAAAAAACAAGAAAAAATTAAATTCTTACTTTTTTTAACTCTTTTCTTATTTGCTTATAGTTTGGAGAATAACTTTCTACTAAGTTCCAAAATTTTTTAGAGTGGTTTTTTTCTTTTAGATGACAAGATTCGTGTATGCAAACGTACTGTAAATATTTTTTATCTAGATGAACTAATTCTTGATTTATGGAAATATTTTGAGTAGCAGTACAACTTCACCATTTTGATTTGAGTGATTTCACGGAAAGTTTTTTATAAGGAATTCATAATTTTTTGGAAATATCATCAAGAAATATTTTTGACTCTTTTGTTACAAGAGACTTTAGATAATCTTTGATATCTCAGGAAATAGATTTTAGGGGAACTTTTTCTCAAAATATTATAACATCATTTTCTATAAATCATACAAGTTTTGTGATATTTTTTGCTTTATATTTTTCTATTAACTCAAGTCATTTTTGTAATAAAAGTTTCTCAAAGTCTTTATCTTTTGATTTTCTGATTGGAATAGTGATGGCTAAAGTCATATCTTGCAAAAGTCTTACCCAGCCGTTTTTTATCTTTTTATAGGTGATGCGGTAGTTCATAAATAGGGGATTAAGTTTGAGTTGATTTTAGTGATTTTAGGGAATTATGCAAATTACAAAAATTACTTTCCACTTTTTACTCTATTACAATTTTTACACAGCATTTGACAGTTTTCGCTGATGGTTTTTCCACCTAAACTCCAAGGAGTTATGTGGTCGGCTTCCATTTCATTTATCTCAAAATGCTTTAAACACTTCACGCAAATTCAAGCTTGTTTTTCATAAGTTTCTCTTTTTTGGTTTGGTGTAAATGCTCTTATACTCAAATATTTTTCGTTTCTTGTGAGGACATATTCATAAATTCAAGACTTTTTTGTGACATCTTCATCTTGCATAAGACGAGTGATTTGCGTTTCCAGTTTGCTTGCATCAAAAAATGTATTTTTAAACTGATTATAAAGTGGTCAAAATTGCACTCATTTCATTTCTTTTCTGTAGTTTGGAAATGTCACTTGTATCCAATTTATGACACTTTGAAAATATTGCCACAACTCATTTGCATTTTCATCATGTTGATGAGTTGCCATATACTGCTCAATATTTCAGGCAGAAATCCAGTCAAGAGCTGTTTCTAAATACTCTTGACGAATACTTGAGCCGTTTAGATAATCACTGGCTATATTATAAGCTGGGCAAGAAGTTTTGGAAAAATATCTTTTTGCGTCTGTCAGCCAGGTTCAAGTATAAATAGCATTTCTTAGTTCTTGAGGAGTGAGTTTTTCTCCAGCAATATTTATAGTTTTAAACCAATCCAGTTTTTCTTTGTCGTTTCATTCGCAAATATAAATCATCAGTTTGTAATTCAAAATTTGCTCTTGTTCAGTCTCAGTTAAGTTATGAAAATATTGTATTTGTTCTCATTCTCATTTTAATGAAAAATTTCCAGCTATATATTCGCAAATACTGATAGTTCTTTGTTGTCAGTCTAGGACTTCAAAAGTTCAGTCTGAGTTTTTTACCCAATACATCACATTTAGTGGAAAATTTTTTCTCACAGTTTCTATTACTGCGTTTCTTTGCGAGTCTTTGTATACAAATTCTCTTTGGTATTTGGGGCGAATGTTTAGTGCTCAAGAGTATCAAGTGACTCATTCTTCTTGGTTGTTTTTGTAGTTTTTTGCGATTTCTCTTATTGAGATTTCTTGTAGGTGGATTTGCATAGTGGTATATTTAAGAGTTAAAATATTATTTTTTTTTTGTAGGGAACAAATATTTTTGTTCTTTTCCCCTCACCCCGGCCCTCTCCTTTGGAGGAGAGGGGGAAACGAGCGATAGCGAGTAGGGGGAGTTTTGTAGGGAACAAATATTTTTGTTTTTTTCCCCTCACCCCATTCGCCTCTGCTTTGAAGTAGAGGGAGTAAAAGGATTTTTTTATTTCCCCTTCTCCCCCGATGGAGAGAGGCTAGGGGTGAGGGCTTCTCTTTATAATAATTCTGGCATACGGAACTTCGACAATTCAGTTTTTTATCATATATAAATCTCCGTCAACGGCTCATCTTTTTTGGATTTCTTTTCTGTATTTTTTGTGTTCTGGAGTATAAGGTTTAACTCAAATATCTATTCAAGAATTTGAAATTCAGAGTCAGAGGATTTCAAATTGTTCGGGATTGTGATTATTTAAAAATGTTATTGGAACTCACATATATCAATCATAATCTTTTGGAATATCTTTTACTTTATCAATATTTATAGCATCATAATTATCATATTTAGGATATTCTTTTTCGTTGTAAGTTTTGTATAAAATCAAATCTTCATGTCTTTTTTGTATTTCTAGATTTGTAAACCAACTTATTGCTGGAGTTTTTATGAAATTTTTTCAAAAATATCATTTCTGTTCACAAAATTTTAAGTTTGCTTCTAGATTATTTTCATAAGGAGATTTGAAAACTAAACTTAAATTAAATCAATATCAAGCCCAAAGTTTATTTTCTTTGATAAGTTTAAAAATTTCTTTATAAGTTATAGCATTCATATTTCAAAGTAATATAAATTTTTTCTCGTATTCCATAAGTTGTGCTACATATTCGCGAAAAAGTGAGAAAGGTGGATTGGTGATGATGATATCAGACTCTTTTAAAAGTTCTATACACTCAAAACTTCTAAAATCTCAGTTTTGTTTCAGAGGAGTTTTTGTTGTATCGCTTAAATTGATTTTTCAGTCGTTGTTTAAATCAAGTCATCTGGATATTTCTAGTTTATAGCTTGGTTTTTCGGTTTCGTAGTGAGTGGCTATAAGTTTTTTGAGTCATAAATGATTGAAATTTAAAGCAAAATATTTGAAAAAATTACTTTCTTCAGGATCATCACAATTACAAAAAATAGTTTTTCATTTAAAGTGTTCTTTATAGTGTCAGAGCTCTTTTTCTATGTCTGAAAGTTGAGTGTAAAACTCGTCATTTTTGGCTTTGTTTGCCTTTCTGAGATTAGAGTTTCAAGATTTTTTTGTCATAAAAAAGCATATTATGAAATAATATGCCAAAATAAAATATAGTTGTAGTTTTGGCAAACAAAAAGGGGGATTTAATTCCTAAATGTTCGCCAAAACTACAACTTTAAACTCAATAAAAGCCAAAAGAGGAAAGGATTATTAAATCCCCCACATTGTTCTCTTATTGAGATTAAAAAATAAAATTGTAATTTTGGCTTTTTTAGTTTATGTTTTTTTACATAATTTTCAAATTTTAATAAAATTTTCTTATTGATTTTAAATATTTTTTATTATAATAACTTTAATTATTTTTAACATAATATTATGACTAAAGTTATTTGATTTTCACCTGATAAAAAATTTTTAAATAATATTTCTATCAATAAAATATTGTTAGATCATGAAAATCCTAGATTAAATTGAGAAGATAAAAAATTTGATTCAGAAAAAGAATTAATATCTTATATGTATGAAAATTATGCTTTAGATGAATTAGCTATATCAATGTCTCAATTTTGATATTTTGATGCTGAACCTATAGTATGTATTCCAGAGGATACACCTAAAAAATTTACTGATATGTCAAAAAAAGATTTAGCTAAATCTAAGGATTATATTGATTTTTTACAATCAGAAAATACTAATTTTATAGTTGTTGAATGAAATAGAAGAATATCAACTATAAAATTACTTTTAAATATTAATTGATATAAAGATAGTTTAAATATAAAAAAAGATGTATTTAATAAAAAATTAGAAAAAGAAGTGATAGATGATTTACAAGAGATTCCTATGATTGTGTATCCAAGAAGAGAAGATATAATTCCTTATTTATGAGTTAAACATATTTGATGAAATAAAGATTGGAGACCTTATCCTCAAGCATTGTATATTGATTCTTTAATAAATAAATGATATTCTTTTGATGAAGTAAAGAATTTAATGTCGGATAAATCTTGAAAAGTAATTAAAAATTATCTATCTCTAAAGTTATTAAATATAGCAGAAAATAATGCGTTAGATGTAATTTTAGCTAAACAATTTTTTTCTTTATTAGTATTATCAATTTGACAA
>CAYOIP010000036.1:0-11568 GCA_964404065.1 uncultured Candidatus Peribacteria bacterium
GGAACAGTTATAGTTCAAGTTCAAGAAGTAAAATAATCTGTAGATTTTGTATAAACTGGAATAGTTCATCATAATTTATAAACTTCAAAATCAAGTTTTTGTTTATTTCAAGAAGTATTATTTAGGCTTGCACTTAATATAATTCAATCACCTGATTGAAATTTACCAATCTTTTCTCATAGTTTCACTTCTTGTTTATCTAAACCTGGACTTTGTATTTCTTGAGTTGGAAGTGTTGGTTTATTTACACTAGTTAATCCATCTTGATATAATTGCTCTATTTCTGTATCTGAAAGTGCAAGGTTATAGATTCTTACATTGGAAATACTTCATTTAACATAAGCATTAACTCATTCAATATCTCTTCATATTTCTATTCAATTAGCTAGAGAATAACGGCCATTTCACGTACTTACAACATTTACTCATATCCATATTCAATTAATATATCATGTCACATTATATCAATCATATTTTAAAATTAAATTATAGTAAGAATTATTCAATGTGGTATTATATGAAACAGCATTAGTTACTACATTTGGTCTATTCCTTAAAAATATAATTCTTTTTCAATTTAAATCATAAAATATATTATATCATGTTATAGTATTACTATTTCTTTGGGAAAATAAGCCTTGTACTCATTGTGTTGTATTAATTTCTGGTTTATACCAAACACTAGCCGTTATAGGTCATCAGTTTATTCATAAATTTCAAACTGAAATATAACTACTACTTCCATTAAAGCTTGCAACTAATGTTCAATCTCATCTTCAGCTATCAACCCAAGTGACATTATAAGGAGTTCAATTATTTCAATTTCAAGAACTATCCAAAGCATTTCAGTTTAAATCCCATTTTCCAATAAGTCAATTTGTTGGAATACTCATTGTTGAAAATTCTTTTTTTGAATTTTCTATTATATTTTGATATTCATCATAAGTATAAACTTGAACTCATTTTAAGTCTTCACTTGTAAAACTAAAACTATCGTCATACAAACTATTTCCATAAGTTTTTCATTCGTGGATAAAATACCCAGAATAATATTTAGTTTTACTAAAATCTATTTGAGTGTCTATAGTTCAAGATAATGTTATTCAACTTAAAGTATTATCTAATGATCAAGTATCACTCAAACTTCCAGAGTTCCCCTCGCCCACGGGGAGAGGGGCTAGGGGTGAGGGACTTTCTGGGAGAGAGATAAAATCTGTTTTTAAGTTATAATTATTCTTTACATTATTTAATATTTCATCATAAGTTAAACTAGAGTTATAAGCTAATTCTTTTGATATAAGTCAAGCAACAATTGGAGATGAAAATGAAGTTCAATTTTTTGTTGTGTAATTATTATTCAAATCTGTTGTATAAATATTTTCTCAAGGAGTATAAATATCTACTCAAGTTCCATAATTTGAAAAGCTAGACTTATTACCATTTATATCCGTAGATCAAATAACAATAGCATCCGAACATCAAGCAGGAACTATATTTGAAACATCAGTACTAGTATTTCAAGCTGAAACTATTACAAAGGTTCAAGCTTTTTTAGCTTGAGTTATAGCTCTACAAACTTCTGAGATGCTCGGATCTCTGTTTCACCCAAAACTTAGGTTTAATACTTTTATATTATTTTTTACAGCATAATCAATAGCTTCAAGTGTGTCATAAGAAGTTCAAAGTCAGTCTTTATCAAGTACTTTTAGTGAAACTAAATCACTATTTGAATTTACTCAATATATTCATTTTCCATTAACTTCTGCTCATAAAACTCAGACTACTTGTGTTCCGTGTCAATTATCGTCTAAACTTCAAGAATTATTATTTACAAAATCATATGATAAAGAGTTATCGTAATTATCTTTTAAATCATCTTGATTTGAATCAATTCAAGTATCCAAAATTCAAACTTTGATTTTATCTTTTGTAGATAATTCTTCTTGGAAGCTCGGAGCTCATATTTTATCTAAATACCATAAACTACCAGTTTGTTCTCAAGTGAGATAATCATCTTTTTCAAAAATTTCTGGTTCTAAAACAGTTTCATCTCATAGTTTTTCAGGTAAAACTCAATTATCTATTCAAGTTAAATCGTTGGCCAATAGAGAATTTTTAGAAATTTTTAAACTATATACTCATTCTCAAATATCTTTTATCTTTATATTTGGATCTAGAAGTTTATAGCTGTCTTTTAATTCTTCTAAAGTTTTAGGAGATTTAATAACCAATTTATAATTATCTTTTTTACTCAAAGAATTTTTAACTTTTTTAAGTTTTTCTCAGGAAAACTTGGTTTTTAAATCAAATTCTTTTTTTGAATCTGATTTATTAGATTTTGCTAAAGTTATATCTGTTACTCAAATATTACTAAACAAAAAAATAGCTAGCAAAAAGCCAGTAAATATCTTTTTTATTTTTACATTCATAAATAAAATTTAAAAAATAAAGTTGATAATTTTAAACTATCAACTTTGAATTATATTTATCAAATATTAATTTTTTATTAATTTTTGAAAGATTTTTTTATTTTATGTTAAAAACTTTATTTGAAAAAATCATAATTTCTTTTAAACTAAAAAAAATATCATTAAATTTTATCTATGAAATCCATACTAATTACCTGAACTACATCTTGAATATGAGGTTTTTTAGCAGAAAACTTAAAAAGTGAATTTGAAATAATTTGAGTCTGAAGAAGTGAAAATAATATAAACTGAATAAAATATATTTCTTGAGATTTACAAAATGAAGATTTTTTAAAAAAATTATCTTGAGAATTAAAAGAAATTGATTATTTAGTAATCAATGCTTGAGTTTGATATTTTGATAAATTTGAAAATATTTTATTAGAAGAGCATAAAGAAATAATAAACACTAATCTCATTTCTCCAATACTGCTTACTTCCCTACTTTTAGACAAAATAAAATCCTGAATAATTTTTATTTGAAGTGTATCAAGTAAAAAATCAGGGAAATTTGGTGCAAGTTACTGTGCAAGTAAATTTTGACTTAGATGATTTGCAATGAATTTAAAAAATGAACTTTCAAATTTAAAAGTTCATTTAATTAATCCAAAGGTAGTTAAGACAAATTTTCATGATAAATCAAAAATAGAAATTCTATGAAAATATGAGGAAACAAAAATTGAAGATATTTTAAAAGTTGTAAAAGAAATTCTTAATTGAAAAGAAAAAAGATTTGAGATTGATTTATAGTTTAAAAAATGAATAAGGCCCGACACGAGTCGGGCCTTTTATCCCCAGTCAAGGAGTTTTAGTTGAGGACAGGAACATCAAGGATAATTTCTCGTGGCAAGAATGAAAATTGCCCGACATCCTATATAGTCAAGATAATAGCGGATATCCTTACCACATTACTTATGCATTGCACATAAGCCAGCTACTATCTTTCCTCATTACTTCGCTAAATTGTTAAAGAACAAAGGTTTTTTTAAATCTTAATCCTCCATGACAATTAGTGAATTTGTTTTTGCCTTTTAAGGATGTATGCAAGAACTCCTGCATTTAAAGGTTTTTCGACTTTAAAAATTCAAAGCCTATTACCAACAGTGCGCTTGGAGTATGAACATAACCTCGACCAAAGCTAGCACTTTATAATAATTATTTTTTATAAGTCAAAACTTTTTTAAAAAATTTGTAAAAAACTCTTTTTTTTATATACTCTGACAACTATCTTGGAAATAGTTTATTTATTAAAAATTATTTATGACAAAATTAGAATTACTCATGCCAGCGGGCGACATGGAAAAACTGAAATTCGCTTATGCATATTGAGCAGATGCTTGTTATGTTTGAGCACCAATGTTTTCACTCCGCGCTAGAACAAATGCCTTTACTATGGAAACTTTAGCTGAGGCTGTGGAATATGCTCACAATTTATGAAAAAAAATATATTTTACTGCAAATATTTACGCACACAATCTAAAAATCAAGCCATTTATGGCGCAATTCAAAAAAATGTTCGATATGAAACCAGATGCTTTTATCATGGCTGATCCTGGGCTTATAAATATTGTTAGAAAAGAATTTCCGGACGCAATAATTCACCTATCAGTTCAAGCAAATAATACAAATTGGGCTCAAGCACAATTTTGGCAAGAAATCTGAATAAAAAGAATTATTTTATCACGTGAAATTTCGATTAAAGAAATGAAAGAAATTAAGCAAGCAGTTCCTGAAATGGAACTAGAAGCTTTTGTTCACTGAGCTATTTGTATGGCTTATTCTGGAAGATGTTTGATATCAAATTATCTATCAGCTCGTGATCCAAATCAATGAACTTGTAGTCATAGTTGTAGATGGGAATATAAAGTATTTAAAGATGGAAAATCTGAGGAAGAATTAGAAACTGTAACTTGAAGACCTGAAGAATATGAAGAATTAACTGGAAATTTTTACCTAGAAGAAAAAGAAAGACCTGGTGATCTCATGGAAATAGATGAAGATCAATATTGAACTTACTTAATGAACTCAAGAGATCTTTGTGCAATAGATTATATTCAGGAGCTAAAAGATGCTTGAATTATTTCTTTTAAAGTAGAATGAAGAAATAAGACAGTAAATTATATAGCTTCTGTTGGACTTGCATATAGAGAAGCTATAACAGCAGTAGAAAAAGGTGAAAAATATGATGTAGAAAAACTATCTTCTGAGCTTTTCTCAATTGCTAATAGATGATATATTCCATGATTTTTAGCTGGGAATCCATGAATGAATGCACAATATTATGAAAGAAATGGTTGATTTCAAACAAAAGTTTTTCTTTGAATTATTAGAAACTTTGATGAGAAAAATAAATTAGCTCGTATAGAAGTAAAAAATAGATTTGATTTGTGAGATAGTATTGAAATAGTGACTCCTGCGTGAACTTTTAAATCTAAAGTTGAAACTATTAAAAAGATTACAACTGCAAATAATTCAACTGGAAGACCTGGGTTTAGACCAGAAATATATGATGAGAAATTATCAGAAGACGCTACTTCAGCTCATGGATGAGGCTATGAAGTTTGGATAAATATGGAAAAAGATTATGGAGAGTTTGCTCTCATAAGAAAAGATGTGTAAATAAATTTGACAAAGAGGTATTTTTAAATATAAGTATCTCTTATTTTTTAATTATTAAAATTATGAACTTTTACGATGAAGTTAGACTTTGAATTGCTAGTGCTGAAAAATTGGCAACAAAAAATTATGAAGAACATCCTCATGAAGTTTTACTTGATTATTTTAAAAGTGAATCAAAAAAAGTACTTTGATTAACTGAAGAAGATATAGTTAATATCACTCAAGCAAATACTATATATGCTGTTTTAAATCTTTTAAATGAACAAAAACAACAAGATTTGAGAATGATTTTAGAATGAAATCCTGAATCTGCATTTTTAAGATTTATGTGACAAATATCACAAAATAAAGCCATATATTTAGAAAAAGCATTAGAAAGTGATAAAAACTTTTGATTACCACCAAACTTAGAAAGCTTAGTTGATTTATTCACAACTTTATGAGAAAATGACAGAATAATACTTTTAACTAAATTTTTTTATACTTTAACTGAAGAAGATAGAGCTAAATTTATAACATTGGTTGAAGCTGAAGAAAGTGAAAAAGAAATAAGATAAATTAAAAAATATATTATAAAAAATAAAACTCTAAATAGTCAAGTATTTAGAGTTTTATTTTTTTGATTTTAAAAGTTTTTGGACTATATTTCAGTTCTTAAAAAATTAACTTTTAAAATATGAAAAATAAATTTTTAACAAAATTTAAATCAAACTACAAAGCATGACTTACCGTAGCTATGATAAATATTCCCCTATCCATTTCGCTAGCTGTAGCATCCTGAGCAACTCCGACTCAATGAATAATTACTTGAATTTGGTGAGCAATAATTGCTTCAATATTTGCTTCAAGTAAATATAATATTTTCTGAGTAGCTTGAGCTCTTTCATCTATAATTTTAGCTTTTGTTTTAACTCACTGAACTACTTGAGCTGCATTATTACCAATTGTAACAATAATTAGTTGATTAATTATTTTAGTTGTTTATTTACTTAAAATAACAAAATATATTACTTTAATTCCTAGCTCAGTTTTACACTGATTTTTGATGTCAGTTGGTATAACAATTGCATTATCTCAGCTTTCTTGAGCATTATGATTAAATAACCCAATATTAAATATTCCAGTTCATAAAGAAATTTATCTAAATTTACTTGAAGTATTTAATAATTTTACTTCAATCAATATTTACTCATTTTTAGTATTTTCTGTTTGACTTTGATTTTTAATTTTTTTAAAGAAAAAATACCCAAACTTCCCTGCTGTTATAAGTTTAACGATTATTTGAATAATTCTTTGAATATTAATAGAAAAACAAATTTTGTCTTTTGATGTATTGTTACTTAGTGAAAAATTTCCAAATCTAACTTTTAAATTATTTGAATTTCCTTTTACATCATTACAAATAAATTCTATAAATGAGGCTATTGAAGTAGTAAAAGATGTATTTTCTACATCACTAGTAATAGCTGTAATTGCTATACTTGAAACTATTATTTCAGCTAGAATTGCAGAAAAAATTACAAAACAAAAATTTAGCAAAGATAGAGAAGTTTTATGACTATCTATTTCAAATATATGAACTTGACTTTTATGATGACTTCCAGTAACTGCTGTTTTTATAAGAACAGCTTTAAATATTAAATCTTGAGCAAATAGTAGGACAGCTCAACTTTTAACTTGAATTTTCACTTTTTTAATTGCTGCTTTACTTTTCAATGGATTTTTCAAATATTTGCCTTTCCCAATAATTGCTGCAATACTTTTTAATATTGCTATTTGACTTATAGAATTAGAGCCACTTAAAAAAATGTTTAGTTTAGAAAAACAAGCTTTTTATATAACTATTTTAACTACAGTTATTTCAGTTGTAGAAGAACCGACTTATTGAATACTTTTCTGAACTACTATTGCTTTACTTATATTTGTAAAAAGAGTTTCAGCTTGAGATGCTTATGTATCAGTATTTAGAAATAAAGATTTTTTCAAAAAAATGAGTTTAGTAGAATATAATAAAATTCAAGAAAAAAATGATATAGTTGTATTAAATTTTGTAGGATGATTAAGTTATTTAAATGTTGAACCATTACTTGAAAGTATAAGTAAAATAAACTCAAAACAAACATTACTTATATCATTTTCTCATATGTGAGATTTAGATCTAGATGGGATAGAATGACTCGAAGAAATAGTAAAAACATTAACTAGTAATTGAGTAGATTTGTATTTTTCTTGAATTACAGATAAATCAAAAGAAATTATTGAAAAAAATCATTTTTATAAAGAATTAGAAAAAAAATGAAGAATTATGACTTCAACATCTTATGCTTTAAAAAATTTATTAAAATAAATATTAACTTTTAACTTATGAAAAATTTAGCAAAAAAACTTTTAAATAAATTTACACCTTTTTTATCTTGGATATGAGAATTAAAAGATAAAAATATATTAAAGGCTGATATAATAGCTTGAATAACTGTAGCACTTGTATTAATTCCCCAATCAATGGCCTATGCTCAACTTGCTTGATTGCCAGCATATATTTGACTTTATGCATCGTTTTTACCAGTTATGATTGCATCATTTTTTGGTTCATCTAGACAACTTGCCACTTGACCTGTTGCTATAGTTTCACTTATGACTGCTGCAGCCCTAGAACCATACGCAACTAAAGACCCAGAATGATTTTTTGTTTATGCTGCACTTTTAGCACTATTAGTTTGAATATTTCAATTATCTTTATGACTTTTGAAACTTTGAGTAATTGTTGATTTTTTATCTCATCCAGTTGTAGTTTGATTTACAAATGCTTGAGCATTAATAATCGCTTCATCACAATTAAATAAAATTTTTTGAGTTGCATCTTGAGTTTGAGTTCATCAATATGAAATAGTTTATTGAACTATACAAAACGCAATTTCTAACACAAATCTCACAACTTTAGCATTAGCAATTTGATCAATTTTTACACTAATAATTTTAAAAAAGATTAATAAAAAAATTCCTTGAGTTTTAGTAACAGTTATGATTTTTACAATAATTTCATGGTATATTTGATATGAAAATATTGCGTGAAATAAAAGTATAATTTGAAAAATTCCAGAGTGATTACCGAGTTTTTGAATACCTACATTAAATCTTGATATAATATTTTCACTATTTTCTACTGCAGTTGTTATATCTTTAGTTTGATTTATGGAAGCAATTTCTATAGCAAAATGAATGGCGTCTCAATCAAAACAAAGTCTATCAGCAAATCAAGAACTTATTTGACAATGATTATCAAATATAGTTTCATGATTATTTCACTGATACCCAGTAAGTTGAAGTTTTTCAAGAAGTGCTGTGAATTTTTCATCAGGTGCTAAAACTTGATTTTCTGCTGTAGTAACTTGAATAATAGTAGCATTAACTCTACTTTTTTTAACTCCTCTACTATATCATCTTCCACAAGCAACGCTAGCATGAGTTATAATAATGGCTGTAATAAATTTAATAAAAATTGATCCTATAATTCACGCTTTTAAAATACAAAAACATGATTGAGTAGCTTCTATTATCACTTTTTTTGCAACACTATATTTTGCACCAAATCTAGAAGAATGAATTTTAGTTTGAGTAATATTATCTCTTGCATTATTTTTATATCGTTCAATGAAACCAAATTTTGTAGAATTAGCTTTTTGAAAAAAATGAAGTTTAGTTGATGCAAAATTAATAAATGCTAAAACTAGTTGTGACATTTGAATGTATGCTTTTGAATGACCTTTATATTTTGCAAATGCATGATATTTTGAATGAAAAATGCTTAATTTTATTGCTTGAAAAAAAGATTTAAAAGTAGTTATTTTAGATTTTGATGCAGTAGCAGAAGTTGATGCTACTTGAGTTGAAGCATTAGAAAATATTATAGATAAAGTTGAAAAAACTTGAATAACAATTCTTTTAGCTAGAATTAGACCAAGTATATATCAAAAGCTAAAAAAATGATTGTTTTTTGATCATTATTCAAAAGAGAAAGTTTTTCATATTAGACACGAAGCTATTGACTATGCTACTAAAAATATTGATAAAAATCTTGATGTAGAACCTTTAAATAAGTATATTCCTTTAAGTTAAGTTTGCAAAACAAAAAAAAGTTATAGAATAAAAGTTAGTAATTTCTACTAACTTTTTTATATTTAAAAAATATGCAAGATAAAACTCTGAAATCAATTTCTCAAAAACTAAAATCAATTTGAAAAAAAGTCTATATAGTATGATGATGGTGTAGAGAATCTCTACTAAATCATGATTATTTATGAGATATAGATTTAGCTACTAATGCAACTCCAGATGAGATGTATAAAGTATTAAATGTTATAAAAGAAGTTTGAAAAAAGTATTGAACTCTTATTATAAAAGAAGAAAATGATGTTTTTGAAATAACAACATTTAGAAAAGATATTTGAAGTATAAATAATAGAAAACCTATAAAAGTAGAATTTAGTGATAATTATATACTAGATAGTGAAAGAAGAGATTTTAGTTGTAATGCAATTTATTTTGATATAGAAAACGATAAATTTATAGATCCTCAAAACTGAATAGAAGATATAAAAAATAATATTTTAAGATTTGTATGAGATTCACAAAAAAGAATAGATGAAGATGCTTTAAGAATACTTAGATTTATAAGACTAAAAAACACATATAATTTTAAATCTTATGATAAAAATTATTTCAAGATATTTAAAAAAAATATAAAACTTCTTGAAAATATAAGTATCGAAAGAATAAAAGATGAATTTGATAAAATGCTTTTGTTAAAAGAAAATATAAAAGCATTAAAAGATTTGAAAAAAATATGATTTTTTGAAATCTTTTTACCAGATATAGAAAAACTTTCAAAAACTCCTGGATGACCAAAATATCATCTTGAGTGAAATGTCTGGATACACACACTTTTATCTATAAAAAATTTAAATAACATTTTTAAAAAATGATTTATTATTTATGATAAAAATGTAAAAAAAATAACTAAATTTTATGATGAACAAATAAAAAAAGATTTAATTTGGACTATGTTATTGCATGATATTTGAAAAAATGATACCTTTTCGTTTGATGAAAATAAAAATGTGCATTATTTTGAACACCAAATTGTTTGAGCTATAAAAGCAAAAGATATATTAAAAAAATTCAAATTTTCTAATAATTCTGCAAAAATAATAAACTATCTAATAGAAAATCATTTGTATTGATTAAATGTTATGAATTTAAAAAAGTTAAAAGCAAGGAAGCTTATGATGTGAAAATATTATGAATATCTGCTTTTAATATGAATATGTGATTATTTATGAAAAAAACCAAGTGATAAAAAATTGGTAAAAGATGTAAAAATATTTTACAAAGATTTTTTAAAAATACTAAAAAAGAAGAAATTTTTAAGTGGAAATGATATATTAAAAGCTCATCCAGAGCTAGTTTGAAATCAAATTAAAACCAGATTAGAAGATAGAAATAATGAAATATTATTACTAGACTAAACTTAAAATTTGCATATTTAAAATTTATTATAATATTAAATTATTAATTAAATAACATTAGCAATTATGAAAAAATATTTTTATATCATTTTATGGATTATTTATTTTGCTTTACTATATATTTTAAAAGAGTGAATTATAAATCAAAATTTTACAGATATTTTAAATAAATATATTGCCATAGAAAAAGTTTATTATATTTCTTTTATAGTTGCCATAATATTTATTATCACTTCTATCGTAGAAAGTATATTTACAAAAATTGAAAAAAAAGAACTAAAAAAATCAGTTTCAAAACATATACTACCAATACTAAAAAAAGTTTTAAAAATAATTGTTTGGATTTTTTGAATTATAACAATTATCTCAAATCTTGGTTACAATGTATGAGCATTACTTGCTTGAGCTTGAATTGGTTGAATTGCACTAGCACTAGCTAGTCAAAAAACTGTTGCAAACATATTTTGAGCTGTAAATGTACTCCTAAATAGCCCTTTTAAAATCTGAGACCATATCAAAATCTGAAATTTTGAATGAGAAGTTGAAGATATTTGACTAATTTATCTAAGAATGAAGAATAAAGACTGACATGAAATACTTGTTCCAAATGAGTTAATTACTAGTTCAGTAGTTGAGAATTTTTCTAATGTGAAATAGCCCTCACCCCTACCCCCTCTCCATTGGTGGAGAGGGGAATTAAAATTTTTTCCTTATATTTCCTCTCCTCCAAAGGAGAGGTTAGGTGAGGGTATTTTTTAACTAAAATTTATGGAATTACAATTAAAAGAAATTTTTATACTTATAGTTTGAATACTTTTGGGACTTTTTATTTGAATTTTAATTTGAAAAATTATTAAATACAAAACTCTAAAAGATGAACGTGCTTCATCAATAAAAAAGTCAAAATCAGTAATACTCGGAGAAGTTTATGAAAAAGTTTTACCTTTTTTACCAAA
>CAYOIP010000037.1:0-10674 GCA_964404065.1 uncultured Candidatus Peribacteria bacterium
CAAGTTTAGTGTTTATTTATATCTTTGTCAAATTATTTTATTATTTTTTCCTCTTCTGGCACATCATCAACAACGTATCTTTTTTTTCTATCTTCTAAAACAGCTTTTCTTTGTGCTTTTAGTATATCAAGTATTTTAAATGGTGAAGGCATAAATCTAAAAACTCTTTCTTCTCTAGTGGAGGTCTCTATTATTATATCTCAAAAAGACAATAAATTTGCAAAAAATCATCTAGAAAATGAATCAAGTTTTACTATTTTAAAAGCTTCAATCATTTCCACATCATTTCTCAAAATCAAAGAAGAATTTACTATAAATATCTGATCTCAAACTATTATAAATAGATAATTAAAGTATTCTATTAATCACAAAACCAGCCTAATAAACGAATAATTTACTAAAATTAACACTAAAGGAAGAAATATAAAATTTACTATATCAATTCATAAAGCTTCTTTGTATTTTAATCAAATATATAATAAAATTATTGCAAAAATAAGTATAAAAATAAATTTTAACAAATATAAAAACAGTAAAATATAATGTTTTCTTATTATTGTATGTCAATCTTGAGAATAATACATATTATAAAAATGGTAATATAATTAATATAGATAGAACAAATTGCATTATCATCAAAAGAAAAATAATTCTTTTTAATGAATTATAAGAAGTCATAAGTCATTCAACCTTTGTGTATTCTATATGTTTATCAGTTAAATATTTAAGTCTTTTTATAATAAATATATATAAAAGTAATAGGAAAAATATAAATCAAATTATAAATATAACTAGATACAAAATATTCATAAATGTGTTAGTTATTAATATATTATTTCGATTATAAAAGTATTAACTAAATAAGCAAATTTTAATAATTCATTTTATGTGATGATAAAGTATTTTGCATTAAACAAGCTACAGTTAAAGCTCAAACTCAACCAGGAACGGGAGTAATCATATTTCAATTTTTTAAAATATTTTCAAAATCGCAATCTCAATAAATTTTATCATCAATAACTGTAAATCAAACATCAATAACAATAGTTTCTTTATTTATTTTATCTACTGTAAGAAACTTTGGGCTTCACATAGCAGTTATGACTATGTCAGCATTTTTTGTAAAAAAAGTGATATCTTTCGTTTTAGAATTACAAACTGTCACAGTTGCGCCAAGATTTATAAGTAAATTTGCAATTGGCTTCCCAACTATATTACTTCTTCAAATTATTACAATATTTTTTCAAACTACATCTATTTTATAATATTTTAATAATTCTATCATTCCGGCTGGTGTGCAGGGAGCAAATCAACTTGAATCTCAAATAACTGTTTTTCATTGATTTTCTGGATGAAATCAATCCACATCTTTTTTTGGGTTTATAGAATTTATTACATTTTTTTCATTTATATGTTTTGGTAGTGGAAGTTGAACAATAAATCAACTTATATTTTCATCATTATTTAATTTATTTATAACTTCTAAAAGTTCTATTTCAGTTATATTTTCATCAAATTTAAAAAGTTCAAAATCTATTCATACATATTGAGCCCATTTTTGTTTTTGGTTTATATATCTTACACTTGAAGGATTATTTCATACTAAAACAGCTCATAATTTTGGTTTTTTCTCTAGAAGAGTTATTTCATTTTTTAACTTTTCATAAATCTCTCAGGCAACTTGTTTTCAATCTAAAATCATTTTTATAGGTTTAAAAAATATTTGCTTTATTATAGCAAAACATATAATAAAGCAAATTTAGTTAATTTCTTTTAACTTATGAGAAACAAGTTACTTTCACTTTTGATTTTAGTTGTTACATTTTGAGCAATTTACGGATTTTATTATTACTTTTTTGTTTTAAACAAATGAAATCTAACTTTAAACTGAAATGTTGAAAATTATACAGTTTCATTATATAACAATGAGTTAAAGATAAATTTTTTAACAAATTGTAAAAATACAAAATGTGAATTAATTGATTTAGCTCCTTTTGATTATGAAATTTCTATTTCAAAAGAGGGATATAAAACTTGGACTCAAAGTTTAAAAATACAACCAAAAACAACTAAAGAAATAAATTTTGATTTAAAAAAACAACTTTTGATAAAAAAAATAAGTGAAGAGACCGGTCTTTCTTCAAGACCGGTCTCGGATATAGATAAATTCAGAGAAATAGCTTCTATACAAAAAGACTCTTATATGTTTTTTGATGAGGATAATTTGGGATTTTTTTATTTTCTAGAAAATAACGATAATACAATTACCTTGATAAATAAGCTAAATGGTAAAGAAAATAAAATTTATACATTTAAAAAAGCAGAAAAAGTAAATATTGATTTACAAAAAGTTTATGGAAGTGATAATGTGATTTTTATCTGAGTTTGAGATGAAAAATATATTTATGATATTTTAAAAAATGATATTAGTGAAATATTTTTTCCACAAAAAGTAAATTATGTAAAAAGAAATTGAGATATTTATAGTTTTGCATGCGATAAATGAACTTTTTTATATGATTCTACAAATAAAAAAATAGAATATTTTTATTTTTTTAAAGATTTTATTTTTTATGATGATTTTAATTATTTTTGAATAATTTTTGATGATGAAAAGGAAAAAAAGAAAAATTATAATTTAGATAAACAGGATTGAAATCTGATAGTAAAATATAATTTCAAAACAAAATCTATAAAAGTTTTGGAAAAAACTGATATGAATATAATAAAAATTACAAAAGAAAATGATAAAGTTTATTTTTATGATGAGTTTGATAATAAATATTTAGTTGAGAATATATAAAAAATGTAGGGAACAAATATTTTTGTTCCAAATGTAGGGAATGATTGCATCATTCCGGAACGATTCAATCGTTCCCTACAAATATTTATATATTCTTTATCACATAAGGAATAATTTTTTCAACACTATCATATCATTCGGGAAGAGAATTCAATATTTCTTCAACTTTTTTAGAATTGTATCACATCATAGTTAAAGTTGAAATAATTTCACTTCTCAAATCATTTTTGATTTGAACACTTAATTTTGTTTGTTTATTTGAAGTAATATTTTCTATTTCAAAGTTTTTTATGATTTCTTTATCACACAGTTCTAAAACTATTTTTTCAGCCATTTTTTTTCAAACTCATTTTACACTTTCAATAGTTTTTTTATCATCTTCAAGTATTGCTTTTTTTAGCCTTGCACTTCAAAGTGAAAGTATATTTTGAGCTACTCTTCATCAAACTCAGGAAATTTTTATAAGCTCTTTAAATAAAACTCTATCTTCAAAATTTAAAAATCAAAAAAGACTTTGTCCATTTTCTGAGATATTATGATAAATATAAAGCTCAATTTCGTTTTTATCATAAATATTAGCATATACTAGTTCATTTATAATTATTTCATATCAAACTCAACTTTCAGTTAAAATGATAACTGAGTTTAATTCTATGTTTTTAATTTGTCATTTTATATAAGAAAGCATAGCTAAAAGTTAAATATTATTTCTTAAATAATAGTAAAAATTAACTAAAAATCAAAAAGTTTGTTTTTTTTAATATTTTCATATAATGCTTTGGTATTAATTTTTAACTTTAAAATGATGATTGATAATATAATTAAAGCGATTTTTGGAGACCCAGATAAAAAGAAAATAAAAAATTACCAAAAAATAGTTGAGCTTATCAGACAAAAAGAAGAAGAATTTGTAAATTTTTCTCTTGTTGATGTTCAAAACAAAACTCTAGAATTTAAAAAAATGTTTGAATGACTTGATTTCAAAAACGCAGAAGATTCTAAAAAAATTAAAAATATTTTAAAAGAAATTTTGCCAGAAGTTTTTGCAAATCATAAAACAGCTTGTAAATTATTAAACTGAAAAGAATTTGAACTTCCTTCTTGAAAAAAGATGTTATGGAATATGGTTCCTTATGATGTTCAACTAATTGGTTGAATGGCTATTCATGATGCTCAAATTGCTGAAATGAAAACCTGAGAATGAAAAACTCTTGTTGCTACTCTTCCAGCTTATTTAAACGCTTTAAGTTGAAATCCAGTTCATATCGTAACTGTAAATGATTATTTAGCACGCAGAGACTCAGAAGAAATGTGAGTTTTATATAAAGCTCTATGATTAACAGTTTGAGTAATAACTCATAATCAAGCAAATAAGCAAAAGTTTGATAATTACCACTGTGATATAGTTTATGCAACCAACAACGAAATGTGATTTGATTATTTGAGAGATAATATGGTTGTTAGAAATTCGGATAAAGTTATGAGCAAACCATTTTTTGCAATTATAGATGAAGTTGATTCTATTTTGATTGATGAAGCTAGAACCCCATTAATTATTTCTATGCCTGATAATGAGCCAACAAGCAAATATATGCAATTTGCATTAATTGCAAAAGAACTCGTTTCAGGACAAGATTATAAAATTGATGAAAAACAAAAAACAGCCACTTTAACAGAAGATGGAATTACAAAAATAGAAAAAATTCTAAAAGTTGAAAATATTTATATTTCAGATCATTATAATGATTTACATCATATAGAAAATGCTCTTAAAGCTCAAGCAGTTTATAAAAAGGATAAAGATTACTTAGTAGCTCAGGATTGAGAAGTTCTGATAATTGATGAACATACTTGAAGAGTTTTATCAGGAAGAAGATATTCTGAATGACTTCACCAAGCTATTGAAGCTAAAGAATGAGTTGAAATTAAAAGAGAGAGTAAAACTCTTGCTTCAATTACATTTCAAAATTATTTTAGAATGTATTGGAAATTGGCTTGAATGACTTGAACAGCTAAAACTGAAGAAGAAGAATTTTATAAAGTTTATGCACTTGAAACTCTTGTAATTCCTACAAATAAACCAGTTATCAGAGATGATAGAGCTGATTTACTTTTCAAAAATGAAAAGTGAAAATTTGATTATACAATTAAATTAATCAAAGAGCTTCATGAAAAATGACAACCAATTTTAGTTTGAACTATTTCTGTTGAAAAATCAGAATATTTATCTGATAGATTAAAATCTGAAAAAATTCCTCATAATGTTCTAAATGCAAAACAACATGAAAGAGAAGCTGAAATAGTAGCTTTAGCTGGTCAAAAATGAGCTGTAACTATCGCTACAAATATGGCTTGAAGATGAACTGATATCAAACTTTGAGAGTGAGTTACAGAACTTGGATGACTAGTAATACTTTGAACTGAAAAACATGAAACAAGAAGAATTGATAATCAATTAAGATGAAGAGCTTGAAGACAATGAGATCCTTGAATGACACAATTTTTGATTTCTCCAAACGATGAAATTATGAGAATATTTGGTTGAGATAAACTTTTTGGAGTTTTTAATTCTCCAATGTTTGCAACACTTCCAGATGATGAACCTTTAGCGCAAAGTTCTATGCTGACTTCAAGAGTAACTTCAGTTCAAAAACAGGTTGAATGATACCATTTTGATTCTAGAAAACATGTTTTAGAATATGATGATGTTATGAATAAACATAGAGAAATAATTTACTCTAAAAGAAATAAAATTTTGGATAGTGAAAATATTGATTTAGATGTTCAAAATATGGTTAGGTCTCAAATTGAAAAATTTGTGGATTCACTAACTAGTAAAAATATTTCAAATGATGAAATTATCTCAAAAGTAAATGAATTTTTATGAGTTGAGCTTTTAGTGAATTTAGAAGTAGAAGAAAAAAATGCTATTTGAGAATTTGTAGCTGCTAAGACAATTGAAGAAATAGATAAAATTAAATCAAATTTTAAAAAGGAAGAAGATTTTTATGAGATGGAAAGAAGAATAGTACTGCAATCAATAGATGAACTTTGGATGAGACATATTGATGCTATGAGTAAGTTAAGAGAAGCTGTTGCTTTTGAATGATATGCCCAAAGAAATCCTTTAATAGTTTATAAAGAAAAAGCTTTTTATAAATTTGAAGAATTAATTTCAGAAATAGAATACAAAACTACAAAAGCAATTTTCTCAGTTAAAGCCGATATAGAAGTAAAACAAATGGAATTAAACGAGAAAAATTTCATAGTGACAACTGACGAGGAAAGTTTAAATATTTCACAAAAAACTTCATGATGAAATCCGCTTTTTGTAAATCCAGGAAATGGTTGAAGTAATTGATGAGGAAAAACTAAAATTAGAGTTTAATTTTTTTATTATGACTCAGTACGAAAACATCAAACAAATCTTAAATGATTTGCAAATAAATTATGATGAAATCACTCACGAAGCAACTACAAGTTGTGAACATTCAGCTGAATTGAGAGAAGCATCATGACTTTCTTGAGTAGGAAGTAAAAATATAGTTTTTCATGCAAAAGGGAAATTTTATTTAGTGACAACTCTTTGAATAAAAGATATAAAAGCAAGAAAATTTAAGTGAGAATTTTGAACTAAAGATATCAGATTTGCTTCACAAGATGAGATAAATTCACTTTGACTTTGAACTATATTAAGTATTGCACCTTTTTGATTTGAAAATAGTGAAATACCAGTTTATGTTGATAGTGAAATCTTTGAAAATGAGTATTTTATTTTCAATCCAAGTGATCCTTGTAAAAGTATTAGACTAAAAACTACAGATCTAAGAAAAGTTTATGAAAGCTTAAAAAATGAAGTAAAAATATTTAAAATAAGTGAAGAAAGCATTGAGTTTTTAGAAATATAAAAAATGCTCCGCAAATTTTGCGGAGCATTTTTTGAGTGAAAAAGATAATTTTTAAAACTTTTTATTTTATTCAAAAAAACTATCAATTAATTTTTTATAAGTTACTCTTTGTTTTAATTCTTCATAATATCTAGTTCAAGGAACATAAAGTTCTTTTAATCTTTTTAAAACATCTTGAGATTCAAATCTAGAAAGAATTTTATCAATTTCTTTATTCAATTCTTCATCTGTAACTTCAACTTTTTCTAATTCTCATAATTTGTGTAATATAAGTTCAGCTTGAAGTCTCTTTGTAGCAATTGGTTTAACATTTTTTTCTATATAATCTTCTTCACTAAGTCATAATGAAGAAATGTAATCATGAACTTTTGCTCAAGACTGAGTAATATTTTCTTTTATTTCATCATAAACTCTAGAAACTTGATTTTTTAATAAACTATCACCAAAATCAACTTTTGTGATTTTTAGAAGTTCATCAATTAATTTATTTTCATCTTCAAGTCTAGCATTTGTTTCTTTTGTTTCAATTAATTCTTCTTTTATCAATGCTTTAAATCATGCTAAGTCTAAATCTTTTCATCTTAAACCTTTTATGAACTCAGGCGTAAATTCTGGAACTACTGCAACTTCAATTTTTAAAATTTCAACTTCAAATTTAGTTTTCTTACCTTTAAAGTCTTCATTATGATAATCTTTAGGGAAAGTTATATCAAGTTCAACTTTATCTCAAACTTTTTTTCCAACAAGTCATTCTTCAAATCATGGAACTAAAATATTACTTCATAAAACTAAAGGATAATTTTCCATATTAGTATTCTCAAGTTTATTTCATTTTGTGTCAAATCATTGAGTGTTTATGTAAGCTTTATCTCACATTTTAGTTGTGTAATCTTTTTTAGCTTCTTCAAAACGAGTAAATCTTTTTTGGATTTCGCTTAAAGTTTGTTCTACTTCAGAGTCTTTTACTTCAATTTTTGTTTTTGGAAGTTTAACTTTTTTATATTTCACGTCAATTTCTATTTCTGGAAATACTTCAACATGCATTACAACTATTAAAGGATCTTGAGATTTTATTTCGTGAATTTCTCCTTGTGAAATAGGTAAGATATTATTTTGTCTAAGAGCTTCTGAATAAATTTTATTTAAAGCTTCATCTATCATAAGAGTAGAAATTCTATCTTCTCAATAATTTTTTACTATCACTTCTTCAGGAATTAAAGATCATTTTCTAAATCATTTAATGTCTGCATTTTTTCTCAAATTTTCTAAAACTTTTTTTCTATATTTTGCAATATTTTCTTTGCTTTCTTCAATAGTTAGTTCTATAATTGATTTTCCTAATTTTTTTACGCTAGATTTCATAAATATTTAATTAAAATAAAATAAAGTGTGAGGATTATATATAAAAATTAAAATTTTACAAAAAAAAAATGCTCCATACATTTTATTCCCTTTGCGATTTGAATATTGGAATAGTATAGAGCTTTTTGTTTTTAGTGTAATACTTACCTTTCCTAGATTTTTAACAAGGATATTCGGGGTCCTTGCTCCAAACGTGTAGCTTTATCAGTTGAATGATAATCTACAAATTGAAGAATTTTTATTATACTTTTTAATTATTTTTATTTTTGTTTTACGAGTTTATTTTTCGGTACCTTTTATACCATCAATAAGTATTACGAGTATATTAAACCATAGATTTTATATTTTGTCAAATATTTTGATATAAAAAAATAAGATTTCTAAACATTTTTTTGACAAACCTCCCAAAATTTATAAAATTATATTAATTTAAAAATAATTTAGTCTAAATGCTACAACAAGCTACAACAAGCTACAACAAGCTACAACAAGCTACAACAAGCTACAACAAGCGTAAATGGAATAGTATGTTTGCTAAAAAGCAGAGTATTTTTTGTTTGATAAAACTCAAACAGGAAACACTCTGCTTTTTATTGTTCTTTAACATGAAACGAGAATAAAAAGATTTACAAGAGAGACCGGTCTTTTTGTAAATCAACTTACTGTTGTATTTAATTTTATTTAAAGCAAATCAGCATAAGACCGGTCTCAAATACTTTAGATAAAAGCTCAAATAAATAATTTAATTTTTAATTTTAATTTATGAAAACAATAAATAAAAACATAGGGAACGGTTTTAAACCGTTCCCTACAAACAAAAAAGGTTTTACACTCGTAGAACTAATAATAGTAATAACTATTTTAGCAATCCTAGCTACAATAGCCTTTATAAGCTTTAGATGATACCTATCTGATTCTAGAGATGCAAATAGATTATCAACACTAAATAATATAGAAAAATGATTGATACTATATGAAACAAAAACATGAAATTACCCAACTCCAGACACTCCATCAACAATAAGTGTAAGTTGAACAATTATATCATATCAATGATATGTATGAGATAATGTATCAAGAGTAATAAATATGAATAAAACACCACTTGATCCATTAGATAATATACAGTACTATTATGCAACATGAAATGGATGAAAATGATATAAACTACTATCATATCAAGAATGAGATTTATCATATTGAAATATTATTTCTCAAACATACGCATTTGATTATACAACTAGACAACCAAAAGTGATATGAAAATGACCAGCAATAATAACAGATATAAATAATAATATAATATTAGCAAATATAGATTTATTTTTAACAGAAAGCTGAACGACATATAAAGCAATGATAGATGATACAACTAGCCTAACATGAAGTGGGAAAGATATATGAGGATGATTACAAATACTAGCAACAAAATGATGAAATTTTTCAGCACCTACAAACTGTCCTACATGATTTATACCAGTACCTTGAAATCCAGAATTCGCACAACCAGGTTTTTGTGTATCAAAATATGAGATGACATGGAATACTCCATGAACTGATCCAGTTTGAACTAATTCATGGAATACATATCAATGAACAGAAAATCCAACATGCTTTACTTCATCAACTTGATGTTCAAATCTAGATGATATTAAAAATCATAAATGATGAATAACATCAAAACCAGGTTATCCTATAGCTAGTATCACTCAAAAAGCCGCAATAGATGCATGTGCTAGTATATGATGACACTTAATAACAAATAATGAATGGATGACGATAGCAAGAAATATAGAAGCAAATCCTATAAACTGGAGTTGATGAATAATATGAACTAATTTATATAATGGTATATCAAATAGTCATGCTACAACACCAGTACTATGATGTAATTGACAATCTAATTCTAGATGGGGTGTTTCATCAGCAGACACAACTTGTACTAAGAGAATAAATACTCTTTCAAACTGAGAAACTATCTATGATTTAGCTTGAAATGTATGGGAACATGTAAATAAAGCAAATACACTTGATGGAATAAATTATAATGTATGAAAACAAAAATTTTCTAACACAACTTGATGGACTATTACTTGAACTCCACCAAATGATTATTATGCTTGGAACCCTACTTGATGGAATAATACTAATATAACAACAGAAGAAAGAAATAAATATTGACCTTCAAGTTCTAGTTATACACATACAACTAACTGAGTTTGAAATATTCACGGTCGGTATATAAATGATACTAGTTATCCAAACAACATTTTCCTTCGTGGGGGTAATGCGGGTAATGGTGCTTACTCTGGAGTCTTCACGATGTACTTGTATCGGGCTGCTAGTCATCAGTCTTACCATGTTGGCTTCCGTTGTTCCTTCTAGTGTAATTTTTTGAAGGTTACTTGATTATTTTTGCTTAGGGGAAAATAAAGGTATATTGATAGAGATGTATTGACAATACATCTCTACATTTTATAGAAAGCAAGCCAAAGCAAAAATGGTTACTATTTACTTTAATTTCTATAAAAAAATAAAAAACTTTAGTTTTTTATTTTTTTAAATTTAAATTTTTATAAAATTCTATGGAATTTCTATCAA
>CAYOIP010000038.1:0-10565 GCA_964404065.1 uncultured Candidatus Peribacteria bacterium
CTCAAATTCAAGATTTTTCATTTGATAAAATAGAATATTTATCGTGATTAACCCTTAAAAAAACTCCAGATTTGAAATTACTTGATGAATTAACTACAAAAATTGATAATGCAAAATCTAGAGTTTATATAGAGGTTTATATTTTCACAGAAAAAAGGCTTAAAAAATCATTAATTGATGCAAAAAAAAGATGATTAGATGTGAAAGTAATTTTAGAAAAAAATATTTATTTAGCTTGAAATTTAAACAAAGACACATTTGCATATTTAGAAAAAAATTGAATAGAAGTTGTTTATTCAAATCCAGATAATTATTCTTTAAATCACACAAAGATGATGATAATTGATGATGATGTAATTATCTCAACAGGGAATTATAGTTATTCTACTTTTAAATATAATAGAGAATTTTTTTTGTTTTTAGAAAATGAAAAATATATAAATAATTTTTTAGAAATATTTGAGAATGATTTTTCATGAATCAAGAAAAACCTTGAATTTTGAAATCTAATTTTATCACCATTTTCATCAAGAGAAAAGTTAGAATATTTGCTAAAAAATGCTAAAAAATCTATAAAAATTTATGCTCATAATATTTCAGATAATTCTATTTTAAATAAAATTATTCAAAAAAATAAAGATAAGATAGAGATAAAAGTGATTTTACCAGATTTAAAAAAAGTTCCATCAAATGAAAATGAAATAAAATTATTAGAAGAAAATGGAGTAAATTTAAAACTTATTGATAAGCCTGAAATACATGCTAAAGCTATTTTGATAGATGATAGTTATTTATATATTTGAAGTGTGAATTTTTCATCTTCTAGTATGGATAAAAATAGGGAAATATGACTTCTCTTAAAAAATAAAGAAATAATAAAACAATTTTTAGATATTTTTAGTAGTGATTTTAGAGAATAATCAATAGATTTTTGTTTTACATATTTGTTTTTTTTAGTATTATTTTATAAATTTATTTTTAAGAACTTTTGTTTATGAATATACAAAAAATATTTATATCGTTTTTAGTTGTATTTTTTCTATCATTTTTTATTTTTAATGTAACTTATTTCAATAAAAATATTACTCAAAATAATTCAGTAAATATTTGAGAAGATTATATTTGATTTAGCGAAATAGTTAATTCGTGAAGTTGATTTTTAACTCAAAAAATCAAAGAAAGTCAAATACAAAATAGTAAAATTTATGTAGAAAATATAAATTTTATTGATAGAGTTTATTTTTCAGTTTGAAAATATAAAAAAACTCAAAATGATAGAGAATTAAATTTTTTACTAGGACCAGGACTTTATTTGTTTGATATTTATGATTTATCATATAATTATACTATAAAAGATAATTCTTTTATAATTAAACCGAAATCTCCAGGAAAAATTTTTATAGATAATAGAAACTTAAATGATGTAAAAGTTCTTTCTTTTGATTCACTTTTAGATTTTTCTTTGCTTGATTCTCAGGATAAAAAAGAAATGACAAAATTGGTTTTATATCCAAGAATGTTTTTTTGATTTAATTCTATTAGAAATAAATTTTTAAAAAATGCTGATTTACTTAGAATAGAATCTATTTCTAGAATATTTTATTTAAGTGAAAATTTTTTAAATAATGAAAATACTTTAAATAAGCTATTTTATAAAAAAATATATCCTCAAAACTCAGATAATTTAAGTGAAAATTTTTTAGGAACTTCTCTGAAAATACTTTATTCTCAAGATGAATTTGAAAAATATAATGAATCAAATATATGATTTTTAAAAAATTCACCATTGTCAGGATTAAATTTTATAAATAAATATTTTATTTTATTTTTTAATAATAAAAAGAAAATAGTTTATTATAAGAAAAATATTTTAAATATTTTGTGAGAGTTTTTTGAAGATAATATAAAAGATAATTCAAAATATAAAGAGGAAATATTGCAAAATCTTGAACAAATTAAAAAAATAAACCCAGATGAATATGATAATTTCAAAAAAATAATTTTATTTTACTATAAAAATTTATTAAAAGTAAATAGTTTAGAATATGTTGATAATGCTATAATGTTATCAGATATAATTATAAAAATTGATTGAAATAATTTAAAAAACAGTTTATCTCATTCATCATTTTATCTAAATAAAATTTATTCAATAAATAATAATACTTCTTCAAAAACATTTTTACAAGCACATTTATGAGAATATCTAGAAGATTTTTTAAAAGAGAATAAAATACAAAATCTAGAGAAAAGCAATGATTTAGTTTTGAAACTTGATTATTTATCATTTTTTCTAAAAAATATATTTTTGTATAATATGACTTTCGCTGACAATCAAACAATTGATGATATTTTTTGAATTATCAAAACATATCTTGATATAAATAAAAGTTTAAATATTTATTACAAAAATACTCTAAAAACGGAAACTTTAATTATAGAATATTATTCGGTTTTAAATAAAATTTTAGTTGAAGTAAGAAACTCATTTTTTGAAAAAGATTTAAATGGAAGATGATTACTTTTACTAAATCAAGAAAATTGAATGACAAATAATTTAGTAAAAAATTTTAATTCTATAATGACAACATTTTTTAACTTTTATACAAAAAATAAATCAATTTTATCACAAAAAAACGCTATTTATGAATCTATGTATCAAGAGCAATATAATAAATATTTTGAGTATTATACTGCATTATATAATTATCCAGAGTATTTGATAAAATATGATAAAATAAAAATTGACTTATTAAATGCAAAAACTCTTTTGGAAGAATGAAAAGATATAGTTTTAAATCAAGAAAATTTTACAAGTTTTATTTCTCAATTTGAGTGAATTGATACTTCAAAAATGACATTTAGAATTATTTCAAACAAGTATTATAAAGTTAATAATTTATATGTAAATGGTGAAAGATTTTCATTTGATTTGTATCCAACTGAATCAAATAGAATGGATAATATTTTTAAAAATTGACAAAAACTTTCAGTTTCTTATGAACTTGATACTATAAAAGAGGATTTAAAAGAATTGTTTGATAGTGCTAATGATGAAGAAAGAGATAAATTTGATTTCAAAAAATTTTTTATAAATACATTTTTTTCTGATAACGAAGTTGTTGTAAATAAATTTGTTTGAGAACAATATAAACAAGAAGATAAAATAATTTCACTTTTCAAAAGAGATAAACTTTTTTGAGATTTAGGAGATTTCAATGTATTAAAATGATTTTTAGAAATAAATTATAATGATGTATTAGTTTCTTTAGTTTGAGATAAATATGATACATTTATTTCAAAATCTATTTTGAGAACAAAAGTAGATGTTTTATGAACTTCACAAGATATAATTTGAATTTTAAATGCTGATTATGTTTTTTCAAATACTGATCATTATTTCAAAAATATCAAAATAAAGTTTTATGATAAAAGTTATTATGATAACTGACAAGAAATGTTTTTGTTTTGATGAAAGGAATTTCTAATCTCCAGAAATATAAATACTCTAAATTTCAAAGATGAAATGAATAAAGAAATTCAAAACATTTTCAATACAAATTAAAAAATATTGAAAATAAATAATTTTTAATATACTTTTTACAATTAACCTTTAATAAAAATTTTATGGCAAGAAAAAATACTACTGCAAAAATAGCTGCAATAATAGCTTTAATAGCAATATTTTCGTCAGTAATTTGAACTTGAGTTTTAGTAATATTTGAAACATATTTTTCAAATAATTCTCAAAATACGACTTTGGATAATGAAGCTCTAGAAGAACTTTTAAAAAATTATTCTTGAAGTACATCTTCAACTTGAATAACTATTACAAGTTCTTGAACAGTTACTTCACTTTCTTGAAATACTTTAACTTGAATTACAAAATAATATGGATTTTAATATAAGAATTACAGGACCAGCCTGACTTTGAATCAACTCAACAGCAGATATAGTTACTTCTATATTTGCAAATTTGGGTTACAAAGTCATTACAGATATAGAATACGAATCAAGAATTAAATGATGAGTTAATTATTTTGATATTTTTGTGTCGGATAATAAACCATTTTTGACAAAATATTGTGACGTGATTTTAGCTTTCAATAAAGAATCTCTTGAGAAAAATATAGTTGCTCTTAAAAAAAATTGAGTTGCTTTTTGTAATGAAAAAATAAAAAATACTATAAATGAAGAAACAAAAACTTTTATAGAAAAAAATGATATAAAACTTATCACTTTAGAAATAAATGATAAGTATGATAATACATATTTACTTGCACTTTTTTCTTATTATTTTAGCTTGGATACTGAAATTGTTAAAGAATCAATTTCAGAAATATTTGCCAAAAAATGACAAGCAACTATTGAAGCTAATAATAAAATATTTGAAAATGCAATTTGATGATTATCTTTTGAAAAATCAAAAATAACTTTTACTAAAATTTGAGAAAAATTAAAAGTAAGTTATTGAAATAAAATGATAGCTTATGGTATGATAGATGCAAAACTTGAGTATTATTCAGCTTATCCTATGACTCCAGCATCAAGCGTGCTAACTGAAATAATCAATTCAAAAAAAGTTACTTATTTGCAAGCAGAAGACGAAATAGCTGTTATAAACTCAGCACTTTGAGCAAGTTTTACAGGAGCTAGATCAGCTGTTTGAACTAGTTGATGATGATTTGCACTTATGGCTGAAGCATTATCTTTTGCTATAGAAGCGGAGTTTCCAATTGTTGCGATACTTTCTCAAAGAGCTGGACCAAGTACTGGAACTCCAACTTATCATGAAACTTGAGATATAAACTTTGCTTTAAATCCTACATTTTGAGATTTTAATCATATAGTTTTAACACCATCAACTTTAGAAGAAGCTCACTATTTTGCCTGAGTTTCACTAAATCTAGCTGATAAATACCAATCAGTAGTTATTTTACTTGTTGATAAACAATTATCAGAAATTGCTGGAAGTATTTGAGAATTACAAAAAGTAATTATTGATAGATGAGTGATTTTAGAAAATCCTCCAGTTGATTACAAAAGATATGAGCTTACAGAAAGCGGAATTTCTCCAAGAGTAATTGTTGGAACAAAAAACTGAGATTTTATCTCATCAAGTTATGAACATGATGAATATTGAGCTACGACTGAGGATACTGAAATGAAAAAACTGATGACAGAAAAAAGATGGAAAAAACTTGAGAATTTCTTTGAAAAAGAGGGAATTAGTGGTTTTGAGGTTTATAACCCCCCTCTAAATCTCCCCCTAGCAGGGGAGACTTTCCCAAATTCCCCCCCTGCTAGGGAGGGGCTAGGGGAGTGGCCAAAAAAAATGATTGTAACTTTTTCAGGAGCTTCATATACTGCCAAAAAATTTGTGGATGAAAATCCTGAATTTTGACTTGTTATTATAAAATATCTAAAGCCATTAGACGCTAGATTACTTGAAGTGTTAAAAGACAAAGAAGAAGTGATTTTTGCAGAAAGCAATTATTCTGGGCAACTTGAAAAATATATTTGCAATGAATTATGACTTAGAAGTATAAAATGATTAAAAATATCAAATCTAAGAAAATATGATTTATTTCCATTTTATATAGAGGATTTTAATAGTTTAATTTGAAAATAATATGAGAACTTGATTAACAAACATACAACGGTGTCCTGGGTGTTGAGATACACTTATCATTATGGCATTAAAAAACGCATTTAAAGAATTAGAAATAGAATCACACAAAAGAGTTGTGGTTTCTTGAGTTTGATGTTCTTGAAAAGCAAGCCAATATGTTGATGGATATGCAGCTGAAACACTTCACGGAAGAGCCTTACCTTTTGCAACTTGAGTGAAATTGGCTAAACCAGAAATGACAGTTGTAATTATGTGATGAGATGGAGATGGATACTGAATCTGAATGTGACACTTTATCCACGCATGCAGACAAAATCTAAATATGACTTATCTAGTTTTTGATAATGAAAATTATGCACTAACAACATGACAAGCATCATCAACTACTCCAATTTGAGCGCGTACTAAAACTACTCCAGAATGAAATACTATTACTCCATTCAATCCTATAGAATTAGCAAAAAATGCTGGATGTGGTTTTGCCAAATATGCTGATAGTGCGAAATTCGTTGAATTAAAAGAAATTATCAAAGAAGCAATAAGATACCCTTGATTTGCACTTGTAAATATAAAACAAGCTTGTCCAAGTTTCAAAAGGTGGTAAAACTTGTATTTTTTTCAAAAATATGATAAGATAGAACTGAATTTATTAGTTTTATCTTTTTTTATGTCTGAAATTATTGATTGAAAATTACCTGAATGATGAGAAAAATGAGTATCTGAAAATACGCAACATCCTGAAGTTACAAAATCTTCTAAAGATTTTTTAGATCGTGTTGAATGAGTTGTTTGAGCTGAAGAGGAAGAAGAGCTTTCTCCAAAAGTTATAGAACTATTAACTCATTTACAATGATTTTCATTTTTTCAACTTAGAGAAGATGGAATGTATATAAATACTGCATTTTTAAGAGAAAGAGAAGATTTTCTATTTTTTCTTGATCGTATTTTTAATAATAAAAAAGAAAAAGAAGAAAGTGAAGAAGTAGATTTTTATATTAAGTGACTTGAATATGATACTATACAACAATTATTATTAGATTTTGATTGAGTTAAAAAAAGTTGAAAATCATTACTTATTTGAAAAAGCTTAAGGGAAATGACCCCAAATAGGATAGAGAAATATCCAGAACCAAAAATATTTTCTGAGTGAAAGATGCAAATTGATCCTCGAAAAACTCCAATAAATAAAAGAGATTTAAAATCAGAATATATTATGTTTAGTTTTGGAAAAGTATATGATCATTTAGATGATTGAGAATGATGAATAATAGAGATTCAAAGTGAGTTAAATATAGATGAATTTATTGCTCGTATGTGGGTCTATTGAATTAAATTTTGACTTAAATATGATTTAATTGATGAAGAAATAAAAAAAGCAAAAGATGCAACAAATCCAACATATTCAAGTGGTGATAAAATAGTAGCTGAACCTTTAAAACCAAAACATTGAGAGGATGCATGTTTAATAGCAGAGGCTGATTTAGATGAGGATCCATCAGTTTGGATAAATGCTTTATGAGATTGAGTAATGACACAAACAACCAGAACAATAGTTGAAATTGCAAAAGATACAATATTATTTAAGGCGCGAAAATCAACTCGTTGAACTCCTTGAATGTCTATATATTGAGAAATTATTTCTCCTAATTGATGAAACAATATTAAATTTGAAGAAGTTTGTTCAAATTCAGTAAGGTTTGAAGAAAGAAATTGAGTTTGAATTATTACTTCAAATGTTTCTTGATTTTTTGCTGATTTGAATTGATGTGATGTATCAGAAAATTGAAAATTACGTATATATGCAACAAATTTAAATTGACAAAAAATTGAAATAAAACCAGAAAAAGAAGTTCCTACTATTTGACCTAAAAGTTGATGAAGTATTAGGCATGCTCCATGAAAAGTAACAATAAAAGCTGATTATAGATTAGAGGTAGATGATATTTTACAAGCTATTATGAAATGATATTACGTAAATGCAGAATCTTTGGAATCTAATGAGTGAGAAATTAATTGAGCTATAGATTGTGAAAAAGATATAGAAATAACATGAAATGTAAATTGAGCATTTAATAGCTCTTCAAGTGTTCCAACTGGTAATAAAGATGATAATAAAATTGATTGACAAATATATTCAAGATGATGAAAAATTACAATAACATGAAAAGTAAATAAAGCACAACTAAGGTCTTTGAAAAAAAGTGTAGAAGTAATTTGAAGAATTGAGGAATCACAAGTGTTTTGAAGGGAAATAAAGGTTCAATCTGCAAGAAATACAACTTTTATTTGAGAGAATATTATAGCTGAATGAGTTTGTGAAAACTGTACATTTATTTTTACAAATTCTATCTCTGCTAAACAATTTCAAAGTTCTCAAAAATGAACAGGTAATAAAATAATTGTTATTTCACCGGAAGACTTTGACAAAGAAATAGAAGAAATAAATAATGATTTAAATCAAATAAAAGAGCAAATAAAAATTTTGAGATTATTATTAATAATTGCAAAGAAGGGAAACCCTTTAGAAATAACTCAGGATGATTTAGATTTTTTAAGCTCTATTTGAGAAGATGAAAAAAATAAAATTTTATTAGGATTAAAATACAAAAAAATATCAATACCTAAAAAAGGTTTATGAGATTTAAATATTCAGAAAGAAGAATTAGAGAAACAAATTCAAGAATTAGAAAATCAAAAAGCAACTATTTCATTGCCACAAGTATCAATAAATATGAATATATGAAGTATTTGAGTTTATTTGTTTGATTCTCATAGAGATATAAAAAAATTAACTGATAATAGTTTGCAGGAATTAATTGATTTTTCTTCTAAAGTTCAAGGTGGTACTCAAATTACAACAATTAAAACATGATCTGAAATTTATTGGCAATATTCCCCAGTTAATAAAGATATTAAACAAAATCCCTAAAAACTTTTGCAATAAATAAAAAAGTATGATTTAATTAGAACAATTAATTTAAATCATAGCTTTTTTTTAAAAATGGCAAAAACATTTATAGAGTTTTACTATGACTTTTTTGATAACAGAATTGAAGATTCTACATTAGTTGTTTGACTTATTTGAGTTATGATATTTTTAGCTTGATTTTTATCAAATACTCAAGCAAATTATAAATCAAATATTTTAGAATATAGCAACAAGTTTGATAATGTAGTTTATATAGAGTGAAAAAAATATAAATTGACTTTTGAAGAATTAAAATAAGATGTAGAAAACTACATCTTATTTCTTACTTTGTTCTTAACTTAGTATAATATCTTCTATAAAATTTATTTTTTAATTATTATTTATGACAAATTCCCAAAAATTTATATATATGATTTTAGTTACAACTTTACTTACAAGTTGCTGACAAAATATTTCTTCAACTCAAAATCAAGTTGAAAGTCAAAATAATAACTCAACTGCTGAAACGCTAAATTCTTCAGATAATTCTTGAAAAAGTGATACAAGTATAGAACAAAAACAAACTGAAGAAAAATTGCAAATTAGTGCAAAATGTATTTGATGTGGGCATTGTGTAAGAATTGCTGTAAATAATTTTAAAATGAATTTATCAACTCACAAAGCTGAAGTTATTTCTCAGGAAAATATAGATTCGCACAATATTTTTAGGGCTATGAAAAGATGTCCAGTTTGAGCAATAAGTATAGGATAATTATTTTAAAGATAATTTTAGTTCTCAAATTTTTATTCAAATATTTTCAAGTTTTTTTGTAATATTTTTAAGTAAAATATCTTCAATAGTTAAAATCTCTGAATTAATAATTGGTTTGGCAGTTTTTAGAATAATTATATTTCATTTTAGTTTTATAGATATGATGTAAGAAGTTATATCTATTTTTTTTATTTCTAAAAAGTCATCAATTATACTTTTAAAAATAATTGATGAAATAATTTGGTCTTGTTTTCAGGTTTTGTTTAGTGACTTCAAAAGTAAAGATTTTATGTTGCTTGTCATTTTGAATATAATTGTAAGAAGTAAAATTTAAAATATTATTACAAATTCTCATTTAACCTTATCTTTATTTTTAGAAAAATATTCAAAAACTTCCTTTATAGTTCATCTTTTAAATTCTTCAAATTTTTTTGTTAATTCTCTTGCTACAACTATTTGAGTATTTTCTCAAAAATACTCTATAAAATCTTCTAGAGTTTTCATAATTCTATGAACTGATTCATAAATTACAACTGTATCTTCTTTATTTTGTAATTTTTTCAGCATAGTTTGTCTTCATTTTTTTATTGGTAAAAATCATAAATACAAAAAATGATTACTTGGTAATCCACTTGCTGAAAGTGCTGTTATACAGGCCGTTACTCAAGGAATTGGGACAACTTCTATATCATTTTCAAGTGCTTCTTTGATAAGTGCATATCCAGGATCAGAAATTCCAGGAGTTCAAGCATCAGATATTAAAGCAATATTTTTTCACTCTTTTAATTGTTCTATAATCTTATTAGTTTTCATAACTCAAGAATGAGAGTGAAAGCTGATAAGAGGTTTTTTTATATTGTAATGATTTAGTAGTGTCGCAGAAGTACGAGTATCTTCACAAGCAATTCCATCAACTTCGTTTAAAGTTCTTACAGCTCTAAAAGTGATGTCTTCCAGATTTCAAATAGGAGTTGAAACTATATATAACATAAATTTGATTTAAGAAGTATTTTTTTAATTATATGGAAAATAATAAAAAGTAAAAAAGTTTGATTTATTTTAAAAAATATTGAATAATAGTGTAGATTTTTAATATTTAATAATTTTAATTATGAAAACAATAGAACAAATAAACAAAGTACCGGTACCTTTTACTGGTACCGGTACTACTAAGGGTTTTACCATAGTAGAACTTATTATAGTAATCACAATTTTAGCTATTTTAGCAACAATATCATTCATATCATTTCAAA
>CAYOIP010000039.1:0-9935 GCA_964404065.1 uncultured Candidatus Peribacteria bacterium
AAGAAGCTCGTGATATTTATGATGAAGAAAAGTATTCTAAACAGCAAGCTTATGAAAAAACTAAACATAAATTTTCAAATATATCTGATATTTTTAGTTTTATATTCACAATTTTAATTTTAATTTTTTGATGATTTTGATTTCTAGACTCACTTTTAAGAGAGTATTTTTCTAATCCTATAGCACTTTCTTTAAGTTTTTTTTGAATTATTATTTTACTTCAAACTATAGTTTGACTTCCATTTTCTTATTATGCAACTTTTGTGATTGAAGAGAAGTTTTGATTTAATAAAATGACGAAGAAGTTATTTTTTATTGACGTGATTAAATGACTTTTATTGACTTATCTAATTGGTTGAATTATTTCATCAGTTTTAATTTGGATTTACACAAAACTTTGAACAAATTTTTGGTGGATAGCTTGGTTAATTTTATCAGGATTTTCAATATTTATAATGATGTTTTATTCAACTTTAATAGTTCCACTTTTTAATAAACAAACTCCACTTGAGGATGGAAAATTAAAAACTGCAATAAATGATTTTGCACTAAAAGTATGATTTAAGCTTGATAATATTTTTGTAATTGACGGAAGTAAAAGATCTTCAAAAGCAAATGCTTATTTTTCATGATTTTGACCGAAAAAAAGAATAGTTTTATATGATACTTTGATTAATGATTTAACAGTAGAAGAATTAGTTGCAGTTTTGGCTCATGAAATAGGGCATTATAAGAAAAAACATACTTTACAAATGCTTGTTTTTTCCATAATTCAAACTTGATTAATTATGTTTTTGTTTTCGCTTATAATTGAAAATAGGGAAGTAGCTTTGGCACTTTGAAGTCAAGTTTCTAGTTTTCATATCTGAGCTGTTGCTTTTGGTATACTTTTTACTCCTTTGAGTTTTGTTTTATGAATTTTATGAAGTGTAATTTCAAGAAAAAATGAGTATGAAGCAGATAATTTTGCGCGTGAAAATTATTCTTGACTTGAACTTGTAAATTGACTAAAAAAGCTTTCAGTAAATAATTTATCAAATTTGCTTCCTCATCCAGTTTATGAATTTATTCACTATAGTCATCCAACAGTTTTAAAAAGAATAAAGAATTTGACAAAATAAAAAAGTCTGTATAATAATTTCTTATTTTTTAATTTTAAATTTTTATGGGAAATGTTACTCAAGCTTTTTTAGAGGCAGATATTTCTGTTGAACACAGATTAATTGGAGAATTAAATAATCTTAAATCAGAAGATGTATTAAAAAGATTACCAACAACCATAAGATGGTTAGTTGAAGATATTGTAGTTGATTGAAGAGTTTATCAATGAGATTTTTTAGAACAATTACATATAGTAGTTAGTCATGAAACATCAATTACAGTTTCACCTGAACTTTCTTGAATAAGAAGTTTATTTGATGAAGTATTATGAACTATTTAATTAAAAGCAAACATGAAAAAGTTTGCTTTTTTGATTGACAAAATAGAAAAAATATTAATATATCATTAGCTTAATTTTAAGCTAAAAGGAGAATAAGGTGAAATTTCCTGAATTGAGAAACGAAGCCGAAAGGGCTTTGATTTACGGTTATGTGGTTCCATCTTTACTGGTTTCTTTACCAGTTTTGGTAGCACTTCTTTCATCGCATTAAGCAAAAAGGAGAAATCGTGAAACAAAATACAGAGGTCGATTGGTGGGAACAAGATGGAGGAGATGTCCTTGCTGGATTTCTTCTCGGACTTTTTTCGCTTTTCGGTAGTTTTGGACTGTATCACACAGTTCTGAAACACCTACCGTGGTTTTCATGAACAAAGGCGCACCCGCAGGGTGCGCCTAAAACTTTAAAATAAATTTTTTATGAAAAACAACCCATACATAGAAATAATTCAAGATGATAAAAATATTTTACAAGACACTACAAAAATCTATTCTAATCAAGGAAATTGGAATGGTTTTTTTGTGAATCAAAATGAAATTTATCTAGAAATCTGAACTTGATTTTGACACTTTTTTTCTTTAGAATCAAGTGAACATCAAGATAAAAATTTTATCTGAATGGAAATAAAATTCAAAAGACTCCATAAAACTGCTGAAAAATCAAGAAATTTATGAGTTAAAGACTTTATATTACTAAAAGATTTTGGTCAAAATATTGATAAAATATTTGAAAAAGGAGAGATCTCAAGAACTTATATTTTCTTTCCAGACCCTTGGGAAAACAAAGATAGACAGAAAAAACATAAACTTTTACAAAAAGAATTTTTAATAAAACTGTTTGAAATCACAAAACCATGTTGAGAGTTTTTCTTCAAAACAGATCATAAAAAGTATTTTGATGATGTTTTAGAGATTATAAATGAGATTTGATTATGGAAAACTAGATTTGTTAGTTATGATTATGAAAAAGACTGTGAAAAATTCACAAAGAAAAAAATTACAGAATTTGAAAGTATGTTTAGAGGGGAAAAACTAAAAATAAATTATGCAGAGTTTGTGAAATAGTGATTTTTGGCTTAAAAAGTCCGGACTCCTGCAAAATAGTATAACTAAATTTTACTCTAAGGTAAGGCTAAATAAACTAGAGTCCGGACTTAAAGTGATTTTTTTGACAAAAGCATAAATTTTTGATAAAATAGAAATGAATTTTAATTTTTAATTTATTTATTATGTGATGATTAAATAATCCTTCTAAATCAGATGATGTAAACGAAAAATGATATAAATGATTAGGTAATCCCTCTAAAACAAGAGAAGTAAATGAAGAAAGAATAGATGCAGATATGGCTGAATATGATAGAAGAGAAGCAGAAAGACAAGCAAGAATAGATGATTTATCTACTGCAATAAAATGATGATGAGAAGTTGATTTAACAAAATTCAAATTTCCATATTTAGATCCAGCTACTTGACCAGTTGATTTAGGAAAGTTTATAATTCCTCTTGATACTACTCCACCAGAAATTTTTATTACAGAATCGAATCCACCAAAAGAAAATTTCTTTATTGATACAAAACCTTCTAAAAAAATATTCCCTATACCAGATAAACAAATATTACCAATAATTACTGACACAAAACCAGTAAATGAATTGCCTCCTGAAGAATAAAAAAAGCAAACCGAACGGTTTGCTTTTTCTCTACTTCTCCCATTTTTTCATCCAATCCTCAAGATTTTTGATATTTTTTGTAAAACACATTCATTTTTCTGTTAAACAATAAATAGTTTTATTTTTGGTATTTTCTTTGATATGACTTGAAACAAATCAGTTTTTTTCAAGTTCTTTTAAACGATTTGATAATATACGAGGATTTATTCATTCAAGTGATTTTTCAATATCTGAAAAACATTTACATCAGTCTGAAATAGATTTGATAATAAGTAAAACCCATTTTTTCCCAATGAACTCAAATAAACTAGTTATAGGACAATTTTTTTCTCACATAATAAATGCTATAAAAAAGTAATCTTTTTGACATAATAAATATAATTTGTTTTTTTTCAAATTTTTTGTAAAATCATGCAAATAAAAAAAGTCCGGACTCTTGCAAAATAGTATAGTTAAAATTTGAAACTATAAAAAGAGTTTATTATACTAGAGTCCGGACTTAAATATATTATAATTAAAATCACATGTTTATATACCTATATGCTTTTTTTGTTTTATGATTTTTGAATTCTTTTAAGGATATTTTTATTAAACATTCTTTAAAAAATATTGATAGTTGAGTGTTAGCTTGAATTACATCGCTTTGTTTAGTTATATTAACTCTTCCTTTTTTGTACAATGACGGATTACCAAAAGAATTTTCTCCAAATTTTTTGTGGATTTTACTTTTTGGTGGAGTATTTTACTATTTTTGAAAATATTTTAATTTTACATCACTTAGTTTATGAGATATATCTCTTATTTCTCCTATGAAATGACTTGTTACATTAAGTTCAATTGCTACAAGTTTTTTACTTTTATGAGAAACTGTAAGTATTATTTGATGATTATGACTTTTTTTAATAGTTGCTTGAACTTATTTACTTGCAATAGAAAAATCACATACTAAATTTTTAGACCCTATAAAAGCATTATGGTCAAATCCTTGATCTAAAATGTATCTGATTTGTATATTGTTTTATTGATTTACTACTACTATTGATCGTATGTGAACAACTTGAAGTTCTGTTTGGTTTTGGTCAGTATGTATGAATTTTACAGTATTTATTTTTAGTATTCCAGATATATTGAAACATAAAAAAAGTTTTATAAATAATTTTAGAAAAATTTATATAAGTTTCTTTTTTATAGTTTTACTTCATTTTGTTGTTCAAACTTCACAGTATTATGTTGTTAGTCAAATATTATCACCATATACTTCAGCATTCAAAACGTCATCAGCTTTATTTGCTGTAATTATTGGTTGATGGTTTTTTAAAGAAAAATGACTATTAAAAAGATTTATTTCTGCAGTAATAGTTTTAGCTTGAGTTGCTTTAGTTGCTTTTTATCATTAATTTTAAAAAAATGTTTTCAATCCACGACGAAGATAAAATCAAAGAATTATTTAAGGAAAATAAAATTCCTCCTTTTAGATATGCTCAAATTGAAAATGCAATTTATAAAAATTTCATTATTGATTTTTCAGAAATTCAGACAATTCCAAAAGATTTAAGAGAATTTTTAAAAGCAAATTTTTATTATAATTCACTAGAAGTTGATCATATTGTGACTTCTGAGAACTGACAAACTACAAAGATTTTGTTTAAAACAAAATCAGGTGATATGATAGAATCAGTTATTATGAGACATTTAACTTGAAGAAATACGCTTTGTGTTTCTTGTCAGGCTGGTTGTCCGATGGCTTGTAGTTTTTGTGCTACTTGAAAACTTTGACTTAAAAGAAATTTAGAATTTTCTGAAATCGTTGAGCAAATAATGTTTGCTGCAAAAATATTAAATGATGAAGGAAGTGTTTTAAGAAATGTAGTTTATATGGGTATGTGAGAACCATTTTTGAATTATGAAAATGTAAAAAAATCCATTGAAATTGCTTGTAATCAAAAAAAGATAAATCTTGCAAATAGGAGAGTAACAGTTTCAACTTGTTGAATAGTTCCAGGAATTAAAAAATTTATGGAAGATTTTCCACAAACTTCGCTAGCCATCTCAATTCATGCTCCAAATGATGAGATAAGAAAATCAATTATGCCAGTTGATCACACTTACAATCTTGATAAACTTATGCAAGCACTAGATGAATATGTAGCAAAAACCAACAAAAGAATTTTTTATGAATATATTATGCTTAACTGAGTGAATGATAATATAAAACTTGCTTATGAGTTATGACATTTACTAAAATGAAGATTAGCACATGTGAATTTTATTCCATATAATCCTGGAGAATGAGCTGGGGGAGTTGATTTTAAACCAACACCAAGATTTTTAATAGAAAAATTTCAAAGAGTTTTAGATGAATACTGAGTTCCATCAACTATTAGAGCCACAATGTGAGATGATATAGATGCAGCTTGTGGGCAATTGGCAAATAAGAAAGAGTAGTCCTCACCCTCAATCCCTCTCCTTTGGAGGAGAGGGAAAAAAAATAAGAAAAATTAATTCCCCCTCTCCCCCGAGGGAGAGGGGCTAGGGGTGAGGGGAAAAAATAAACTTTACTTTTCACAAAAAAAAGATATAAACAAAACCAATATTTTATTATACTTAAATTATTTTTATGGATAAATTATTTTTTAAATTATTTTTAATAATTTTACTTTGAGCTTGAAGTTTTTATTATGCATTTCCTTGGAATTCATACAATATTGATGCACCTTTTACGGGGAAAGATTATAAATTGGGGCTTGATTTACAATGATGAGTTGAACTTGATTATAAAGTTGATTTAGAAGAAGTTTATAAAGAGGCTTGATATAATTCCCAAAGAGAAAATTCTATAATTGAATGACTTAAATCAATTATTGATAAAAGAGTTGAAGCTCTAAAAATAAATGATAGCGTTATAACAACTGCAAATTATGCCGGGGAAAAGCATATAATTGTTCAAATTCCATTAAAATGAACAAATAAGGTAGAAAATGAATTAAATATAAAAAGAGCAAAAGAAGCAATTTGAAAAGTTATGAAAATTGAATTTAAAGAAGCAAGGACTGAGATTACTCCAGAAGATTTAAGCGCAAGAAATCAAATTGCAAAAGATTTATTGTCAGAAAGCTTAGCTTCAAAATATGAATTTGCTGCAACTTCTACAAAATTTAAAGACACTTATGAAAATATAAGTATTTGAACTTTAACTTGAACTATTTCTGATTTATCACAAAAATATTTTAAAATTGATGTTACAAAAATTCAAACTTGAGTTTATAGTGAAATTTTAAACTGAACTTGATTTACAAATTATTCTTTAGAATGAACTGAAGTGAAGCAATCTGTAGATAATTGATTTTGGATTTTAGATATAAATAGTTTTTCAGGTGAAACTCTAGATTTTGATTATGCTTTTGTTTCAGCAAAACCATCAGCCTGGAAACCTGCTATGGATTCAAAGTGAAGAATATTAAATGATAAATATTTCTTAAATTCATCAGTTCAATATTCTCAAACTTTTCAACCAATGGTTGAACTAACTTTCAATGATGAGTGAGCACAAATTTTTGGTGAACTAACTACGAGACTTAAATGAAAACAAATTGCAATATTTGTAGGTTGAGAGATGCTAACAGCACCAACTGTAAATGATGCAATTTTGACTTGAAAAGCAGTTATTACTTGAAACTATACACCTAAAGAAGCAGAACAACTTTCAAATGATATAAATACTTGAGTAGTTCCAGCACCAATTTACTTAACTTCAGAAAGAACAATTGATTCAAAACTTTGACTTAACTCTTTGCAAAAATTAATAGAAGCATCGCTTTATGGATTTTTGTTAATATTTTTATTCTTAGTTGTGGTTTATAGATTATCAGGATTTACTTCTTCTATAGCACTTTTAATCTATACATTTATGATTTTGGCTTTAGTTAAAGCAGTATGAGTAACTTTAACTCTTGCTTCAATTGCTTGACTTGTGTTATCAGTTTGAATGGCAATTGATTCAAATATCTTGATATTTGCCAGAATAAAAGAAGAAATTGCACTTTGACATAAACTTGATAAAGCTATAAAAGATTGATTTGATAGATCTTGGACAGCTATTTGGGATACACATTTAACTTGATTTATTACAGCAATAATTTTATTTATCTTTTGAGTAAATATGATTAAATGATTTGGTTTAATGCTTTGATTATGATTACTTGTAAGCTTTTTCATGACAATGGTTATTTCAAGATTATTTATAATTTTAATTAGTAGAAAGAAAAATTTAAGTATGAAATGTTTTTTGGGAATAAAATAACAAAATAAAACTCGGCAATTGCCGAGTTTTATTTTGTCTCTATTTCATATCTCAAATCATCAATATTTCCAGCTCATTGTAAAATAATTACTAGTTCAGAGGGATTTTCTTTATCAAGTTTTTTAATTAATTTAAGAGTATTTTTTAGTCAATCTCAAAATATCTTGTGATGGTGTTTTATGTATTCTATAAGCTTTTTCCCATCAATTTTTTTCTTATCTTCTTTAGTGTCACGAGATTCATAAATATCAGGAATTATAAGTATATCAGTATCAGAAAAACAGTTTTTAAAATCTTCAAGTAATTCCAAAGTTCTATTATATTGATGAGGTTGAAAAACTGTAACTAATCTTCTATATTCCCCTCTACCTCAAGGGAGAGGGGGTAGGGGTGAGGGCTGATACTTCTCCTTCAAAGCTCTCAAATTCAAACTTATCTCAGTTGGATGATGTCCATAATCACTCATTAAAATATTATTATTTTCAGTAAGTCAAATTACCTCTGACCTTCTCCAAATACCATTATAATTTTCTAGAGTTTTTATAATTTCGCTATCTTCAAGTCAAACTATTTTCCCTACTACAAAGGCAAGTTTTGCATCAAATAAAATATGTTCTCAAGGAATTTTTAGGCTTAATTCAGGAAAATTAAAGACCTCACCTAACCTCTTAGTAAGGGGAGGTATTAATTCCCCTCTACCTCAAGGGAGAGGGGTTAGGGGTGAGGGCTGTATTTCAAACCTATCCTCCCAAACCAAAACATAATTTATATCATCTCTTTTTCAAATTAACTTTCTAGAATTTTCTTCATTTCAATTTATAATTAAATAACCTCAAGGAATTATATTATTTACGTAACTTTCAAAAGCAGAAATATAATCTGGTAAATCTTTGTAATAATCAAGATGATCTAAATCAATATTTGTAATAACTCAAATAAAAGGTTTGTAGCTTAGAAAACTTCTTTTATATTCACAAGCTTCTAGTGTAAAATATTCACTATCTGAAAAATAAACGTTTTTCCCATCAAATTCTTTCAATAAACTCCCAACTAATGCATTTACATTTTTAGAAGAATTTTTTAAAACTAAAGAAGTCATACTAGTAGTTGTTGATTTTCAATGAGTTCAAGCAATTGTTATGAGTTTCTTTTTATTTGCAATTTCTGCTAAAGCTTCTGGATAAGTTAAAGTTTTTATTCACATAGAAATTGCTTTTTGTAATTCACTTTGAGTTTTTGGAATTGCCTCAGTATAAACTATTTTTTCAAAACTATTATCAATTCTATTTCCATCTTCTCAAATAATTATATTAATTCATTCTTTTTGCAGTTTTCAAATTAATTCACTTCAAGTTTTATCACTTCAATAAACTTGATATCAATTTTCATTATAATACCTTGCTATTCAAGAAACTCAGATTCATCAAACTCAAATTACATAAACTTTTTTCATATTTCTATTTTATTTGGTAATTTAAAATATTTTGTTTTACTACTTCTATACTTTCTTTAGTTACTCACTCTAAATTTCCTAACTCAATAATTATTTTTTCAAAATAAGAGTAATAATTTAGCATATCAAAACTTTCAGGAAAATATATATCATACATCCATGATAATACTCATATTATATCATCTGCATAAGTTTTTATATTATCTCTATTTATAGTAACTTTTTTTGCTAAGTCATCAAGAACAGCTTTACTTATATCTCAGGACTTAATTTTAGAATCAAGAGTAGTTAATCATTCAATATTAAATATCTCAAAAATCATATTTTGTAATTTATCGGCATCCCTGACTAATTTTGATAAAAATAATGTTTCATTTTTATCATCATTATTCATTTCAATATATGTTTTTTCTTTGTATAAATTATCTAAATTAAATTTATTGTGATATTTTATTGCTAGACAAATTTTCTCATCATAATTTTCATCTTTTACAATTTTATATCATTCATCTCAATGCTCAAATTCTGAATTTAGTAAAATTCTGCTTTTATTATTTTGGTAGAATCTAGCTATATCATGAAGAAAAAGCACTATTTCAGCTCTAGAAATAGTTTCTTTAGAAATATTACTATTTTCTTTAATTTTTATAAGTAAATTTCTTCATGTTTCAAGCACTCAAATTGAATGTCTAAGTTTATGAGTATTGTATCTTAATACATCATAGCTTATATTTTGATTTCAAATATTATAGTGTTTTATAAATATTTCAGTTGCTTTTGTTAAACTATACATATTACAAATTTTTTAATAATAATTCATATACTTCTAAAAATGTTTCTTTATTTAATTTTTCAAGTTCCGCGTCACTAAACTTTGATAATACCCAATCAGCTAAATCCCATCTTTTATCTTGTCAGATTCAAATTTTTATTCTTTTGAAATCCTCTCAAATTTTTTCTATAATATTTTTTACTCCATTTTGTCATCCAGCACTTCCAGATTCTCTAAATCTAATTTTTCAAAAATCTAGAGAAATATCATCAAATATAACAATTATATCTTTTTTTTCTATT
>CAYOIP010000040.1:0-9643 GCA_964404065.1 uncultured Candidatus Peribacteria bacterium
AGTATTTGTTTTTACTGATATAGTTCAAGAATTTGTCAGTCTAGTAATTGGTAAAATATCTCATAAATTATAATACCCAGTTCAAGTTGTAAAAGCTATTTTTGATGTATAAGTTACCCACTGATTATGAAAATATGCATTCATAAAAACCGCATTATTATCAAAACCATCTCTACCAAAAATTGATCTAGGATTATATGGGATAAAGTCAAGATTTGTCAAAAGTGAAGTATCTTTTAGAAGTGGATCTATAACAATTCAACTTTCTTTATAATGAAGTAATTTTAAAGTTCAAATAGTCAATTCTATTGGATTTTTATACCAAACACTATTCATAGATTTATCACTATACATCATATCACTTGATAAAAGCCATTTTATAGTTGGATATAAATCAAAATTATTTGAAATGATTTGATTAGCTAAAGTTTCTATTTCTGTCTGAGTAGGTTTTCCAGTTGTATAATATCTTAATAATCTCCAAGATAGAAAATCAGCAATTTCTGCTTCTCTCTTTGAAAAAATATAATCAATTATATTATCTCAAAGTCAGTTATTTCAAGAAATTGGATTTATAATTTGTGTGTTATCTATACTTCAACTAGCTGAATTATAAAATGAAAAGTTATCTCATGATTTTAAAGCTCCTGATAAAAATATTATTCAAGTTGAAGTGTTATGATAAGTGTTATCAAAATACACTTTTTTATCATCTCAAGCTCTAAATCAAGTTATTATTTTTGCTAAAGCCGCGACATCAGCTTCACTATAATTTCTAACTGCTCAAGGAGTTTCAGCATCTTCCCAAGGTTTATATTCTAACATCAAAAAAAGTTGCATTAATTCTCTAGCATAGTTTTCATTTGGATAATTTTTATCTGGTTGATTTAGTAAATCAAGATATTTTCACATTGCAAAACTATTTTCTGGATTTGCACTATCAAATAAAACTCTTTTTACCATTTTTTTATAGTTTCAAAGAGATTCTTCATATAAAACTTTAAAATGATTATCAACATCAGGAAAATTTATATCGGCTACTCAACCTCAAGTTCTATCAACTGAAAAAATATCTTCAAAAAGTCAAAAAAGTTTTCTTTTTGCTTCATAAGGATCAGCGTAATAATTAAATGCATAAACTTGTCTGTTTTGGTTAGTATCACTTGGATTAAATGAAACTCATTTAAAAGTATCAAGTGCTGCTAAATAGGCTGTTCTATCTGGACCAGGCACACTTGGGAAAAGTATATTTACTGCTGCTTGAGCACTTCAAGCATTATAAAGAGTTTGAATTATATCAGGATTTGGTCAGATTAAAGCTCTTTTAGCTAAATGTTCTGCTTTCTCTATAGTCCATGGATTTGCAGTTCAATTTGTAGAAACTGCATTTACTGGAAGTGTAATAAAATTTGAGAACAAAGAAATTATCAAAAAAATAGATAAAAACTTTTTTAAAAATATTACTTTTTTCATAATATAAAGAATTATAAAATTTAAAATATTTTTATTTTTGTTTTTATCTATTTAAAAATAGAAGATATATTTATAATGATTTAAATATTTTTGTCAAACATATTTAGAAAAATAAAATAATGGACTTTCATTATACTGTTTTTTCTAAAAAATCAAAAAAATAAACTGGCTAAAAATCCAGTTTATTTTCTAAAATATTTTCTAAAAACTACTATATCTAGTATAAAACATTAACTTTATATTCGTTATTTATATTATAAATTCACGCTGCTTTTAAACTATCAACTAATGCTCAATATTTAATTTGATAAGTATAAGTTTTTAAATTTCAACTTGTTTGTAATTCTCATGCTTGTGTTACAAAAGTTTTATTTTTATAATTTTCAAGAGTACTACAAGCAATTCCCTCACAAGCTCAATATCCTAAACTTCAATTCCAATCTCATAAGTTATTTGCTGCATAATCATGAACTAAATTAAATCATGCTCAAATAGTTTGAACAGTTACATCAACTGTATTTGTCGCATACTTCAAAGTTCCAGCTTCTAAAACTCACAAATCAATATTTGGAGTTGAGATAGAAAAACTAAAATTATCTATGTAAAATTCTTTTGTGTCTGTAGAAATATTTCAAGCATTATCAGCTATAGAAAATATTGCTTTATATCTTCAATAAGTAATTCCTGAGATATTAAAGTTTGCATTATTATTATCAATTGTTCAAGTTGTATATCAAGTTGTATCTACAAAAGATGATCAATTCCATTTTTGCATATTAAATGTAACTGAAGAACTATTTATAGAAATATTATCACTATAAGTATATTTTAAGCTATAATACCCAAGTGGTAATAACATATCACTTGTCATATTCGCACTTACAGTTGGTAGAGTTGTATCAAATACATTTACACTTCCCGGAGTTCAAAGAGGTGTTGTATTATCAAATCAAACTGATGTAAGAGATTTATACCAACTACTAGCTAAAAGTCCATTTGCAACTGGAGATTTTCTTTCTATTGCTGCTGGTAGAGCACTATCTCATAATCAAGTAGTCAAACTAGCTTTATCTATATCAATTGTTCAATTATTTAAAATTACTTGAGTTCAAGAAATATTTAAATTAGCATCCACTAAATCTGGAGCAACATTTATTATAGAAGTTGCAATATTAGTTTTTGATATCAAATAATATCAGTTTGCAGAGATTGATACATTTGGTAAAGTTACTCAAGCTATAGTCCATCAATTTAGACTCACAGAAGAACTAGATAAATTATAAAGCTCAATATAGTTATTATTTGTATCACTAGAAACCATTATTTCGTTTATTATAATTGGTGCAGTTATAGAAACATAGTGAGTTAAAGTTTGTTTATTTCATAATGTATCTCTTATAGAATTTGATGCAAAAGATATTGTAGATGTAGCATAATCTATAATCTCCCCTGACAATGTAATAGAACTTTCTCAAGTATTTACTCAAGAGATAGTATAACTTCAAGCATTTTGTAAAACAAAATTAGATGTTATAAAATCAGCTAAATTTACACTTTCAGAAAAACTTACAAATACTTTATGCGTGCTTGGTTCATATCTAGCTCAAACTATAACTGGTCACACACTATCTGTTCAAGTTACACTTTGAGAAGATAAAATACTGTTTCAATTTGTATCTTTTAAAGATGTATTAGATGAAATTGATACGTTTGGTGTAGTGTCAGTATCATAAGTTGATTTTTCTTGTAATAAAACTTGAACACTAGTTGCAGAGTTTAGTGAATATGGATTTGATGCTAAAGTATAACCATTTACTAGAGTAGTAAAATCAGCAAAATTACTTCATAAATTTTCTGAGAAATTCATTAAAACTCAATCAATTTTACCATTTCCATCTTGATCTAGAGTAGTTGATGAAGTAAGTTTTGGAGAAATAGTTTCGCTTACTGAATGTGTGGAAATAGAAGATAAATTATTTCCAGAACTATCAGCTAAAACTCAAGGAACATAATCAGTAGTTACACTTGGAGAAGTTCAAACTATTCAAGATACATCATAAGTTATCTTATCTGCAACAGAAACTGGATTTGATAAAATTCATGAACTTAAAGCCCACCCGGAAATTGCTCAAACTAAACTTTCTGAGAAATTTAACTCAAGCTTGTCAGCTATATAATCATTATTTGAATCTTTTATAATTGCAGAAGTTAAAACTGGAACAGCTTTATCAGTCAATGACACTGTACTTCATAAACTTCATGCAACATTATTTACACTATCTTTCCAATTAGCATTTGATGTAAAATCAATTGTATATCAACTTGCGTCAGTTCAAACACTTCAAAGATTTAGATTTAAAGTTGCTTTATTTCCAGAAACTGAAACTGAAGAAATAGATAATCCATTATTTAGTGTAAATGCTGTCAAGTCAGTAGTTGAAGAAATATTTTCAGAAAAATTTACTTCGATTTTGTTAAAAATTCAGCTTGTATTAGCAAATATTTCTGTAGTCAAAATTCTTGGACTTGCTTTATCAATTGATACAACATTTGAAACTGATACTAAAAATTTTCAAGCCAAGTCAGTCAAACTTCATGAAGTATAACTCAAAGTTGGTGCAGTTCAAGTATCTCAAGTATCAGCAAATTTTAGTATAAAAATTCAATCATTAACACTATTTCAAGTTTCCCAAGAAGTTGGAGTTCAAACTCAAGATATATTAAAATCTGACAAATTAATTGTAGAGTCTTTTATATTTTCAGTCATTGTAACTTTTAATGCGTCAATTTGTCCATCAGTATCCATATCCATAGTTTCTAAATCTTGAATTTGTGGTGGAGTTGAATCTATAGTTATAGAATCTGTTGCAACAGAATTAGAAACATTTCATACAGCGTCATAAGCAGAAATTATTACTGTAATATTTCCATCTATAGAAGGCAAAGTAAAACTATTATAACTTCAAGTATTTGGTAGGTTATTTGCGATTGTGGTAAAAGTTCAACCATTATTATATTCTAATTTTATATTTGAAAATCAAGCTCAAGTTGTAGTTATTTTTGAAGTATTCCAAGTAAGTGGAAAGTTAGTTCATCAAGCATAAAATCCACTTGGAGTAACAGTCCATACATCACTAGCAATTACTGGTCAAGTTTTATCAAGAATCGCAGTTATAGAAGAAGAAGTTGAATTATTTACTTTATATGATTTATCGTAAGCATAAACAGTTATAGTATAACTTTGTCAGTCAGTATCAGTTCAAGGAGCATTAAAAGCATAACTCCAGTTTGCATAACTATTAGAAGTTGATGTAGTTAAAAGTTGCTCAGATGAAACCCAAGAACTTCCATCCCAATACTCTGTTCATTTTTGAATAGAAATTTTAACTGAAGATATTCCAGATAGGGCATCAGAAGAAGTTCAGGTAATATTTAAACTTCCCGAAAAGTAATTTCAAGATGTATTTGTAATATTTAAGCTAGGATTTATAGTATCTGCTGTATATTGTCTAGCAGTTGATGAGATTTCATTTCAAGCTTTATCTACTGTTCTAAAAATTATATCATAAGTTTCTCCATTTACTATACTTGGAGTAAGTAGCGAGTTTAAATTATAAGTTGTAGAATTTACATTATCTTGCAATAAATTCCAAGTCAAAACTCAAGTATAACTTGTACCACTCAAATAAGTATTATCTAAATTTTTCTTAAATGAATAATAAATTTTATCAATTTTTATGTTATCTCAAGCAGTTGCAATTGCGTCAAATCAATTTGCATTTATATAAGCTCCATGTGGTGGAGTTCAAGTTGTAATTGAAAAAGTTGGATTAGAAGAATCTATTACAAAATTATAACTTGTTGTCTCATAAGTTGAGTAATTTCAAACATTATCAATTGCTTTCATTCTAAGTTTTACTTGAGTAGAATTTATGTTTCACATATTCCAAACATAACTTCAAGTATTTGGTAGTGAATTTGATATAACTACCCAATTAGTTCAGTTATCAGTTGAATATTCTAGTGTTATAGGATTAGCTGGAAATGCTTGGTTATCTGTAACTCACGCAGTATTCCAAGTAATAGTATAATTTCAATTTCATTTAATATACTCTCATGAAATTGGAGTCAAAATAGTTCAAACAGAAACAGTAGGATTTGATTTATCTAAAGAAAATATTTGACTTAAAGTTTGACTTTGGTTTCCAGATTTATCAAAAGCTGTAATTCTGACTTTATAATTTACTCAAGTAGTCAAAGCTGAAATATCCCAAGTATATGGTGAAGAATTTGCTCAAGTATGAACCAAATTATAATTTGTTCATCCATCTGATGAATATTCTATTTTTATATAATCAAGATTTACATCACTTATTCAAGACCAGGCAACATTTAACGAAATTCAACCATAAGTAGTATTTGTTGGTGTAGAAATAGTTCAAATAGTTGGAGAAGTATTATCAACTGTAATAGATATAAGTTTAGTTACAGTTGTTACATCTGAAAGTGTTGAAACTATCAAATTAGCTTGTCTAACTAATTCTTGGACTATTCAAGCAAATCAAACTATAAAACTATATGTTACTTGTCCAGAAGTATAACTACAGCTAACTCCTGAAACTGGAGCAGAACAAACTACTCAAGTATGACTTGCATCTCAAGTTAAAACCGATAAATCTGCCTTAATTTTTGTTATATCTGTATTTGTTAAATCAGCTGTTATTTCTACAGTATCTCAAGTTTTTGCAAAAGAGGTTGAAGTAATAGTAGTATCCGTTATTTTTCCATTTGAAATTGTAGGAATTGTTGTATCAACGATAAAGCTATCACAATTTGAAACAGTTCAAATATTTCACATATTATCATTTGCAATAACATTCCAAGAATAAGTTCAATTTGTTAAAGCATTTGTAGCTTTTGAAGTAGTAGTTGAATTAAGAGTTTGAATAGCAGATCAAGAACAATCTGAAGTTGAATACACTTTTATAGTATAATCTTTTACTCAAGATCAGTTTCAACTATCATCACTAGGAGCAATCCAAGAAAGTGTTGGAGTAGTTGATGATGTATTTGGTGCATCAGTCAAAACTGAAGCTACAGGTCACACATTATCAAATTTTACTGAAACTGCAGAACTTGTAACAGTATTTCCAGCTAAATCTTCTCAAATTAACTTCATATCATAAGTTGTTCCTGAAACTAAAAGTCAGCTTAAAGTTACAGCTTGAGTTTTCGCTCAAGAAGTAAGTTTTGCAGGATCAACAATTGAAAATATTTTTTGAGTTGAAGCATTTCATGCTGTTCTATCAAAAGTTATTTTTGTATAACCAGAAGCCTTCATTTGTTCAGCAAAAGTAAATCATACATTTATACTTCAACTAAAAAATCCATTATAAACTGAAACAGTTGTATTTGAATATCAAGTAATAGTTGGAGATTGTCCATCAGTTATAATTAAACTTCCAGATGAAAAATAATTATTATATCATCATCAAGCACTATGCAATGCTCAAGTTTGAGCAATCAAAGTTCAACCAACAGCTCATAAATTTGCTAAAGAAGGTATTGTTAAATTTATTTTTGTTCCATTTACACTTGCAACTGAAGTTGAATAAATAGTATTCCCCCCATAAACATAACTAATAAGTCATCCAGAATGAGTAGATAAAATCGTATCCATTGTAGCATCTGTTGTAAGTTCCAAATTTGTATCTGAAGTAAATTTAGCAGATAAAATTTTTGCATTTTGAACAACATCAGAAGTTAAAGTCGTAGCAGATGAACAAGCTGAATTTCATAATAAATTTGCAGTAGAAACTCACACCATACATACTTTATAACTACCTCCTGAAGCCAAGGTTTGATTTAAACTATCTTTTGTAATTGCGCTATCTCAAGTCCAAGAACTTAAAGTCTTATCAAAAAGAGCTTTTATATAAGTTTGTGTTGAACTATCAAAAGTTACATTTGATGGTAATAAATAAATTCTATAATGTCAAAAATCAGTGTAACTTGCAAAGCTTGAATTATCCCAAGTTACGCTTAAGTCTCTTCAATCAAGTCAGTTATAATCAATATCACTATCTAAAAAACTATTTATAGCTCACATATCTGGAGTTGGTTGAATTTTTGTAACAACTCACACTTTATATGCAAAATTACTTGCATCATCTTTACAATAAGTATATACATTATGAGTTCAATAAGTTGGGAAAAGTGCATTAGGTAATGTCGTGGTATATTGAGTTGTAGCAACTGCTGTTCAACTAGAAACAAAAGTTCAATCATAATTTCAAGTTCATCATATTCTCACTTCATAAATTCAGTTTTCACTACAATCATATTTTACACTACTATTATCTAAAACTATACTTGACGGAGTGATAAAAACATTTCAAACTGTTGGAGATGTTGTATCTTTAACTAAATTTAGATTTAAAGATCATATATTTCATCAACTGTTTTTTAAACAAACATATAAAGTATTATTTCCAGAAACTAAAGATGATGAATTTATAACTTTATCAATTTGAATATTTGCTGGAGTATAATCAAACCAATCATAAAGTGTAGTTCATCAATTACAACTTCAATCACTTCAAATAGATATTTTTCCTGATCAAGTTTGACTACCAGAAAAAGATAAAGTATAAGTTAATTTACTTGGTCATCAAATTTTCTCATTATTTAAAGATAATAAAGTCATAGTTGGAGCTGAAGCAGCAACTACAGATAAACTTAGGTCTGTTATTTTATCATTTCATGAAACTAAATTTGTGTATCAAAATCTAGTATCATATGGATCATTTTGATTTCAATCAATATCTATTGCAGTAAATTTTGAATAAGTAAATGTATAAGTTCATATTGCAACATCAGTAGTTATTCAAGTTTTTTTGAAAGTTGCTGTTTTTCCATCAATATCACAAGAGACATAAGATAGACTCTCTGTTGTTGAAAGTCATAATTGTGATAAATCTGCTTTTACACTTCAGCCAGCTATATTTGAACACAAGTTATAATCCTTAACTTTTAAAACTAAATTTATAGGTTCTCCATTTGATCATTGAACTTGATTTGTTGTTTGGCTTCAGTCAGCTTTTTCAAAATAATAATCAATTATATGTGGTTTAACATTTACATATATTACTCTACTTAAAGGTGTTCATGTAACAGTAGAATCATCACTTACTTTTTTTGCATCTCACCAAGTTGTTATAGTATTTAGATAAGTTGATATATTATCTAAAACTTTAAATCATCATGATGTTACACTTATAGGATTTAAGTTTGGAACTTGTCATGCCAATACGGTTGGATTTACTGAATCTGTTATCTCAAATCTAAATCAAGTTGTATTGTTATAAGCAGATGATGGTACAGGATTTGTAACAACTGTTGAATTAATTCTTGTCCTATGATTTGTTCCATCATAAGTAAAATAAGCATTTTTTCAGTTAAAATCTATATTTATAAAAGCATTTTTTAAATCAACTCAATAATTATTTTTTGCATCAACTCTTACAGCAAAAGAATCCCCAGGATTTATAGCTAAATCTGAGGAATTTCAGTTCAATGCAAAAGTTGTTATATCACTTACTGCGTATACACTAAAAAATGGAAAAAATTGAGAAAAAACAAATACTATCAATGTAAATATAGAATATAATTTTTTCATAAAACTCTTAAATTATATATAAAGTCAATGTGATAATATTTGTTTTTGTTTTAAAATCAATTTATTTTTTGCCTATACTACAAAGTATATGCTGCACTCAATACTGTTGTTTGATTTCAAGCTTTATCTTTACAAGTTACTTTTACTTTTACATCATCTCAAGATGTACGTGATGCTCAAGCAAGATTATAAGATACATCTAATAATCCATTAGTAGTTGAAGGTAGAGTAGTTGTAACGTTTATTGTTCATCAAATTGGAGTAGTATCATCAAATCAATCAACAAACTCTATACTTACTATTTCAGAAATTTCTTCATTGAAATCAATTGTTCAAGTTCAGCTTCAATTTCATATACCATTAAGATTAAGAGTATCTGCATCAAGAGAAGGTCAAGATCTATCCAAATTAACTGTATCAGATCATATAGCTGTTATTACTCATCCGTTTATATACCAACCATATGCTGTTACATTTCAATCAGCCGTAGCT
>CAYOIP010000041.1:0-9596 GCA_964404065.1 uncultured Candidatus Peribacteria bacterium
ACAACTAAGAGGGAGAGGGAGGAAAATTTATTTTAGCAAAAACAAACCAGCACCGAGCAAACCCAAAACAATTAAACTATCTGAACTCGCTTTTTTTCTTTCATCATTAAAATCATTTGAAGAATTATCATTTTGTTTCGATGAAGGTGATTGAAAATTTCCTTTTTTCTTTGCTTCAATAATACTATATAAATAATTATCTAAGTTACCTTGCCAGCCACTTTCCACGTAAAGAATACGTTTTAAAATATTATTATCTACATCAGCAGGGCTAAGACCAAATGAAAATATTCTTGCATTTGCTTTAGCAATTCTACTTTGAATATCACCAGGCACAAAATAACCATTTTCGTAATGACCTTTATCACCGCCAAAAATATTAAAACCTAAGTCTAAAACACCTCCAATTGTTGTTCCAATTCCAGGAAGTGTGGCACTACCTATTGTTGTAAAAGTTCCTAAAGGTGCATCCATTTTATTATTCCTTATGTTGTTATACTAAGATTGATTTTAATTGTTAAACTTTTTGTATTTGGAATGGTTGTTCCTTGAATTAGTTCCTCAATAAATTTGTAACTTGCGTTTCCATACCAATAGAATTTATTTACTACAACATCAGCACCGCTATTATTTGTAAATGTCCTAAATAAAGAAATAGTTGCGGTATTTCCGTTGAATACTATTCCCGTTCCTTGTTGTGAACTATAAACTAATTGACCACCGATTGTTCCGTTATCAATTCTTCCTAATATAGTGTATGAATTTACTTGCGGAGTTGAAACGTCAGAACTTACAACCAAACCAGCATAAACATCAGAAGCCGCCGCACCACTAAAAAAAGGATGACCATTTACAGCACTCACTGGAGTTCCACCAGCCGATAAAATATTGACCGCACTATTGAAAGGGCTTGCACTTTGTAAATAATTAGCATCATTTTGTCCTGCACCCGCATAAATCCACTGCAAAAAATTTCCATTAAAACTATTGCAAAAATCTTTTTTAATAATTTTATCATTTATTAAAACTTCATAATCTAACCTAATATGGTTTATTTTATCATTGATTAATTTTTTAATTTTGTATTTAAAAAATTTCATTGTATTGTTACCTCTATTGTTGTATTTATTGAATAATTATTAATTTTAGAATCCGATAAAAACGAAAGATAACTAAAAAATGATTTCACTTTTTTCTTTAACATATTTAACCACCATAGCCATTTAAATTAACTTTTTTATAATCTAAGTTATTTTGCGTTTCTTGAAATTGAGGGCTTCTATCAGAACCATACGCAAACAAACGAAACGCACAACTTGCACCACTATTTAAACTCTTAACAAATATTTCATTTATCCAGGAATCTAAAAGTTCAATGGTTTCTTGTGGATATAAAACACCGTCAATTGATTGACCATTTAGAGAAAAAACCATATAGTTCGAAATTGAATCATTTGAAATTATTAAGTGCCTATTAACACCTAAAACAAATTTTTGAAAGTTATCAGTGGTTGAGTTATTTATAAATTGCATTTTATATTACCTTTTTTTGTTTTAAAAATATAGCAATATTAATATAGTCAATGTTTGCAAACTCGCTTTTTTTAGAGTATGAAAAAACTAAATTGAATAGTAAAGTAAGATATTGACTAAAATTTAAACTTCTATCAATTCTGTTATCGTAAAGTTTAAATAGTGTATAACCTAAAACCAAACCACCAACAACTAATATTTTATTTTGCATTTTTGAACCTTAAATAATTGTTATATGTTTTTTCCATATATGAAATAGATTTTGTAGAATTTAATGTTGTTCCTATTCCTGAATTGTATTTTTTAAAAGCTAATTTTATAGCATTTTCATTTAAACCTAATTCTTTAATTGCTTGCTTGTAACAAAGGTTTAAATAAAGTGAACCAGTTAAAATATTTACGCTTGCATTTTCTTTAACATCATTAAAAGAATAATTGTAAATGTTTTTATAATTTTGCAATATATCTTGATAAGCAATATAAGTTATTTGCATATAACCATAATCACCTGTTAAACCTTTCACGTCTTTATTTTGTTTATAAATATTAGAGCCGCTTTCAGTTTCAATTACAGCAAACACCATATTTTTATTTATGCTTAAATTGTAAGTCAAAATAATTTGTGAAACATAATCATTAAATTTTTTCAATATAGTTTTTTCAATATCATTTAATGAATCTGTTTTATTTTCTTCAATTAATTTAACTTCACTTTTTTTGAAGTAAAAATAAATTATTACAACTATTAAAATTAATCCAATTACAACTTCATTTGTCATTTTCATTTTTCTTTTTTAAAATATCTTTAATAATATTATAAATTTTTAAAACATTTAATAAAATTGTAAAAAAAATTAAAACAAGTGTTAAATATTCGTTCGCTATTAAAGTGCTTAAAGTAATATTCCAGATTGACAAAATAAAATCAAACATATTATTTTTAGTTGTTGAAATCATTTTTTAGTTTCTTAATAATTGGCAAAGCCAAATCATCAATTTTATTTTGACTTGTTTCAATTTCTTTTATTAAAAAGTCTAATAAATTATTTATTGCTTTTTTAAGAATATCATTAGGGAGCAATAAAAATAATACATTTACCAATTGTTTCACTAAGTAAGTCATTTTTTAACCTCCTTTTATTTTGTTAAATTATAAGCTAATAATAAAGCCAGACCAATTAAAATAATAAAGACTACACCTTTACCAACTCCAAAAATTTCAGTTGCTTTAACTTCAATTTCAGAAAAAGTTTTTGTAATTCCTCGTGGAATATTTTCCAGGACATACCCAAGTGTGCTTTTTCCCGCAAATTTTTCGTTATCACTTAAAGGATAATTTGCAATAAAATAAGAGAATAGTAATTCATAGTTATTCAAATATTGTTGCAGTGGTTCAAAATGAAGTTTTTTTCTATCATTTATATAATATTCTTTTAAATAATTTGTTGAAATTGGTAACTTGAATTTTTTTAAGAAAGGATAATTTTCATAATACCAATTTAAATTATTTTTATAATAGTTAAACCATTCTGTTTCACTTGCAAAATAAATTGTTGCATTTGTATTTGTCATTTGGTTACCAATATTATTAATATTAAAACAAGTAAAGCTATTATAATAACATTATTTGTAAATACGTTTATTTGAATTGCTTTGTCTTTATCTATTAAATTGAATTGACCTTTTGTTTTTATGTTTATAGCAAATTTTTTATCAAATACACTTGAATCACCTGAACCACCTGAACCACCTGAACCACCTGAACCACCTGAACCACCTGAACCACCTGAACCACCAGAACCACCGCCTGAACCTCCAGAACCACCGCCTGAACCTCCAGAACCACCTGAACCACCAGAGCCGCCGCCTGAATCATCACCACCACCAATTGCACCTATTCCATTTTTATCGTTTCCACTTTTTAGAATAGGATTAAATAAATAATCAAAACCAAACGTTAAGCCGCTTTCATTTTGATATTTTTGCGTGGTTTTTGTTTCGTCTATTGAACTAAATTCCATTTAATCAACTCTTTTTAAAAGCAAAAATTAATAAAGCAATAATTACAATTGTAAGAAAATTTTTATTGTTAAAAATACTCATAACATCAAAATTTTCTTGCGTGGAATTTACTTTTATTGTTGAATCTGTTTCAGTTGCTTTTGTTTTAGGTTCACTTGTTCCTAATGGTATAACATAAATTTGTGGAGTAGCATTTATTACACTTGTGCCACTTTGAAATGGAGTATTTTTTTCAGCTAATGAAGTGTTAAAATATGGGCTATCATTTCGCCAAAGTTGTGCATCAATAGGACGTCCAACTGACCCGCCAGACGTCCCTTTAATATCTATTGCAGTTCCAACAAGTTCATCACTAGCAATTGCATCGCTTACAATATTCATTTAAGCACCTATTAATTTAGTTTGCTTTGAATTTTATTTAATGTTTTATTTTTACTTTCAATTGCCTTTGCTTGCGTAAATTCTAAGAAACTGAAATATTGATTCAAAGTTGTAGCCGCCGTGAAAGTATATTTGTAGCTTATTTGAGTTCCTAAAACTTCACGTAAGTCTTTAGTTTCAGCAAAGTCAATTGCAATTAGACTTTGAGTTGATTCAAGTTGATGAACAAAATCAGAGTAATTATTAATTAATTCCACCGAGCAATCTACAATTGTTTCGCCGTCTTTTAAAATTTGAACGTTTGAAACATTTGAAGGTGCTTTTAAGTAAAGTTGTGAAACATTATTAACTAACATTGAATCAGTGAAAGTTGTTGCACCGCTTACAATAATATTTCTTGAAGTGATTTTGTGTAAATAATTCATTACACCTAATTTTGTTTTTCCATAAATATTTACTGAACCACTTGCACTAATTGCAGAAAGACTTGAAAAATCTAATTTAATATAACATTTGTCATTTTCAGAAACGTCCAAAATATTTGTGGAATCACTCCAACTTGAAAGTGGTATTGGAGTAAACATATAATTAGCACCAGCAGTTGTAGAAACAAATTTTGTTACACCACCGTAAAGGTTGCCCACTAAATTTAAAAACTCCGCATCAACATTTACCACGTCTTTATTATTGAAATTTAAAATTACATTTCCAGCATTTGCCCTTGTCATTGCATTGCCTGTTGAAGTTGTAACATTATATTCAACTACAAGCGAGCCGTATTGAGCGACAGGTAAATAAAATGTTGTTGATTGGTTACTTATTGGAACTGAATGTAGTAATCTCATTTTTTAAACTCCTTTTTAGTTATGCTTTTGGTTTAATGAATGAATCATAAACGTAAAGAGCGACAACAACAATTGCCAAAGTTATTAAATATTCTTTTTTCATTTTTTAATCTCCATTTTTATTAATGAAATATGTTTATTGTTATTTAGACTAAATCTAAATTCAAGGTAAAAAATAATAAAAATAAATTAAAAATCAAAATGTTTTTTTATAAATTTCAAATTGATTAAGATTTTTTATTTTTTCAACATCAAGACCCAGCAAAGAAAAATTTTTTAAGTCAAGTGGTTCAGTTATAGCCGAGCAAATATAAATACTATTTACCTGACTTCTTAAGTCTAATGAAAGTTCAGTTGCACGCCGAGCAATTGCAATTATATTTATATTAAAGTGCCGTCCATATCTTACCAAATAAAGAAAATTTGAAAATCTTGTATAAGGTGAAATGTAAATTTCTGCTTCTTCTAAGATTAAAACTACATTTGTTATTTGTTTAACAATTAAAAAAAGACCTTCAACATCAAAATCATTGCTAAATCTGCAAACAATTTTGAATGTTAAAGGTTTATTTATATTAAAATAATTTATTAATGAATCTAAATCATAGAAAATTAAATCACTTTCATACTCAAATAAAGAATCAATTACAATTACTCTTTTTGATTCATTAAAAAATTTTTTTGCAAGTGTAGTTTTTCCGCTCCCTGTTTTACCATAAATTAGTAATATTTTTCTTTTTTTCATTCTTTTGTTTCTGTTTGTTCAATAGTTTCATTTTGTTCATTTGGTTTTTGCAATCGTGGAATTAAAACAGAGCCGACCACTAATAAAAATGAAATTTCAACATCGTAACCAGCCACAAGCGGTAAATATTTTTCAGCAAGTTTATTTGTTACATCGTTTAATGATTCTTTTTCATTTTCGCTTAAAGCTATTTTATTAGGCAATCTATCAATAATAATACTATAAATAAAACTAAAATCAATTTTTACTTGTGAAATATTTTGTTCATTTTCAATTGTGTTTTTGCGTGGACGTCCTCGACGTTTTTTTGGTTGCTCGTTATCTTCTGTTTTTATTTCCTCTTCAAGTGGAATTTGTTCTGTTTCTATTTTATCTAATTCTATTTGCATTTTTCACCTCATAAATTGTATAAACGTTCAAAAAAATTTTTTTCTTTAACTTCTTCTTTTTTTATAACTTTTTTTGATATTTTTTTTGATTCCTTAATAGGTGAAACTTCTTCAATATCATCAATAATATCATTATTTAAAGTTCCAATTTGTTCATTACTTTTTGTTTCAACATTATTAATTGTTTCAACATTAAGATTTTTTCGTGGACGTCCTCGACGTTTTTTTGGTTCATTTGTTTCCATTTTTTACCTCTTTATTTTAATTAAGTAAGTTTTTTATTAAATTAATATAAACATAATTTATTTTAGATTCTTTTAATATATCTAAAAATGATTTTTTACATTCCAAGCAATTTTTTATATGCTCCGCCAATATTTTTTCATTTATTTCAATTTTATCATTATTTATTTTAACCATATTTTCAACTTTACAAAATTTCATTTTATTTTTTTTTCCTTAAAATTAAAAAGGGAACTAAATTTTTATTAGCTCCCTTTATTGTTTAATAAATTATTCATTTTCAAAAATTTCATCAATATCTAAAAAATCATTGTTGTATGAAGTTAATGTTTTGTTATCAATTCTAACTTCAAAAACCTTGTATGTTTTTATATCCTTTAATTTAACAATTTTAATAAGCGAAATTTCTATTTCTTTACCAGCTTGAAACAATTCTTTATTTGCCTTAACAATTTTTAATAAATCATAATTCATATTCATTGCATAGTTATCAACAACTATACAAAGACCAAATTTAGTATTAATAAAACCAGTTAAAGTGCCTTTGAGCTTGTTTCCAACTTCACTTAAACAAATGAAAACAATTGATTTTTTTGTTTCGTTTGTTTTTGTTTCTTGCTTTTTCATTTTTTACCTCTTAGTTTGTTTTTTGTTTGTTATTTATTCCACTCAATCTAAATAAGTGGTTTAATAATTTAATTTTATTTTCTAATGTAGTTAAATTAAAAAACTGAATGAAACTAAATAAACGCATATTATTTAAATAATTTAATTTGTAATTTGTTTCATTATTGAAGTTTCTTACAAAAAAATTTAATTCGTGTAATATTATAATTTCATTTGTTAAATTTTTTTTAATTAAATAATTTGAAAGTTTTTTCATTTGTTTAATTTGAAGTTTCATTTTTTAATTCCTCTTATTGTTTGTAATTTTTGTATGTAAAATAATAAAAAAATATTAAAAAGCAAATAATTTTATTTTTTTTTATTTAATTCATTAATAAAATAATTTTTAGAATTATAAATAAATTTTTTGTCTTTTATTAATTTTCTTCTTTTGTAATTAAATTCTAATTTTTTAGTAATATCAACTAATTTTAATAAAGTGCCTGAACTTTTTTTAATTTTATTTTTTCGTTTTAATGATTCTTTGAAACCTAATATTTTCTCGAAAGTTTTTTCAATGTAATTTGATTCACTGAATAAAAGATTTTTTAATTCCGTGTAATTTAAATTTTTCATTCCTTTACATTTAACAACCTCTTTATTATTTTCGTCAATATAAGCATAAGTCTTAGGTAACAAAAAAACCCCCTCTTTAATTTTTGTTTCTAATTTTAATTTTCCTATTTCATTAGTTATAAAATCTTTACTAAGTTTTTTAGAGGTTACAATTGAATCAGTATCGCAATAATAAATATTTTCAAAACCAATTTTTTCCATTAGTTGAAAGTGTGTGAACCTTGCAAGTGCTGTAATATACGCCGCAATATAAACACCCCTGAAAGTTATATTTCTATTTTTTTCAACTAAGACTAAACCAAGTTCCTCGCTGTAAATTGGACTATCGAAATTATTTTCGTTAATTTCCTCGATATTATTTCCAATTGTTTTTTGTCCAAATTTACCATAAAGGGAATTCAACTTTAATTTTGCTAAAAATCTTTCTGTTTCGTTTTTTGTTTCGCTTTTAATTTTATAATAATGTAAAACATAATCATTAAAAAGAAAATCAGAATTTTCAAAAAAATACCCCCAGACAATTTCAATTTTTATTTTTTTATTTAGAAAATATTCTATCTCTAAATTTGTTAAATAAAATTCATCATCAATATTTGCATTTACAAAATAGTTTCCGCCTGAAGTTCGATAAATTAATGGACTTATGTAAGATTCATATTTTTGTAAGAATTTTATTTTGTAAAAACCAATTTTATTTTTAATAAATTTTTTAGTTTTTTTAGGCGTTCCGATTGGCATTTTTTGTAACATTACAAAAGGATAAAGTGAATTAATATCATAGTAATACAAATTTTTACCAAATGTTTTATAGACTTCAACCCTACCACCATAATAAAAATAATTTCTTATTAAATCATCAAATTTTGAAGGTGCGTTCCAAAAATATCCATTAAAAAATCTTTCCTTAAAAATAGTTAATGATTGACTTGCAATTGTATATTTTAAAATACCGTCAATTTTATAGACTTGTTCAATAATTTCATATAAAATTATGCAATCATTTTTTAAATGTTGTTGAATATCTGAATCATCACAAGAAAAATTTTTATTAAAATCAACTTCATATTTTTTTACTGAAGTATTATAAATTTTACTTAATTTATCCAAACTTGACGGCAATAATAAAAATGAATCAACAAACTCAATTTTTCCACGCTTGTTTTTTAAATTTAATATTAAAGCAATTAAACCACTATCTTTATTAATTATTGTTAAAGTTCCATACTGCATTAATTTTTCAAATAAAAAAAGAAAATCATACCTACCACCATTGTGAAAATAAATTCTATAACCAATTAAATTTTTTGTAACAAATTTTAGATATTCATCAATATCATCAAAAGAAAAATAATTTTCCTTATTATTTTCTTTATAATAAATTCCAATGATATTAAAATCAATCCAATTATTTGCCTCAATATCGCTTGCAGCAAATTTTAATTCTTTTTTACTATTCATTTTTCCACCTCTTAGTTTGTTTTTGTTAATTAAATATGTTCAATAAAATAATCTAATGAAGGATATTCTAATTCATATTGTTCATTTAAAAAAGATAAATTTTGAGCAACTTCAATAAAATTTGAAACAATTGAATCATTTAATTTGTCTTTTTTATTTTTACGTTTCTTTATTAATTTACGTGTAACGCATTTTTGTCCACTTACTATTCCACGTTTTACATTTATTCTTTCAGTATATTCAAAAGTTATTAAGGTTAAATTTGAACCAGATTTTTTATTTTTCTTTATACTATTAAAAATTTTTTCATATTCCTTTATTGATTTTACCCTAAAAAATTTTGAAGTGAATTTTTGCCCCTTAACTGAATAACCTGTTACAATTCTAACATCTCTTTTAGAAATACTTTTAATTGGAGCTTGTTTCTTAATTGTTTGTTTTACTTTTTTATTGTTGATAAATTCTTTTTTAACTTGTTTTTCATATTCAACTACTCTTATAGCAAGTTTGATTTTTTTGTTTGGTTCATTTTTGGTTTGCTCTTTTTTAGTTTTACTTTTGGTTTCACCTTTAGTTTTATTTTTGGTAACCTGTTTAATTGATTTTCTTTGTGAGGTGGTTTTTTTCTTTTTCATATTTTCGCCATTGTGTTTTTTAATTTCTGAACAAATATAAAAAAATAATATTTACTTACAAATAGCTTTTTTAAATTTTTTAGTGCCTCTTTGTTATTTAGAT
>CAYOIP010000042.1:0-9270 GCA_964404065.1 uncultured Candidatus Peribacteria bacterium
AGCTAAAACTTTGGATTTAGATTTTAAAAGAATTCAATTCACACCTGATTTACTTCCAAGTGATTTAGTTTGAAGTAATGTTTTTAATCCTGTGAAAAATGAGTTTTATATAAAACACGGGCCAATATTTACAAACTTTTTACTTGCTGATGAGATAAATAGAGCACCAAGTAAAGTACAATCAGCGCTACTTGAAGCTATGGCTGAAAAACAAGTAAGTATTTGAGAAAAAACTTTTAAACTTGAAATGCCTTTTATAGTTCTAGCTACTCAAAATCCTATTGAGCAAGAATGAACTTTTAATCTTCCTGAAGCTCAACTCGATAGATTTTTACTAAAAACTATTGTTGATTATCCAACTGAAAGCGAAGAATTAGAAATACTTAAAAATATAAAAAATATAGAGTCTTCAAATTTAGAAAAGATTTTTAATAAGAAAAATATTTTTGAAATTCAAGAATTAATAGAAAATATTTATGTAGATGATAATATTTTCAATTACATAAAAGACATTATTTTTTACACTAGAAAATTAAACACAGATATTTCAAAATATCTTTCTTATCCAGTTTCTCCAAGAGCCTCACTTGCACTTCTAAAAACTTCAAAAGCGCTTGCTTTTTTAAATGGAAGAGATTTTGTGATTCCAGAAGATATAAAAGAAATGGCTTACGGAGTTTTGCGTCATAGAATTATTTTAAATTATGAAGCATTAGCTGATGAAATAAATCCTGATCAAATAATAAAGACTATTTTAGATAATGTTGAAGTAAGGTAAAAATTATGAAAAACATAAAAAAATTAAATCTGAAAATAAATAGACTAGTTGATAGTTTATTTGTTTGAAATTATAAAACATTTTTCAAATGAAGATGATTAGAATTTAGTGATTACAGACTTTATGACGAAAATGATGATGCAAAATATATTGATTTTTTAGCTTCTGCACGTGAAGGAAAATTACTTATAAAAAGATTTGAAGAGGAAAGGGAATTGACAGTATTTTTCTTACTTGACGTAAGCGAAAGTATGAATTTTTGAGAAGAAAAAACCAAAATAGATACACTTATAGAAACTTTTTATATTTTAGCTTACTCATCGCAAAAAAATAATGATAAAGTTTGAAGTTTAGTTTTTTATGAAAATGGGTATGAGTTTGTAAAACCTGGAAAATGAGCAAAAAATATACATAGAATTTTGGAGGTGATTAATACCTCACCCTTAGCCCCTCAAGTACAGCCCTCACCCCTAACCCCTCTCCCTTGGGGGAGAGGGGAAATTATGGAAAATCAAAATTTTTCTATAAATAAACTGATTTCAACTTTTAATAATTTGCCAATTAAAAATTCACTAGTTTTTTTACTTACAGATAAAATGTGAGAAATAGAAGATAAAAATCTAAAAATTTTATCACTAAAAAATGATGTAGTTTATATAAATATTTTTGATTATTTAGAGAATAATTTAGTAGATGATACTTCAGTTCTAAAGATATGAAATTCTATAAAAACATTTTTTATCAATTTAAGAGATAAAGAAAAAATCTCAAAATACAAAAAATTAAGACAAGAAAAAATAGAGATTTTTAAACAAAAATTAAATAAGCTAAAGATAAGTTATTTATTTATTGACGATAAAACAAATATTATAAGCACACTTTTTAAATTTTTTAAAACTAGATAACCTCACCCCTAACCCCTCTCCCTCAAAGGAGAGGTTAGGTGAGGACTTAAAACTAACACAACTTTTATGACAGATATTTACGATATAAAAACATTTTTATTTTGATTTATATATTCATTTGATTACTTATTTATCATTTGAGCTTTTGTTTTTTTTGTATGATTTTATTTACTTTTAAACTTTGTTTTAAGTTCTAAAAAGATAAATATTGATACAAAAAAAATAGAAGATGATTTTATAAGAAATAGATTTGAATATCTTATAAATAATGTAAAAATTCTTGAAAGGGAAATATTTTATAGAGAAGTTTCTATATTTCTAAGAAACTTAATTTTTAAAAAATTTCAGGATAAATCAGTATTTTTTATGACTTTAGAAGAAATTCAAAAAGATTTTAAAAATGAATACAATGAGATTTTAAAAGAAGTTTATTATCTAGAATTTAATAAAAATTTAGAAGATAGCTTCAAAGTAAGAAAAAAAATTTTGGAAAAAATAAAACTCTAATTTGAAAAATTAGAGTTTTATTTTTATAAATCATCAATATTTGCATAAGGATTTTTTCATAAATTAATTACCATTTGTGGTCACATTTCTCAATATCCTCTTAAAATTTCAGCACTTCTTTTTTGAAAATCATCCACAATTCTTTTTACTGAATTTTCTCAAATTATATCATTTAATACTTTATTAACTTGCTCTTGTGTTGCCTTTGCTTCAACTATTGCTTTAAAAAATCAAGTTACGTCTTGTTTATTAGTCATTCTTTTAAATAACTCTATCAATAAATAATCTCTTGGTTCTGGAATAAGATTTTCTAAATTTTGTCTTGAATTAAATAAATCAACTAGTAATTTTAGTCTATCAAAATATTTTTCATATCATCTATAACTTCATTGAACAAAGAAAAGTCTTATAGAATTCCATAAAAAAATTACAGATTGTTTTATATCATCTTCGCTTACAAGTCAATTTTGGGTTAAATAATCGGCTAAATTTCATTCTCTTCAATCTTCAATCCACATTTCATATCATGATATAACTTCACTAAGTTTATCATTAGGTAATACAAACATATCTTCAAATTTTTCTCAACTTAACTCTGGTAATTGCATAATTATAATTTAAAAAATAAGGAGTCATTATACAACTAAATTTTTATTGTCAAATTTTTATTTGAAAAATAAATTTGAATTTTAAATAATATTCCATAAAATATATATGTTTATATATTAAAATCCATATATGACTACAAAACTTATGACAAATATTGATAGCTTTTTTTATAACTTTATTGATAGTGAAGCTAAAAAGAATAAACTTTCAAAAAGACAACTACTTGAAAATATTATTTGAGAATATATTGAGTCAAGAAAAAAATCTCAATTAGAAAAAGCATACTCTAATATGTGACAAGATGAAGAATATTTAGCTGAAATGCAAAATAATACAAAATATCTAGGTAATTTATAAAATTATGAATAAATATGATATAGTTTTAGTGGATTTAAATCCTACAAAGTGAAGTGAACAAGCTTGAATAAGGCCTTGTATAATCTTGCAAAATGACTTTGCAAACAAAAACTCAAGAACTTTTGTTGTTGCAATAATTTCTTCAATTTTAAAAGATTATCCACATACTTTGATAGTAGAAAGTTCGTTAATGAATTGATTAAATAATATTTCGAGAATTGATTTATTACAAGTTAGAACTATTGATAAGGAAAAAATTATTTCTATTTTATGAAAATTAGATGAAAAATACAGAAATCTACTTGATGAAAAAATAAAAATAGCTTTTTGAGTATAAAAATTTAAATTAGAGTTTTATTTTTAATTTCATTGAAGACGAACTTTAAAATCTTTTTCAAGTGCCTTAATGGTTCAAACTTTAATATGTGTTATAGGTCAATTTGTAGTTTCGGTTCATCTTTCTCATAACTTATCCATATGAGGTCAAAATACATCAGATGTAATAAGTTGGTATCATGTTCATTTAAATCAAACTTGTCTAGATAATCTTTCTAACGGTCAATTTATTGAAGAGTCAATAAAATACGGGTTAACTAATGTAGAATTCATATTTAAAACTTGATGAAATACATCTTCTATATCTAATAATCATAAATAATCCCATAATTCATTGAATTGATGACTATTAGGTAATCTATTTCAAAAAGTTTCTCTAGCATCTTTGATTTTATATAATCAAGACTCATCATCCCATTTTAATCAATTAGGAAATCAAGGTAAAAGTATTCTATCAACCTTTATTTCAATATCATCTTCAATTAAATGCCATTTTTCTTCTCATAAATTAGTTATAATTCTTCTTTCATGTTCTAAAATAATATTAACTTCATTCATAAATTTTTTTTAAAATAATAAATTATTATACATAAAAGTTATTATTGTCAAATTTTTTAATATTTTAATAATACATCAATTCAAGACAAAACTTTATTTAGTTCATCAATAGTTAATTTTCATATTTTTCTTATGATTCTTTCTTTTGAAATAGTTCTAATTTGAAATCACAATATTTCTGAAATTTCTGATAATCAATTTTCTACATTTGGTAAAATAATTAAATCTCAATAATAATTTTTGATTTTTGATGTAATTGGACAAGTTATAAATATATTTCCATTTTGATTGAAAGAATTTCATGAAATTATTAAAACTGGTCTAATTCAAGATTGTTCTTGTCATAAAGTTGGATTTAGATTTACTAAATATATTTCTCATTGTTCTATCATAATTAATTGTAAGTTGCTAAAAAATCCGAAGTTCATATTTCGGTTAATTCTAAACTTTCTTTATCTTTTCATAAATTTTTATATGAAGAAATAATTGATTTTTTTATTTCATTTTCATTATAATTTCTTATTGCCTCTTCAATAATTTTTGATTTTGATTTATTATTTTTTTTAGCAATTTGATTTAATAAATTAGTTACTTCATTATTTAATCTTGCTGAAATTAAAGTTGTTGTCATATTTTATGTATTACAAAATATATTACAATTAATATATAAAAAATAAACTTTTTGTCAAAAAAATTTTTAAACTTTTCTAAACTTTGCTATAAAAAATCACTCTGTTTCTTGGCTTGGTAAAAGTCTCACTGATTTAGATACTTCATTATTAAAAATCAAGTTTTCAAAAGATTTTATTCAAGATTTTTTATATTTTTTAATATTTTCGTCTTCAAAAATATCATCTAAACTTTCTAGTTTTAAATCTTTATAATTTGAAAGTAAAAAATGAACAATTGCCTCATTTTCTCTTGGATCTAGAGTGCAAGTTGAATAAATTAAAACTCATCAAGTTTTTAAAAGTCAAATAGTATTTTCTAAAATTTCTTTTTGGATTTTATAATTTTTATTATTGATTCACTCTTTTTCTAAAAAAGCATAACTTTTCTCATTATTTAAATTAACTCTTCATTCAGCACTACAAGGTAAATCTGCAATAATGATGTCAAAATAATTTTCTTCAAAAGTATTTTTTAAATTTTTTGCATCTCATTTTATACATTTTACATTTTGGCATCCTTGTCTTTTTATCGTAAAATTTAGTTTTTCAAATCTTATAGCATTTAGTTCATTTGCAATTATTTCTCAATTATTTTCCAAAATTGCTGAAATATGGCTTGTTTTTCATCCTGGAGCAGCTGTTAAATCAAGAACTTTTACTTCCTTTAATTCCCATCTACTTCAAAGGAGAGGGGCTAGGGGTGAGGGTCTAATAACTTCTCAGATAAATTGACTCGTAATTCATTGTAAATATATCTTTCAATCATTAAAAATATCTAAATCCCAAAGATCTTTTTCTTTTCAATTTATAAGTTTGTATCAATTTAATAAATAAGAAATTTTTTCAAATTTTATATTTTTTTCGTTTAAATAATCTTCAATTTCTTTGTTTGAAGATTTTATAGTATTTACTCTAAAAGTTGTTGGTCTTTTATTGACTAAAAAACCAGATTTTATTATTTCTAGTTCTTCTTTAGAATATATTTTTTGTAGTTTTTCTAAAAAGTTTTTTGGTAAGTTTTGCATATTATTTTTTATTTAATTCTTCCATCTCAGCATTTTTTTCTTGCCAATATGTGATAAATTCTTGTTTTTTAAATTTATAAATATAACTTCAAACTAAAACTAAAATTATTGTTGAAATTGTTCCAGAATATTCAAGTAATATTTTATAATATTTAACAAATACAACTCAAAGTAATATAATAGTTGTTGCCCGAATTATTGATCCGATTGCATTGTATAACATAAATTTTCCTGATTTCATCCCCATACTTCCAGCTATAAACGGTAAAAAAGCTCTAGTCATAGGATGAAATTTTCAAATAGTAATTCCCCAAGCTCCCCATTTATCTATTCATTTTTTTAAATATTTTACTTCGGTTTTTCAAATACCAAACCAAATTCAGTATTTTGAAAAAAAACTATCTCAATAAATTTTTCCCAAAATAAATCAAATGTAGTTTCAAATTATTGCTCAAATACTTGAAATAATTATTACATAAATTAAGTTTGTTTGACTTATATGTCCAAAAAATCATCAAACAATTAAAAGTATATTTTGTCCAGGTAAAATAACTCATAAAACTGGAAAAGCTTCTATACAAGAACTAAATAATACTATGACATAGTTCCAAAATCAAAGTCAGTTTATAATCACTTTCATCCATTCAATAAACATTTCAAACCATTCTTTTTTAAAAATAGCTATAAAAACTAAAGCTAAACTTATAAAAATCAAAATTATGTTTAAAATTTGAATAAATATTTTTATTATTTTTTTAATCACAAATATAAAAGTTATTATTAAAATTGACTTTATTGTATTTAACTTATAATAAATGCAACTTTTTATTCTTTAATCTTAATTTTTATGCTAAATGTTATAAAAAATAGATATTTATATGTTTGAATTTCATTTTTAGTCGTTTTGTTTTCTTTGTTTATAATAATCTTTAAAGATACAAATCTTTGAATTGATATGACTGGATGAACTCAGAGTGAATATGATTATTCTTGAGATATAAATTTAGATGATATTTCTAAAAAATTAGATGAAGAAAAAAATGTTTTTAATACTGAAAATAATAATATAATAAATTGATTAAGTGTTTATGGTGTTTCTGGAGAAAATAGAATAGTTGTAGAAACTTGATTTAATACAACAGTTTCAGATAAAGAATTAGAAAATTATAAAACATCTTTTAGTGAAGTAATTTTAAAAACTCTAAATTCAAAAGAGGAAAAATTTACTCTTTATAAATATGTAAATATTTGAAAAAGTTTTTGAGATTATATTAAAAAAACTGCTTGGGTAACATTGTTTATCACAATGGTTGCAATTTCTGTTTATATAGCTTTTGCATTCTTTTGAGTTGCTATTTGAATATCTTCATGGGCATTTGCTTGAGTAACACTTCTTACACTTTTTCATGATGTAATTGTTGCTTCTTGACTTTATATATTTACTTGAATATTTTTTCCAGAATTTAAAGTTGATACATTTTTTATAACAGCACTTTTAACTATTTTATGATATTCTATAAATGATACAATTGTAGTTTTTGATAGAATTAGAGAAAATATAAAACATTATGTTAAATCAAAAAAATTAGATGAAATTATTAATATTTCTATCAATGAAACTTTGGCTAGAAGTATATTTACAAGTTTAACTTTAATGTTTGTACTTGTAACAATTTTCTTTTTTGGACCAGAAACACTTAAATGATTTATGCTAACTTTAATTTACTGAGTAGCTTTCTGAACTTATTCTTCAATATTTGTTGCAGCACCAATACTTTATGAAATCAATAAAAACCAAACTTTAAAAGTTTATGAAAAAAAAGTCGTTAGTGATGATGATAAAATAGTTGTGTAATTTTTAAAAAAATGCATATTTGAATAATAATGGATTGAAATCGTAGAAATATCAAAATAAAAAATTGATTTTTAAATATAAAATTATATTATATATAAGTATTATATTTTAATAATATTTTATCATGTTACTAAAACAAAATTTATCATTAACATTAACTAGTTCACTGGTAGAACAAGTAGATGTTATAAAATTAAAACTCTGACTATCTAGAAGTGAAGTTATTGAAAGATTAATTAAAGAAAGTTTAGATAAAAAATTAATTGAAGATGCAAAAGTATTATCTCTAATGACTTTTGATGATTTACCTAATGAAGAAGATTGGAATATTTTACAATCTAACTAATTTTTTATGCAAATAAACTTTTGAGATATATTTTTGGCTGATTTAGATCCTGTGAAATGAAGTGAACAATGATGACTAAGACCTGTCCTAATATTTCAAAATACTAAATTAAATGAAATATTTAATACTATTTTTGTAATTCCAATTACTTCTCAACTAAAGGCAAAATGATATATGCTGACTTATTTTCTAGATAAAAATATATCTTGATTAGATAAAGATTCTATTTGTTTAATTTTTCAACCAAGAACTATTTCTAAGCAAAGACTTATAAAAAAAGTCTGAGAAATTTCAAACGATTGACTTGAGAGTATTAAAATCGAATTAGAAAAAATATATAATTAAAAAATAATTATGCACCTTTGAATAATAATGGATTGAAATCGTAGATGGGCAAAAGCAAGAATGTTTCCAACTCTTATGTGACATAAAGCATGATTTGAAAATGCAGTAGAAATAATAAGATATGCATGAAAAAATTCTCAAATTTCTCATCTAACACTTTGGGCAATGAGCAAAGAAAATCTTGTTAAAAGAGATTCTATAGAACTAGCTTGAATTATAAAACTTATAGAAAAACTAGAAGATTTGCTCCCAGATTTACAAAAAAATAATATCAAATTTGAAACTATTTGAGATATAGAAAAGCTTCCACAAACTTCACAAAAAGTTTTACAGAAAGTAAAAAAGCAAACTCAAAATAATACTTGAATTGTTTTAATAGCAGCGCTTGTTTATTCTGGGCAAGATGAAATAGTTAGAGCTACAAAAAGGATATTTTTATCTTGATTAGATATAAATACTTTAGATGAGAAATCTTTTAAACAATTTCTTGATACTAAAGATTTTCCGGCTCCAGACTTAATAATTAGAACTGGATGAGATATCAGGCATTCTTGATTTATGCTTTATGATAGTGATTATTCTGAATACTATTTTAGTGAGAAACTTTGGCCAGATTTCGATAAAAATGAACTTGATAAAGCAATAAATGACTTTAATGATAGAAAAAGAAATTTTGGGAAATAATATTTTGACTTATTTTTAATTTTTTATATATTTATTTCTTAATTTTAATTAATTTTAGATGACAGAAACAAGAACTTTTATAAAAATTGAATTTAAGGACGAAATAAATCATAGAGATAAACAAGGCTTTATTGAAAAATTAAGACATGAATTTAAAGGTTCGGTTGAAAAAATATTAATTAAAGAAAATGATTTATTTTTTGTTTTAAATTGTTCTATAGAAGTATTTGATTGGTCTTCAAATCTAGATTTTGATAATCCAGACTGATGGGCAATTAATAAAATAGAGGAAAA
>CAYOIP010000043.1:0-9089 GCA_964404065.1 uncultured Candidatus Peribacteria bacterium
TTTTCTCGAAATTAAAGTTATTTTTTAATTTTTCAAGATTTGAAGATGAAGTTTCGACCATTCTTTCATTTAAATCACTTCCAAAAACTTTTTTATTTCACATAAAAACTGATTCAATTAAAACTGTTCCAAGTCAAACAAAAGGATCATAAATAGTCCTCACCCCAACCCTCTCCTTTGAAGGAGAGGGAGTATTAGAAATATTTATCATCATTTGAGCAAGTTTTGGAGGAAGCATTCAGATGTTCATATCTCTATCTTTTCCATAATCTCTGTTTGAATAAGCGTAAATATCTTGAACAAAAATAGTTTTTCAAACATATAAACTATCTTTTGTGAAAATAAAGTTAAAATCAGTTCATTTTTTAACTAATGCTTCTTTTATGATAGCAACTGATGAAATATTTTTAAAATCCTGATTGATAAAACGAGGATTTTTTCAAAGCTCTTTTATAACTTTTTTTGAGATTTTTAGAAAATCTTTATGTCAAATAGGTGAATTTCAAAAAATATTAACAGCATAATTATATTTTCATTCATACTGAGAAACTCCTAAATCTTCAAAAAATATGTTTTCTATTTTTTCTGTAGAGACAAAGCATTGCTTTGTCTCTACAATAATTTCAATTATTTTTATACTTCACCCAAGATTTTTAGCTTTGCTTAAAATTTCTTCTTTTGAGATTCAATCTATTATAAGTATTTTTTTATCACAAAAAATAGTATTTCCGTGCGGAAATACTGCAAAAATTTCTGCTAAAGATAATCTAAATTCTCTTCCTAGTTCAAATGCAAACATATTTTTTTATTATTTTATAATCCTAAACTTTCTTTTAATCTTAAAGCAATTTCATCAATTGATCATTTTGCGTTAATTTCTATAACTTTTCATTCTTGTCTGTATAAATCAACTATTGGCATAGTTTTTTCATAAAATAGTCTAATTCTTTCGTTGATTGCTTGTTCTTCATCATCAGCTCTTTTTATAAGTATATTTCAATTTTTTGGGTTTATTTGAGTTCAAGCAGGAAAAGTTTCTCAAGTCTCTTTGTCATACATTCTTCAAAGGAGTCTAGCTTTAGCATCAATTTCTGGTAAATCAAAAAACACTACTTTATAGTCTCAAACTATTTTATCAGCAGAAATTTTATTTCCTTCATTTCTTACAAATCAATCAAGAATTAAATCTTTTCACTGATTTTGAGTGATAACTTCTCTTAAAATATCTTCTACTATTTCAGGACTAACTTGTTTTCAAGCATCAATAGTTGATTTTACAAGTTGTCAAAGAGGAGTATTTTGTGATGCAATTTCTCTTAGAGCTGTTCCAGTTTCATAGATTTTAAATCAAAAATTTTCAACTAATATTCTTCATTGAGTTCATTTTCCAGATCATTGTATTCAGATAAAAACTATTTTCATATATTGTAAAAAATTATTTAAAATTTTAGTAAGAGTAATAAGCCGGATTTTGTATCTATACATCAATCTATCTAGGATAAGGATCACTCCTCACCTCAAGCTGGGTATATTTTTTATGACCAATAGAGGAGTAAATCATAAAAAATACCATTCCCATTGCTCCATACACAGTTTACCAAGTATTATATTTTGCAATATAACTCCAAAAGTAGCGAAAAAACCTTACTTATAAATATTTATAAAATTAGCTTTTTTGACACCTTTTGGCTTTTCACCCTTTTCCCGCAATATTGCAGGATAGTATTGTCTCTGTGGCACTGGTGGTGTTTGAAATTTATTTATTATATTTTCAAACCAAAGCCGTTAGCTTTTGTAATTTCCTCTTGGAGTCCAGACTTTCCTCCCCGCAATACTGCGGGGTAGATGTATGCTCTTACTAAAAGTAAAGTGATTATATGAAAAAATGATAAAACTCAAAATTTTTTGACATTTTTGTTTTTATAAATATATTTGCATCTTAATTTTAGTTATTTAAAATAAAATTATGATAATAAGAACCCCACAATTTAAAGAAAAAGGTTATATAAAATTACCAAATTGAGAATTAAAAGCACCTAAAAGTGCTAAAATAACTAAATTATCTTTAGTTATTAGAGATGCAGTACAAGAGATATGAAATAATTATAATCTTTGAGAATTAGAAAAGATAACGGAAAGAGAACAAGTTGTAAAAAAATATCTTGAAATAACAAATATAGTTAATGCAGTAAAAAATTCACCAACTTTAAGAGATGTTTTTAAAGTAGATAATGATGGTTTTATAGTTGTAAAAAATCCTTGAGAAAAGTATTGAGAAAGTAAATTGCTTTCTTGACACTTTCCTTTAGAATGATTAACTGTAACACAGGGGGTAGTTTTAAGACAACTTTTTGAAGAAGTTTCCTGAGTAAAACCAAATGAAGAATTTAATACTAGAGTTGTTGATTTTCCAGAGAAATGAATCATTCCTGGGAGTAGGTTAAAGATTGTAGAAGATTGAATAGTTCTAGAAAACTGAGAAAGAGTTTTGAAATATGAATTAAGAGAATGGATTTGAAATATAGAAAATTTTACTTCTGGAGTATTTGATAGTTTTTATCATTTGAATAATCCTGAGAATTTTGTTTTACATGCTTGATCAGCAAGAGTTTTTGAGAATGTTTTTGTTGCTTTAAAAAAAGAATGAGAATTGAGTATTTGAGATATATTTGAATGAAGTTACCATGTTTTAAATCTGCCAGAATTACTAGATAAAGATTGAAACTTTAACCAAACTTTTTTAGATGAAATTGCAGCACAAGTTGCATCAGCTTGATTTTCTCATATTGAAAATAAAGATTTATTTAATAGATATTGAGCAGAAGCTAAAGAAAAAGATAGTTTTAGATTATTAACATATAAAAATACTGAAAATACTATTTTTAATTCACAAATTAAAATTTGAGATGAAAATCCAAGTTAAAGTAAAATTAACTTGATTAAATCAAGAGAAATGAAAATTAAAAAGCATTGAGGCTAGTTACTCGGTAAGTATCTTCAATACTATAATTCAAACTTGAAAAATAGAGTGACTTAATGTCGCTGTTAGAATTGTTAGAATGTGATTAAAAAATAAATAGTTATTTAAAAATACAAGAGAAATCTTGTATTTTTTTTGAAAATTTATAAAATCATGCAAATATTTTTTAAATAAAATTTATGTCAAAAAAGATTTTAGAAGTGAAAGAGGTTGTGAAAGATTTATCTTGAATAGAAGTTTTACATGAAGTGAGTTTTGAAGTATTAGAGTGAGAAATTTATGGATTTTTATGACCAAACTGAGCCGGAAAAACTACAACTATGAAATGTATTATGTGACTTATAACTCCAGAAAGTGGGGAAATAGTTATACTTTGAGATAAAAATTTAGAAACTAAAACTAAAGCTAAAATTGGTTTTATGCCAGAAAATACATATTTGTATAAATATTTAACTGGAAAAGAATTTTTGAGATTTAACTGAAAATTTTTCTGACTTGAGTGAGAAAAACTGGATAAAAAAGTGGAAGAACTTTTAACAAGGGTTTGACTAACTGATGCTGGAGATAAATATTTAAATGAATATTCAAAATGAATGCTTCAAAGAGTTGGACTTGCTCAATCAATTATCAACAATCCAAAAATACTTTTTTTAGATGAACCAATGAGCTGACTTGATCCAATTTGAAGAAAAATGGTAAAAGATTTGATAATAAAACTGAGAAATGAAGGAACAACAATATTTTTTAATACACATATTTTAGCTGATGTTGAAAGTATTTGTGATAAATTTAGTATCATAAATAGATGAAACATTATTGTTCAAAATAAAAAAGTATCTGATTTAGATAAAAGTTTAGAAGATTTTTTTATAGAGGAAATTGAGAAGAGTGATGAAATTTTAGAAGATTAAAAATCTCTTGAAAAATCTCAATTTTTCATATAATACTTTTAAGGCATACACTGGCTATGGGTTATCTCCTTTTACCTATAGTTGCTGTATGTCTTTATAAAAATAAAAATAACTTCAATATTTTCATTCAAAAATAAAAAATTCGTTCACTTTACCTTTTAGTAAAGCTCACTAGAATTTTTTATTTTTTCAAGCAAATATTTTTGTTCTTTTTATTTTTATTCTATTAATTTTAAACTAAAATTATGTCAAAAAATTATTATGATATTTTATGAATTTCAAAAACTGCAAGCGAAGATGAAATAAAAAAAGCATATAGAAAAAAAGCTATGGAACATCATCCAGATAGATGATGAGATGCTGAAATTTTTAAAGAAATAAATGAAGCTTACTGAGTTTTATCAGACGCAAATAAAAAAAGAGAATATGATACTTATGGAAGTGTTTGAGGATGAAATCCATTTTGAAGTTGAGGATTTTCTTCTGCTTGATTTGATGTGGATTTATGAGATATTTTTGAACAATTTTTTGGTGGATGAGCAAGAACTACTTCTAGAAGAAAAAGATCTTCAAATTTTTCTGGAGAAGATATAGAAACTACTTTAAATATTGATTTAAAAACTTCAGTAATTGGTTGAAAAACTAAATTAAAATATGAAAAATACATAGTTTGTCCTGATTGTCATTGAGTTTGAGGAGAGTGAAAATCTATATGTCCTGATTGTCACTGAAGTGGATATATGAAATACAGACAACAAACTGTTTTTTGAACTATAGAGCATACTTGAACTTGTGAAAGATGTTCTTGAAGTTGAGAAATATTAGAAAAAGTTTGTAGCAAATGTGGATGACAAAAAAGAATTAGAAAAACTGTAGAAATTGATATAGAAATCCCAGCTTGAATAGATGATGGAATGGTAATTCGTATAAATTGAGAATGAAATGACGGAATTGGTGCTGAAGCTGGAGATCTGTATGTTCGTTTTAAAGTTGAAACAAAAGAAAAAAATCTTTCTAGAAAATGAGTTGATTTACATCTTGATTTAGAAATAGATGTTTTAGAGGCAATTCTCGGAACTACTCGTGAAGTAAATATTCCGATAATCTGAAAAAGAAATATCGTAATTGATGCTTGAACTCAAGTTTGAACTATTATAAAAATGTCTTGAGATGGGGTAAAATATATTGATAAAGATAAAAAATGAGATTTATTTGTGAATTTAAATATAAAAATTCCAAAGAAATTGACTGATACAGAAAGAGAATGTTTTGAGAAAATTGCAAAAGAAAAGAAAATAAATGTTCATAATAAAAAATGAATATTTGAAAAAATATTTGGGTAATAATTTAAAGTAGAGACACGATTAATCGTGTCTCTACTTTTTTCTTTTTTTTGACTTTAAAAAATAATGTATTAAAATTGAGATGTTTATCTTTTTAAATATTATTTATGAATAAACAAAAATTAACATATTTGTTTATAGTTTTACTTATCATAGTTTCTGTATTTGTTTGATTTTTTTTCTATAGAAATTCATTATATTCAAAATGACAAGAACTATTAAATAAATGAGATTATAAATGAGTGATTACACTTTATGAAAAAAATTGAACTTTAAATTTAGATGAAAAAAACAAAGAATTACTGATTTGAGCATATTTAAATTTTTGAAATTATTATTACAAAGAAGCCGAATATAGCGCGAAAGCAATTGAAATGATAAAAAATATTAAAAATTATGAAAATAATTATATTTTACTTTTCTATTATTGATATGCTTTAGAAATAACTAAAGATTATGAAAATGCAATAAATTATTATAATAAATCACTTTCTTTATCACAAAAAAATTTATATTTTTCAGCTCATACTACAAGACAAATCTGACATATTTATGCTTTAAAATGAGATTTTAACAAATCAAAAGATTTTTATGAAAAAGCATATAAAATGAATCCAAATGACGAATTTTTAAATGTAAGTATGTGAAGTTTATATTCAAGGCTTAAAGATTATAATTCATGAAAAAAATATTTTGAAAATGCTTTAAAATTAACAACAAATAATTTTTGAAAAGCTGAAATTTATTATAATTTAAGTAGTTTAACTTTTTATTTAACTTGAATGACTTATACGCAAAAAGTTAATACTTCGCTTGATTATGCAAAAAAAAGTGTTGAGAGTAATTGAGATTTTGCTTTATGATATTTTGCACTAGCAAGAGCTCAAACAGAATTGTGAGAATATGATGAATGACAAAAAAATATTGATAAAGGTTTGGAATTATATCCAAATTCTAGTGACTGATATAAGTTTTATGGGATTTTAGAACTAAAAAGATGAAATTTAGATAAAGCGTTAGAATATTTTGAGAAATCAATTTCTTTAGTTTCAAATGACATATGACTTATGTGATATGAAAAAGTCTGAAGAGTTTGAGAAGTTGAGTTTTATAAATCTATACTTTACTCTAAACAAAAAGATTATGATAATACTACAAAAAGTATTTTAAATACTATAAAAAGCTGAAATATGCAATTTATTTCACAAATAATTTTTGAACTTAGTTATGATAAATTTTGAGTTTATTCTGATTTAAGTTCAAATATAAAATTTAGAAAATTTGTTATTTGATTAAATAAAATTTTAATAAAAAAATCTTAATAATTATTTTTTAATTATAAAAATATGAAAACAAAAATTTTTTTAGCAATATTATTCACTATTTTATCATTAAATATTCCAAGCACATATGCTTGGGAAACATATAGTTGATATGATCGGCAACTTACTAATTGAATTTTAGAAATAAAAAATTCTTGATGAAGTTTGATTAGTTTAAATGAGGTATCAACAGCATGAGTTATAAATGGTATAAATAGCTGAGTATTTACTGCAGATGATGTTGTCGTTTGAGCTGATAGACTTACAGAAATTTCAAATTGAATTTGGCAGGATAATCAAACATTAGAAGATTATAATTTAGCAGTATGAAATTGAATGCTATGACACAGAGTTGCAGATTCTTGGGCTACAAATACAAGTATATGATTTATCTGTGAGAACTGATGGGGATATAATATAAATAGAGATTTATGATGATGAAGTTTATCATCAAATAATACATGAGGTTCTTCAACAAGATCTACTAGTAGTACTTCGTCTTCATCTTCATCAAATTGATGATGTAGTTCTTATATATCATCTTGGGATACAACTTGGTCTGATTGTAATATAAATTGAAATTGGCAATCTAACTGAACAATTAATTGTGTACAAACACCATCATTTTCGCCAAACACTTCTTCATGTTGAAGTTTAGATTGTGTTATGTGAGATGATTGAGTAGAAAGTTGTTCTTGTGATACTAGTTCTTGCCCATGAGATGCGCCATCTCCAAATACTCCTCCAGTAACAAAAACTGTTTTTGCTTATCCAAATCAAGCTACTTCAAATTGTGATTGATATCAATATGCAAATAACTCAGATTCATGTAGTATAACTTTTAGTTTTTCTTCTTCTACAAATGATAATATGTGAATAACTGGATGGTGAAATAATTGAGTTATTAGTGAAATAACAGATACCTCATGAATTCCTGCTGATAAAATAAATAACACTTGAAAAGCATTAAATTTTGCAGATGTTTCTTCAAATTGAATTCCTTCTTCAACTTCAAATAATTTTTCAGTTGAAATAAATTGAATAAAATCAAGAACACCTTTTACTTCAAATAATTGAAAAATTAGTTTCAAACTTTGATGAACTGAAATGCAGGCAAATAATATAAATTATGACTTTAAAAAACCTTTTGTTTGAGAAATAAAAACTTTTGATTCTATTGCAAATAATTGGAATTGACAAACAAAACTATGAACTTTAGAAAAATATAGATTATCATTAAAACCAGTTTCAAATTTAGATATTAATGGAGATAGAATTACAGATTATAATTTAAATAATTTTTCAAATCAAATTGAAATTTATGGAGATTGAATTAATGTTCAATCAAAAATAGTAGATAATAATACTCTTACTTCTAAAGATTGAACAATTTTTAATGCTAGAATAAACTCTTCAGAAAATGCTACAATTTTGAATCAAAATCCTTGATTACAAATAAACTTACCAATAGTTTCATATAAATTATGATGAGAAATAATTAAGTATTATTTATCAGAAAAAGATGATGCAGAAGATATAACACCAATAAAAACTACTTGATGAGCATTTTTATGAGTTAAAGTTATTTGATGATTAGAATGATCTTGAAAACAAGAGATAACTTGACAACAATCAAATATTTCAAATCTTTATCCAAGTGATTTAAGAACTAAAATCAGAAAAAATGCATATAGTTATGTAAAAAGTATGACAAGTTTACAAATACTTGATTGAGTGAAATATGTTGAATGAGATATAACTATAAGTTGAAATCAAGATTTTGAAACTTTAGTTGTAAAAAATTGAAATGTAACAATTTCTTCAGACTTAAATAGTGAAAATAAAGTTTTCTGAATAATAGTTTTAAAAGATAATTATGATGTAAATGCTTGATATAATTGAAAATGAAATGTTTATATAAAACCAGATGTTACAAAAATAAATGCTATAATTTATGCTGATTGAGCAGTTGTTAGTGTAAAAAATTCTCAAACTGTTTATCAGACTGATTCTTACGAAAGAACAAGTGATTTAAAAAATCAACTTACTTTAAATTGAAGTTTATTTACTAGAAATACTATTGGTTGAGCAATTCTAGCTTGAGGAAATTATATATTACCAGGTTGAGGAAAAACTAGTGATTTTGATTTAGCTATGCAATATGATTTAAACTACACTAGAAGATGAAATCTTTGATGTGATAAAAATTGAAATAGCAATTGTGTTGATGTTTGAGAATATAAAGAACCTTTTATCATAAAATATGATTCAAGAGTTCAAACAAATCCTCCAAAATTATTTTCTGAGTAATTTTTGTAAAAATTTATTTTTGTAGGGAACGAATATATTCGTTCCCTACATTTTTAAAATATTAATATATGAAAAAAATAATAGTATTTCTTTTATTTTTCCTTTTTTCTTGTCAAAATGAATATATAAAATTTCATAAAAACAAAGAAAATGAGAAACAAGTTCAAACTCAAATTCAAGATTTTTCATTTGATAAAATAGAATATTTATCGTGATTAACCCT
>CAYOIP010000044.1:0-8582 GCA_964404065.1 uncultured Candidatus Peribacteria bacterium
TTTTAAAGATTCAAAATCTGTTATCTGTTCATGTTCAGCAAATCTACCATTTGGAGAAACTTCAAAACCAAATTTCTCAAACCAATATGGTGGATTATATCAGGTAAAAAATTCATTAGCACCTCAAGCTACTAAATCAGAAATATATTTTTCAACATCTTTTGCATTTTTACCTTTTGTCGAAAATCAAAGTCACACTATTTTTTTAAACATAAATAAAGATTATGATGTATTGTAGAGAACGAATATTTTCCTTCTTCATTTTTAGGAATGAAAATATTCATTCCCTACATATTTTCACCATTATACTTATAAAAAAAATCTTACAAATTTTTGTAAGATTTTTATAATTTTTCTCTAGTCATCATCCTTAAAATATCTCTTTGATTTTTCTCAAAACTATCTTCGTGAAGCAAATCTTTTTGATGAGTTCAAAAATTTGTTTTATTCTCTACTAAATGAGTAAATTCATGAGTTACAAGTTCAATTATTTTATAATTTTCATACGTCTTATATTCTTCCCAAAATCTGACATTGAAGTTAAAATAGATATTTCAATTTCTATCAAATCCATAATCAACAGCTCTTATTTCATCTTTATCTTGCCTTTTATAAAATCAAAATTCTATTTCACAACCAAAAAGTCTTTTAGTTAATTTTCAAAATCTTTCTTGTACTTTTGATAAAAATTCTTTTTTTTCATTATCATCTTTTACATATAATTCTTGTCTATCTCAATTTTCCATAGTTGCATTTAAACTTTCAGCATCATGATGTCTAATATAAGGATTATTTGTATGTTTTCTTAAAGCAAGTTCATCATCTCTTTTCTTTTTTAATTCCCTGATACTTATTTTTTCTCACTTGCTTTCTATTTGTAAGCAAATCAGATATTGAACCAAAGCATTTTTATCTTGAAGTTTTTGTATATCCTCTAGAGTTAAAACTCAACCATTATTTACTTTTTCAGCTAGTCATACTATTTCTCTACTAAATTCTCTTTCGTACATATCAAGTCACATATAATCAAGTGGCATCATTGGTATTTGAAATTTATGATCAAGATAATCTTTCACGATTTGTCTAGTAAATATATTGAAAATATGTGGTCTTAAAATCTCAATATCTTCTTCAAAATCACTCACTGCATTTCTAGTTTTTGTAAGTTCAATTCATGATGGTAAATCAAGTGAATATCAACCAGATTTGACATATTCTCTTATCCAGTCAGGAAAGAAATTAGTGTATCAATCTTTTATATCACTGATAAATAAATTATCTTTTGTAAATCTTTCTTTTTTGTCTTTATTTTGTTTCAAACTGAGAGTTCAAAGATTTCAAACTTTTTCTGTTTGTAAAAGTTTTACATCACTTGAATTAAAAATATTTTTTCAGTTATAATTTAACCTTATATCATCTACATTTCAAACATATTTTGACATGTTTTGTAGTCAAACAAGTGCTCAAATATTTCATCAAACTCATTTTTCCTCATCAACTCTTTCTATAACTGTTCAAGTAAATTGTTCATCTTTTATATCATAATTTATATCAAAATCTATTAAATCATGATTTTCGCTGTATATTGGAATAAGTTTTATGTAAGTTGTTTTTCAGTTTCCAGTGCTTGTTTTTACATTCACTTCACTTGCTCATATTGCTAGAGAATAAAATCATTGTCCAAACATTCAGGTTGCAGTTTCGTCTCACTGCTTACCTGACTTCCCAGGAGTAAGTAAATATTTAAATACTTCATAAGGTGTCATTCAAATATTATCAGTAATTTTTGAAATCCAGTTTCAATTATTTTGGTAAAAGTCAATATTTACTTCATCAATATTTTCAGAATTATTTCCGTTTCTTTTTGCTTTTAGAATAGCGTCACGAGAGTTTTGAACGACTTCTCTTAGCCATATCATTGAGCTTCTATCTTGCCCATCAATAGTGGAAGTAATTTGCCTCCCAAATAAAGTTCTGTCTTTTAGTTCTTGTGTAATTTTTCTTTTTAATTCTTGCAAAATAGTTTTTTCATCTGAGTTTGGTATATCTTCTATATCGTCTGGAAAGTTTTTTGAAATTCAGATTATATCAGTTAGTGCAAGATTTTCTGTACTTTCAAATATTATTTCCCTATCTTTTTCGGCCAAAAATTCTCATCATTTACAAAGAAATTCTATAAATGCTAGTGTTTTTGGAGAATAGTTTGAAAGGTTGAGTTGAGAATTGTTTGATTTTAATCAAGATAAATCAATTTCAAATTCATGATTATATTCTATTCAATCTATTTTTACATATCATATTTTTATTATTCAATCATTAAGATGATAAAAATTAGCTAAATTTTCAAACTCTAACTTACCTTTTATTCATATTTGTTTATCTCAATAGTAAAGAGAAAAAGTTCAATTTTTATTTTGTACTTGAAATAAAATATTTCAATTTATTTCTTGAGGATGATTAACTCATTCTATATCTAATTTTGAAAAAATATAATCATAGAGTTTATCGCGCCCTTCTTCTCTATAAATTCTCAAATATTCACTTTCTGGTTTTTGAGTTTCTAGAGTGTTTAAGTTTATAAAAACTAAATCACTATTGTGAAAGATAGCTATTATTCACTTACTTGATTCAATAGATTGTATTTTCACATCACCTTCTCAAACAATATCACTAAACTTATAAATTTTTCATCAGTAATAAAATTTTCAATCATCCCCAAATTCTAAGAATATTTTTCATTTTATAACGCTTAATCTATCCATATGCCTATAAATTTTTCTTCCATCAATTTCTTGCTGTTCTTCTCATATGTAAAACTTATATGCTGCTGGCATTCAAGCCTCTACTATATACGCAATAGTTCAATTATATTCATAAACTGATATTACTTTCTCGTGTGGTTGGAGTAATTTATTTTTTATATACTTTTTTAATTCATCTCTTCACCTTTCCCTATAAATCCTCAAATATTCACTTTCTGGTTTTTTATCAAATTTTCTAACATCTATTTCAATAACTTCAAAATAAGTTCCTCCTCATTTTATAAATCAATTTTCAAAACTAATATCCCATACTTTTTTTCAATTATATATTAAATTATCTCAATAATAGATTTTCATTCAATTTGTATATTCTTCTACAACGACAATATTATTATTTAATATTTTTAAAGACCTAACTCTTTCAAAATCCTTTTTTCATGCTACTTCAAATAACTTATCTCATAAATAAAAATTAAATTTTCAATCTTTATTTAAAACCATATATAATATATTATCATTATATTCTATATAATGAGCAGTTAATTGATATCAATTTCACCAACTTTTTACATAATTATACAATCAACTTGATCAATGAGTTTTCCAAGCTAAAAGTGCTTTATTTTCACTTTCTTTTTCTTCCTCCTCAACTTCCTCTCACTCAAAATGCGCAAAAAGTGTTTTTATATCACTTTCACTTAAATCATCAAATTCATCTAAATATTCAGCAATATATTTTGCATTTTTTTCGTCATTTAATAACTCCATAATTTGAAGTAAGTATTTTTCTGGGTTAGAAATATCTTGAATTTTTAAAGTAAATTTTCTAAAAATACCAAGTATTTCTTTTGAATTTTCTAAAGCAAAGTTGTAAAATTTTTCGTAAAAATTTTGTCAAATAATTTTTTCTGAATCCCAAACTCTTGTATTTGTATTACATAAATATAAAAATACTATTTTTTCATATGATAAATTTATACAATCTAAAATAAATTGCCGACTTATATTTATATTATTATTTATATATTCTATTGGTTCTAATATAGAGACTTTTATAGTATGCTCACTGAAAAATTCTCAAAATTCTTCTAAAAGTCTTTTTAAATTATTTACATATTCTTCAAGTTGTTTTTGATTTATATTTTGATTTTCTCACTCTGAAATTGAATCTTTTAATTTTATATTTTCTTTTCCTTCCACACTTTCATCATCCTCAATCACTCCATAAAAAACTATATCATCTCACTTTTCATACCCAGTATTGAGATTTACTTGCGCATTTATTTTATCTAAATCATCTTGATTCCCTGTATATTTAGCATTCACTAAAACAAATCAGTTTCCTATGAGATAATCATATTCTGCTTCTTCGCTAAAATCTATTTGATAAAAAGAAACTTTTGCATTTTTTATATTTTTTAGTTTTTGAACTCAAGGAATTTTTTTGACATCAAAATTTAAGAAAATTGGATCAACAAAGACTATATCATCACTACCCGATAATATTTTTTGTAATCCCGGAATTGCTGGTAAAATCGTTTTTCCTTTTGATTCTAAGTTTTCTTTTAATTTTTTAAACTCCTCTTTTGCTACTTTATCTATATCATATTTTGACTTTGTTGATACTTTTGAAGATTCTCTTGATTTTAAGTGTTTTATGATTTTTCAAACTATTTCTAAAAGCATGATTTTTTCTCTATCATCCTCTACTTTTAGAGAAATCTTTTCTAAAATATGCTTTAGTGAAACAACAACTTCTCTTGTTAGTTGTATCTCATTTCTTGACTCTGGTACCCAAGAAAAACTTGGTAATTCCAAACAAAATTCACTTATATCATATGAAGTTATCCCTTCAAAACTTTCTATTAAGACTCCTCAAACTTGTAGTCTAATTTCAGTTTTTTGCATAATTTTTTCTCAAGATTTTTTTATTTCTTTTTTTCAGCCTTCAAATCTTTTATAGAAAAATGCTGTTTCTCCGAGAGTATTTTTTTCAAGTTCCTGATCACTCATAGCATCAGGATTTACTCTCTTTTTTCAGGTTGATTGTGGTTGAAGAAGTTTTTCTGACAAATCCTCTGCACTCATTCATACTCAATTATCTATAACTTTAAATCAGTTTTCATTTATCTCTATATACACGCTTTCGGTTGGATTTTGCAATAACTCTCAGTTGTAATAATTATAAATTCATAAATTATTTAATTTATCTCAGTTTAAGAAAATATTCACTCTCTTATTGGTTTTAAAAGCATTTATAACAAAAGCTTTTAGACTTTCTATTTCATCTTCATTTAATTCTTTTTTCAATTCAATTTCTGTTCCAGAACTTTGTTTTTCTACTCAAACACTTCAAACTTTATTTACTCAGTTTTGTTCAACTAAAGAAAGTAAAAATCATTTTTCTCAAGATTTTTTTGACTTAACTTTCAGTTCAGCATTTCATCATTTTAAAAATTTTAATGCTTGATAAAATCACTCTCCAAATCTTCAAATAGTTTTTTCACTACTAGTTGCATCAATTGCATTAGCAACCAACTCAACAATTCACTGCGCTATATATTCTCATTGATTTTTTATAAGTTTCCCTACTTCTGGTCACTTATATCATTTTGGAAGTTTTGTTTTTGGTTTTGATTTTTTAAAAGTTTTTAGAAAATAATCATAATCTATTTCTTCTCAAGAAGTCATGATTTTTTCTGTAAATGCATTGAAGATATCTAAATCCATATATCTTGGAAGTCAAAGATATTCTCTATAATCAGCTAAAAACAAAAACCGGTTTATATGATTTGTACTTTCATATTCTTTTTTTAATTCTTCATTTTTTGAAATTATTTTTCTTACTTGATTTCTTTTAGCAAAAATAAGTTTTGAAAAACTCTCCACATTTTGTAGAGTTTGTCCTAATTCTCTTGTAATTTCATCAAAAATTTTTGTCTTTTTATTTGTCATAAAGTTTTTATTTCAAATTATTCTTTACAATTTTACCATAAATTTGAATTTTAAGCAAAAAAGACACAAAAAAATCTTCACTTGAGTGAAGACCTTTCTATTAGAAATACACTTTGTTGTTTAACTCTCTGTATTTAGATCTAATAATAGCTTTTTCTCTTAATTTTCTTCCTGATAAATCTCTAATTGCATATCTTTCGGCTTTAATTTTGTTTGCAATTCTAGATTGGAAAAATAATTTTTTGTATCTAAGAATAAGTTTATCATTAGTTTCTCATTCGTTTCTAACAGCGTAAATCATTTTTCTACCTCCTTAAAGATAGTTAGTTATAAAGTGTCATCATTTTATTTAAAAATTAAATTTGTCAAATAGAAAGTAATAAATACAATACAAAAAATAATAATTAACAATCTAAAATGAATGAAACAAGACTTAAAAAAATGAATTCTATGCTAAAAGAATTAGTTTGAAATATAATACTTGAAAATACTTTTGAAATACAAAGCGATTTCTGACTAATAACAGTAAATAGCGTAGAACTAGCTCCAGATATGTCATATCTTGATATTTTTGTTAGTTCTATAAAAAACTCTGAATTGCTTTGTAAATCTTTGGCAAATTATGCTCAAATCATAAAAGAAGGGATAAACAAAGAAATTACTCTTAGAAAAACTCCAATAATTAGATTTAGATACACTGATGAAATGGAATTTTCTACTGATTTATTACAAAAAATTAATTCTCTAGAAATAAAATAATTATGGAAAAAATTAAAGACTTTATAGAAAAATATAAAAACATCATTTCTAATTTTAAATTCAAAAAAAATATTAGAAAAGAAAAAAGCAAACTCTATGTTCAAGAAAACTTTCAAACTAAATATAAATCTAAAAGAAATAAGTTTAAACTTTTTACATCAAAACTTGAGTTTGAAAACACTTTTAATGAGATAAAAAAGATAAATATTTATTATTATATTATCTGAGTTTTTTTGATTTTATCAAGCTTATATGTTTTATTTTTTTCTCATTATTTTTCAATTAAAAATATTGATATAATTAGGCAAGATGATATCATAAACATAGATTTATCTTATAAATCTATAGAAAATATTAGATATAAACCTATTTTATTTGTAGATAAGATAAGTGTCCAAAAAAGTTTAATAACTCACCAACCAAATATTAAAGAAGTTTATATTAGAAAAATTCTTCCAGATAACATAAAAATAATTCTTACTTCTTATCCTAGTAATTTTATTTTTCAAAATGATAGTAAATTCTATGAAATAACTGATAACTGAGTTGTAATTCCAACAAAACAAAAAGAAAATTTAACAAAACTAAATATAAAAACAGTTTCAAATATTTGAGTTTTGGATTATAAAAAAATATTTAATTGAGAATATATAGTAAAAATAAAAGAAATTTTAGATATTATAAAACAAAAAAATTCTTTTTTAAAAATATCTGATTTAACTTATTATAAAAAAGAAGCCGAATTGCATATAAAAGACCAAAGTTGAACTATTATAATTTTTGATTTAAATAAAAATACCTCTGTTCAAGTTGAAAAACTAAATATTTTTTATAAAAAATATGCAAATCAGATAAAATACTGAATAATTTATCTAGATTTAAGAATAAATGAAAAAATTATTTATTGCGCAAGAGATTCTGAGTTTCAATGCAAACAAAATCTAAAAAGTATTTATGAATAAAAAAAGGAATAATTAGATTTATTCCTTTTTGTCATTATCTGGCTTGACCAGATAATCTAGTAATAAAAATTTTTCTAGATTCCCGTATCAAGTACGGGAATGACATTTTTAAGCAGTTTTTATATTTCTAATTTTTTATTTACTCAAACTATCAATCATCCATTTATAGAATCTTTAAAATAAAGCTCATCAACAAGTTTTGTAATTATCATAAAAAGTCATCTTCATCTTATAGATTTATGATCTAAAAATCATTTTTCTAGTCTTTCAAGTCTCAAACATTCCATTTCTTGAGCGCTTTTTGATTTTTCTCAATCTCAAGAATCTTCAACTTCAATATTTATTAAAATATTGTTTTCTTTTTTTTCAAATTTAAATCTCATCAAATTTTCACTTCAAATTTTACTTCAATATTCTATTGCATTATTATTTAATTCATCAATTATCAAAACAAATCTGTTTTTCCATATCAAATCAAGTCAAATACAATCTAAAATAATAAGTAAATAATCTCTTAAATATTTAGCATTATTAAAATCAGATTTAAACAAAAATAAAACCTCAAAATTTGATTTTGTAGATAAAGACAACTTTATATCATCACTTATTGCACCAATTGGTGTTTTATCAACAGATATTTGTAGCATTATTTTAAAATAATTTAATTATTCAAAATGAAGTATAACACTTTTTTAAAGAAAAATCAAATAAAAAATACCTGATTTCTCAGGTATTTTTTATTTTTTTGTTAATTATCTAACACTTTCTTTTAAAGTTTTACCAGCTCTAAAAACAGGAGTTTTCATAGCAGGGATAGAAATTTTAGCTCCAGTTCTTGGATTTACTCATTTCCTAGCAGCTCTTTTAGAAATTTTAAAAGCACCGAAACCAGTAATATTAACTTCTTTACCAGCTTTTAATTCAGAAGTAACAACTCCAACCATAGTGTTTAAAGCTTTACTTACAGCATCTTGAGATAAACCTGCAGCAGATGCAACTGCTTTTATAAAGTCTTGTTTTTTCATAACAAAAAAGTTATTAATAAAATAAACATAGATATTGTAGCAAGTTTAAAACAAATTGCAAATCTTTTTTTATTTTTTTTGTTTAAATTAGGCAAAAAGATGTTATAATTAAATTTAAA
>CAYOIP010000045.1:0-8449 GCA_964404065.1 uncultured Candidatus Peribacteria bacterium
CAGGGAAAACCGCGCCCCAACCAATACGACTTCGATGCGATAGCCAGTCGAGATGTGATAATTTTGTCATTTTCTGACTTACTAAAATCAAATAAAAAAACTTTTATAAATATTCCATTTTTAGCATGAAGTGTTTTTCTTGCTATGCCAATGGTAATTTTTCAGCAAGCAAAAGATATGAAACTTGATCCTGGGCTTTTCTTTGTTTCTGCAATAGCTTTATATATGATATTTTATATCTTCTTAAAATATTTATGATATAAATCTGAAACTAATGTATGAAATTTATCAGTTAGTAATGATAAAAATAAGGAAAGCGAAACTATAAAATTATCTTATGAAAAACAAACTTCTAGCTGAATAGTTTCGTATTTTACTAGTTTTACCCATATTTGAGAAGATATTTTTTCTAAAAAATCTTACCTAATTTATTTATTTATTATCTGAATTTTAGTTTGATTTGCTTTTACAATCAAATTTACATCACTTTTACTTATTAGTTGAATTATTTGAATAATTTTTTATTCAAAACTATGAATTGCTTGATTTTTCTCTTATTTATCATTTTATATTGCAATTTTTACAAAAGCTTGACTTTGGTCAATGATGAATGTAGTTTTTCCAAAAGATGATATTGATTTGATAAATAAAATTTTTATTTGATGAATTGTTATTTGAATGGTTTTATTTTGATATAGTATAAATAAATACTCTTTCAAAGCTTTCAAAAAATTTCTTTTAATATTTTTGATTTTTATTTCTTGAGTTTGAGTTTCAACTTCACCTTGGATTTTAAAAAATGTTATTACTTCAAAAAAAGTTGATGTTGGAAGTATTTTAAATTGAAAAACGGATATGTTTAATATTGATTATACAAAAATATATTCTCAAAAAGAACTTGATGAAATAAAATCAAATGATACTCAAACTTCTATGACAGAATCTTGAACTTCAACAAATGAAGATTTATGAAGATATTTTTGATATGAAAAATGAATAAGTAATTATTTGAAACTCCCATATAACCTGACAATGCAAACAAATCAAAAATGAGAATATACAGATATTACTTATATATTTTTAGCTTTAATTCCAGTTATTTTATTTTTATCATTTAAACTTGAAATTTATAGTATTTGAATGTTTTTATTGTCTTTTTCTTCATTTTTATTTTTCTTTAATGATAAAGTAAATAATTACCTTACAAATATTTTCTCTTTAATAGATTTACCACTTTGATATTTAATAATTTTATTTGTATTTTTAATTCCATTTTTATATGTAATTTATACTTTAGATAAGCAAAAACATTCACAACTTTTTAAACTAAATTTAGTTTTTTGAGTTTTGTATATTTTCTTATGGACTATTTCTGCATTTTGAATTGTTTGGTATGGAATTTTGATGTATTATAGCATGTTATTTGCTTTTAGTATCTGAATTTACTATATTTCAAGTTATGAAGAAAAAGATGATTTTAAAAATAAATTTTTCAAATTATTTTGAAGTTTTATTACACTATTAATAGTTTCAATTTATTTTTTTAATTCTACTTTTCCACACTGATTTAATAACTTAAAACAAGCTAGTTATACTACTTTCAAAGCTTGAACTACAGATAAATATGTAACAATTTTTGAGTCTCATCCTGATTATTTTGATGTGTTAGTTGAGTTAAATATTAAAAATGATAAGCAAAAATATTTAGCAAATCAAATAATTTCAGAAATTAAAAATGAAAAGCTAAAAGAAATTTTAGTTTGAAATAATATTTCTGATTTAATCAGTTTAAATCAAGCTTTTAGAGAATTATCAAATATGAGTGATGATAATTGAAATATCGAAATAATTAACTTGAAAGCCGAAGTAGCTAAACTTAGAAACAATTTATATAAGAATGTACTATATCCAGAAAATGATTATAAAAATACTGCTTGAATTTATAGAATTTGAACATTTTTAAAATATTTTATTTCAAATAATAATGTTAGACTTTTAGAAGATAGTTTAATATTTGAATTTGATAAATATTTTTATGATGAAAGTGATGTAAATATTTGAGTAGATAGAATGAAAAAAATGTGAGTAAATTATTTTTTAGTTGATTTAAATGCGGCAACGATTGATAAAGATCCAGCACATAATTTGACTAAAAGATATGAAGAACTTTTATATACTTTCACATCAGATAAATTAGAACTTATTCAAACAGATAGTATTTGTTTGAAAATTGCTTTAGAGGATTATAAAAAGTCAAATAAAACAAAAGAGGATTTAGATAATTATTTGAAATTTGCATGAGTAAATTATGAAAGTTATTCTTCTTCTTGAGAAACTATAAATAGGTGAATTAAACAACTTTGATGTTATAATAAGATTTTAGAATTGATTTCAAGTGAGTGAATAATAAATGAAAAAGATTATTCTTACTTATTACCAATTGTTAATTATTTAAATCAAAATAAAATTTCTTCTCAAGATGAACTTGTGAATTTTTTCCAAAATTATATAAGTCATGGTTGGATGGCACTTTTTAGGATTAAATAAAAAAATCTTGGAAATTTTTGCAAGAAAAAACTCTTTCTGAAATGAAAGAGTTTAAAAATTATTCGTATAATTCACTATGAGTTCAAATATCTATAAAATCAACAAATTCGTAAGTTCAGTTTGGATATTCCCTAAATATAGCTCTATAATCTCAAGTAATATTTATACTTCTAAATCAAGAATATTCTCATTTTAAAGCATGATTATTTAATGATTTTTCAAATGGATTTTTCATAAAAATAATTAAGTTTTTATCAAACTTACTTTTTATTTTTAATCATAATTTATTATATGATTTTATAAATCTTTTTATTTTTGTTACTTTCATACTAAATTCATTTTTTTAAATCTGATAAAAATTCCATCGGATCAGAGTAATATTTTCTTTCTTCATTTTTATATTCGTCGCTATTTATATACTCAAGTAAAGTCATATCTTCTACATCTTTTTCTTTTTTCTTTGGGAATATAAAATCTCTAGTATATTTTATTCTAGTTCCATAAAGTTTTACTATATTTTCAGGAACATTTTCTATAGTTATAGTTGCCATAATTTGAAAATTAATTTTTAAATTACTTTAATTATAAACTTTTTGAAATTTTTGCAAGAAAAAACTCTTTCTGAAATGAAAGAGTTTTTAGTTTTTTATGAAGCTCATACATCTGTAGAAGGAAATTGTCTAGTAGTTCAAGGCCGAATTATACGACAAGCTCAGTTTCAACCATATCATCAATTATTTCATCAATCTCATCTTCCCCCTCATCATCAATTACTTCATCAGTTTCATCATATAACGGATGATGGATTTATACTTCCATTATTTCAATTACTTCATCAGTTTCATCATAAATTTATTCATCCCCCTCATCATCAATTACTTCATCAATATACTCATACTCATCCTCCTCATCAAGCAGCATTTCAACTTGCAGATATTCAATTACTTCAATTTGATGTATATCATCACGCTCATCCTCATCAAGCACATGCTGCTGATCATCAATTTCATCATCCATCTCATCAACTAAAAGCTCATCACGCTCATCCTCATCATCATCAAATAACTCAAGCTCATCCTCATCAAGCAATAATTATTGAATTAAAAGATGAATTTAATCAATTATTTCAAGGAGACCCTCACGATCAAATAATTATAGAAATATTTTGTCAGCTTGTTGTTGTAAAATTATTTTTATAAACTAATCATCCTCCTCATCATCAACCCGCATCAACTCATCAACCACCCCCTCAAACACAAACCACACTCACACTAGTAACTCAAGCAGGAACAGTCCAAGTATAAGATCAAGGAGTAGTATAAAGTTGTTCTCATCTAGGAATACTACACCCACTTCCATTCCGAGAATATCAGTTAGCAGTATCACACTTATACTGACAAGTGTTAGAAGTAGGAGTAGCCGAATATCAAGCAGTAGTTGCAACTAAAGAAGTTCAATTAGGAGCATTAACTAAAGAATAACTAATAGTTGAGTTATAATACAAAGCTCAAGTAGGCAAAGAACTACAAGCTCAATTCACATAAGCTAAACAACTTCAAGCACTTTCATAAAATCAACTATCACAACTCCAAGGACAAGAATTTGAAGTTAAAGCAGTGGAAGAAGTATAAGAAGAATTAGTAGGTTTATTTGTACAAGATTTAAATGTAGTCTGTCATGTTTGATCTTGATATTGTCATGTAGTACAAGAAGTTTGACTAATTTGTCATGAACTAGCTACATAATACCCGGCAGAAGCAGCTACACAATCAGTTCAATTCCAATAATATCAAGCCTGACACACAAACTTACAAACTCAAGAAGTAGTAGAATGAGACCAAGTAGCAGTTCATTGAGTTCAGTTTATTTGAGCATAAGTAGGCATAGTTCAACTACAAGTATCTAAAATACAATTCCAAACTCAAGAAGAAACATAATCAGTATTACAATTTGTGTTTATACTTCCATAAGATACTATTCAGTTATTACAAGTAGCAGTTACATCTCAAGTTCAATTTGTTATTCAAGTTGAATATGCTTGAGAAATAGAGTGATTTAAAGCAGATATAGTTATTCAACTATAAGTAGTAGCTAAACAATTACTATAACTAATATTACTAACACTTAAATTTACTTCAGAAAAATACTTTTCTCAAAATATTTCTTTTCAAATTATACTAACATCATATCATAACGCTTCTTTTAAAACTCAAGAATTAGATAAAAAAGTAGTTTTATCTGTTATAGCTGAAATATTTACTCAAGTTAAAGTTACACTTGATGTTCAAGTTAGTTCTTGTAATAAAGTAGAAGTATTTTTATTTTCTTGTATTTTGTTTGTATCTAGTTTATATGGTAAATTTTCTTTTTTATCAACGATAAAATAAGTTCAAGTTGATATTAAATTTCAACTTCAAGTGAATATTAAACTTGGTAGATTATACAAGTATCAATTATATTTTAGAAGTCAATTATAGTTTCAATTTACTTTTGCTTTATATGAGCTATCAGCATAAGTTATAGGAACTATTCCTTCCCTTATTCTTAAGGGAAGGTTAGGATGGGTTAATGAAACTCCATTTTCTAAAACTGTAGATAATTGATAATATTTATAATCCACACTTGTTCCATAAATATAATTTGTTTCAGAAACTGGATCTTTTGGAGTTTTACTTATATTTATAATTCTAGAAATATTTTCTCAAATATTTCACACATAAACTAAAGCAACTCAATTTATACTTCAAGATAAAACTTCTCAATCTGGTTTTGGATAATTTCCAGATTTTATTTCAAAAAGTGTTAATCATTTTTCTATATTATTTAGAGTTGCAAGTCTATTACTATCTCTAGCATTTAGAGTATAACCTTTAAAAGATATAAATGCTATTGTAGCTAGAATTGCTAAAATAGTGATGACAATGATTAGTTCTACGAGTGTAAAACCTTTTTTACTCCTTTCTCCTAGAAGGGGAAAGGTTGGGATAGGGGTATTATTCGGTCTTGTGGAATTTGTACTTATCTTTCTCATATAAAAAAGTAATGAAATAAATTTTAAACTCTTAGATTATAACTTCTTAATTATTTTTTGCATACAAAAAGGAGTAATTATCCTAAGTCGCCAAACTTATTCACTAACTTTCTATTTTACAGAAAAAAAGCAGATTGGATAATTACTCCAACTTGTTTTTCTGTAAAAAAACAATAAAAAAATAGTAAATAAATTTGGCACTCACTATTTTACTTAAATCTAAAAATTTGCAAATAAAAAAGTAGAGATGTAGCATTGCTACATCTCTACAAATAAAATTTAACTATTTATTTTTTATTATTTTATCTATAAGTCCATATTTCAAAGCTTCTTCTGGTCTCATATAATTATCTCTATCACAATCTTTTTCAACTTGTTTAATATCTTTTCATGTATGTTTAGATAAAAGTCAGTAAAGTAAATTTCAAGTTTCAATTATATTTTCAGCTGCAATTTTTATATCAATTGCTTGTCATTCTGCTCATCCAAGAGGTTGATGAATCATTATCTCAGAGTTTGGTAGAGAATATCTTTTTCATTTTGTTCCTCAGGCTAAAAGCACACTTGCCATAGAAGCTGCAAGTCAAACACAAACTGTAATTATATCACATTGTACATATTGCATAACATCATAAATTGCAAGCCCGGCTGTTACATGTCATCCAGGAGAATTTATATAAATTGTAATTGGTGCTTTTGGATCTTGTTTTTCTAAAAATAAAAGTTGGGCAATTACAGTATTTGCAACATGAGAATCAATCGCTTCTCATAAAAATACTATTCTATCTTCTAAAAGTCTAGAATAAATATCGTAAGCTCTTTCTCAACCAGGAACTTTATCAATTACTGTTGGTATCAAAGTAGCAGTAATTTGTTTTTTCTTTTTTGATGTAATTCAAGCCATAAATAAAAATTAGAAAGTAAATTTAAGTTTGATTATATAAAAAAATAAAAAACACTCAAATTTTTTTGTAATTTATTTTAATTTATGATATCATTTTAATATAATTTAAAAATAAAAACAAAAATATGTCACAAGAAAAAACAAATTTAAAACTTCTAAATAACAATAATATTGATTGTAATTTAGATTTTGATGAGATTAAAGCAGATTTATTAACTGTTTTTAAATCTCCAAATCCGCTATCAATTTATATAAACTCAAAAAATGTTAAAGAAAAATTTAGTGCTTTTTTAGATTGTCTTTCAAAAAAAATTGTTACTTGATTTGAACTTGAAGACGCTGAAAGTTCTAAAAGTTTTATGATGACAATTTATAAACAAACAAATTACCATAAAGTTTGGTTAGATGTTTTAGATATCTATTTAAGAGACTCGAAAAACTTTGATTTACTTATTTATTTATTTTTTGTAAAAACTATAAATAAAGATAAACAATACCTTGCAAAAGCACTTTTGAAAATGTATCTTTGAGAATCTGAAGAGGAAATAAAAAAATATTTAGTAAAATTTAACTCTCATATTAGTTTTAATTTAGTAAAACAAATTTTTATAGAATTTAAAATATCTGAAATTACTTATGATATAAATTTAAGAGAAGACTTTATAGAACATTTTATAGAAAAAACTTATTTAACACTATCAAAAGAAAAAAAAGATAAATTTTTAGATAATTTTATTTTAAAAATTGATAAAAATAAAATAGATTTTGGAGATATTTCGAAAGTTTTACTAAAAGTCGTATCATGTTATACAAGCTGATATAAAAAAACTCAAATGGAGAAAGTAGTTTATTCTTTGGGTTATTCAGATATAAAAGAGGTAATTGATACATATTTAGATGAATATAATAATAATAGATGAAATTTTTACACAGAAATAAGTGAGGTTTTATCTTCTTTGCCATCAAATGATAGAGCGTATTTTTGGCAATATGTAAAAAATGCCATGATAAATGAATATTACTCTGATATAAAATATCTATTTTATGATTTTTCTTCAAATTTATTTTTAGACAAGAATGTTTACACACTTTTAAAATGAGATTTTAAAATAATTCCATCAATTTCTCCTGAAGCTGATTATATGTATTGAGAATACAAGGAATTAAATGATTTAAAAGAAATTATTTTAGAGTTAAATAATAATCTTTTTAGTTTCTTTTTATTACCAATTATTTATTATAGTGTTAGTGAAAAACTATCAATTCAGAAAAAAGATTTATATAAAATGAAATATTTACTTTTATTTATTTTTTCATCAAATTATAGTGAATATAAAAATATTTATATGTTTTTCAATCAACTAGAGGTTTTTATGAATTATGACAAAAAATCAAGAGTTTTTGAAAAAGTTCAAGTTTCATTTTCTATAATTTTATTCGTAATTCTATCTTTACTTTTATCATATTCGTATTTTCCAATTTGAGTCTTTGTTTGAATTTTTATACTATCAGTTATTAAGTGAGCTGAAGTTATTTATCCAAATGTTTTTTATAGAATAAAATGGAATATTTGATTAAAATTTTTTGCAACTTTATTTTTATGTATTTCAAGTTATTTTTGGTTTTCAAATTTTGATAAAGCAAAGATGGATACAGCTGATTTAACAAATCAAGTAAAAGTTTTATGAACAATTTCTTCAAAGGAAGTTATTGATGAATGATTTAAATATGTAAAAGCAAGCTTACTTGAGTTTAATAAAAAATAAAAACTTATCTGAAATAAAAATACAACTTTTGTCAATTTAAAAAGTTGTATTTTTTTAAAAATGTATATTATAATAAAAACAGATGTAATATTTACATCTACACTAAGAATTTTTTATGCACAACTAGAAAATAAAACTAGATTGTTTGGTTGTAAAAAATCTTTATATCGCTATTCAAGTGTTAAAGCCAAAAACCTAGAA